>CAYPNO010000066.1:0-10807 GCA_964411865.1 uncultured Desulfuromonas sp. | reverse complement strand
CAGTGCCCATAGCCAGACCAACCGCAAAGGGATCACGAATGCGCAGCACGCGGCAGAAAGCGGGGCCGACCATGCCGCCAAAGCACCCGGTGATCACCACAATTGCTGCGGTCAAGGGAACAATCCCCCCTATCTTCTCTGAGATACCAATGGCTATCGGGGTGGTCACCGACTTCGGTGCCATGGAGAGAATTAGAGCTTTGCTACTACCAAACAACATCAATATCGCTGTAGCAGAAAGGATAGACGTAAGCGCTCCTATGGTTACCCCAAACAGGGTTGGTATCAGGCGCGAGATAATATCAGCGCGGCGCTGATACAGCGGTAGCCCCAGGGCAACAACCGCAGGCCCGAGCAAGAATAGCAGGATATCTCCCCCAGCGGCATAATTAGCGTAGGGGATGTGCAGAGATTTCAGGAGGAAAATAATGAAGCCCGCAGTTAAAATGACCGGATTTAATAGCGCACGCGGCCAGCGCCGATATGTACAGGAGGCAACTTCATACACCAGCAGAGTTAGGGTTATGCCGAACAAGGGTGTCTGAATCAAAGCAGATAACATTATTTATCCTCCTTTGCTCCCTGCCTGCGGGCGAGTAATTGTGCGCTCCAACCGGTAGCTGCGAGGACCGCCAAGGTACTGAAGGTAGCTGCTAAAGTCAGGGGAAGCCAATGTTGCGCGATCAAGCCGGCGTACACCATTACCCCAACTCCAGCGGGGACAAACAGGAGCGACAAATTACTCAGCAGCAGCTCCGCAGCCTCTTTCACCCAATCCACCTGGAGTATTCCGCCGCGTAGACCAGCCAGAAGCAGCAACATCCCCACGACACTACCTGGCAGGGGCAGTTTGAGCACATATGTAATCAACTCCCCGACTAATTGTAACCCTAGCAGTATAGCCATCCCTCTGAGCATATATTCCTCCGGTTAGAAGCACCTCGCACAGGTGCAGATTACGGGCTGAACCTGCATGCGTGGCCGTTCTTTATTCATCAGGGTTGAAATATTCGTACAGTGCCTGCGCCGCCACCTGCGGCAGCCATTCAAGTTGCTGAAGCTCGTTCAGGCTGGCCTTTTTAATTTTGGCCACACTGCCGAAGTGACGCAGCAGACGTACTCTGCGCTTTGGACCGATCCCTTCGATCTGCTCCAGAACCGATTCGAGCCCAGCTTTGTGGCGCAGACGGCGGTGATGGGTTAAGGCGAAACGGTGAGCCTCATCGCGCAAGCGCTCCAACATGAACAACGGTGCAGACCCAGCGCGCAGGATAATGGGATTTTTGCGCCCCGGACGGAAAAACCGCTCCTCGCTGCGCTCCACCGCATGCCCACGCACATTGCGCTTCACCCGGCTTTCGGCTATGGATACCAGATCAAGTTCCTGTTCCAACCCCAGCTCCTCAACAACCTGACGTGCGGAAGAGAGCTGTCCTTTGCCCCCATCAATCAAAATCATGTCGGGCAGATTCCCCTCACGCACTCCACGGATCAGGCGGCGCCGCAACACCTCTTGCATCGAGGCATAATCATCCGCCCCAACCACTGTTTTTATGCGATAGTGGCGATACTCATCTTTATCCGCTTCACCGTTGGTAGCAACCACCATACTCGCCACGGAATGCTCTCCTTGAGTGTTGGAGATATCGTAGCATTCCATCCGTTCCGGCAGACGCCTGAGTTGCAAAGCGCTGCGCAACTGTTCCAGTACGGCAGTGCGAGCTTCGCGCTGATCTCCACGGACACGCGCATGCTCGGCAGCGTTGCGCTGCGCCAGTTGCACCAACTCGCGTCGCTCTCCGCGTTGGGGTACCAGTAAATTCACCTTGGCGCCACGCAATTCTTCGAGCCATTGCTGCAACACTTCATGGCTATGCGGCCAGAGGGGGAGTAGCAGTGTCGGCGGGATCACCGGATCACGACTGTAGTAGCGCTGTAAAAACTCAAGGAGCAATTCATCCTCAGGTTGAAGCCAACGTACGGCAAAGGTGCGCCGACTCACCAGACGTCCACCGCGCACACACAACATGCACAGTTCCACCTCGGCTTCAAGGTGCGCCATCCCGATCACATCCATATCGGCGCCATCGGCACTCACCACCTTCTGGTGCTCCAGAGTCTCTTCGATGGCGGCTATCTGGTCGCGCAGGCGCGCCGCCTCTTCAAAAGCCATGACAACAGAAGCCTCACCCATACGGCGGCGTAAATCTTCCACCACCTCGGTCTGGCGCCCTGACAGAAACCTAATTAACCCCTGAACCAGAGTCCGGTATTCCTCGGGCGATATTTTGCTATGGCACGGAGCGCTGCACTGGCCGATCTGATAAAACAAACAGGGGCGCTCACGCCTACGGCACTGGGTCCACGCATGTCTGCGCAAGGGGAAAATGCGCTGAATCTCCTTCAAGGTCTGCTTTAAGGCCCCAGCGGAGGAGTAAGGGCCAAAATACAAGGCTTTATCCCGCTTAACCCGGCGCACCACCTGGAGCACAGGGTATTCCTCGTTTAAGTCGATACGCAACGAGACATAGGTCTTATCGTCGCGCAGGTTGATATTGTAACGGGGCTTATGCTTCTTTATCAGGGTGTTTTCTAGAATCAGCGCTTCTTTTTCGGTATCGGTCAGCACCGTTTCTAGATACTTGGCCCGTTGCATCAGAAACTGAATCTGGGCGCGCTTGTCATCGCCGCGTACATATTGGCGCACCCGTGCGCGCAGATTGCGGGCCTTACCCACATAGATAACCCGCCCTGCCTCGTCGTGCATCAAGTACACCCCGCAACT
This sequence comes from uncultured Desulfuromonas sp., assembly GCA_964411865.1. Lineage (GTDB taxonomy): Bacteria > Desulfobacterota > Desulfuromonadia > Desulfuromonadales > Desulfuromonadaceae > JAIVHC01. Next base: position 8,022 of record CAYPNO010000066.1, on the reverse strand, counting down.
GGTGGGAATATGCTCCAGATTTATATCTTTAAACTCTGTCATCTCAATCTCGTATCAACCAAGTTATAATAAAAATCTGCGTGGGAGTCCTACAAAAAAGAGGACCCTGTTGTTGGGGTGACATATATTCTTTCGTAAGGGAGCAGAGCCACTACGCTTGCCCCAATGGGCGGGAATTTTACTGGTTTTATCCATCCCGAATGATATAGAATCGCATCCGGATTACGTATTTGCCGCATAAGAAAGATCCTATACGGAGAACATTTAATGCAAAACCTGTGGGACACAATATTCCGCACCAATAAAGAAGAGGAAAGCCTGAGTGCTTTCCTACAGCGCATCGCGGTATTTTCGCATTTGAAGAGGCGTGACTTCAACTATTTAAAAACTTTGCTCCATACCCGTAATTATGAACCGGGAGAGATCGTTTTTGAGCAGGGAGACCCAGGTTCAGGGATGTATGTCATCCGCAGCGGCTATGTCACCCTTTTTACCCGCGATCAGTATAATCGGCGCGAAGATTTGAGCGTCCTCGGACCTGGGGACTTCTTTGGTGAAACCACCATCGCAACCCCAGCGGCACGGGTTATCTCAGCGTCGTGCAACGAAAACTGCGAACTGGTTGGGTTATTTCGCTCAGATCTGTTAGCCATTACAGAGCGCCACCCGGAAATTGCCAATCGAATTTTACTCGGGCTCACTTCGGTTATTAGTGAGCGGTTGCAGAGCGCCATCCTGGAATTGCGCAAACAGCAGACCACCAATGGAGCATCCTAAGCACCAATGAATATGACCCGCGCCCAGTTTCTGTTTTTCTATCTGGTAATGACCGCAGCGCTAGCTAGTGGTCTAGCTATCTTCTCTTCGGCATCAACCATCGCGCTGACGCTGCGTTCAGCTGCTGCCGGAATTTTCGTTCCGATGATTCTGGCTATGGCGGCGGCCCTTGTGCTCGACCCTGTAGTTAGTAAGCTAGAAAAATACCACATTCCGCGCAGCCGCTCCACCCTAGCCATCTTTTTCTGTCTCGCCCTTATGTTATGGTTTTCCGGCAGCTGGCTGGTGACCTATTCCCAACAGATGAGAACATCCTTGATACAGGATTTCCCACGCTACACTACGGGACTAATAAACTATCTCAAAGAAGCACAACTCTCCTGGCAGGAGGAGTTCCCTTTTTTGACGCACTACGATTTGACCGAAACTGTGCGTACCAGCGCAGAAAGATTCTTCTCCTTCCTCATTATCGCCACACCTAAATCGGCAGTTAAACTTGGAAGTCTGATGATTCTGGTGCCGTTGTTTGCATTTTTCTTTATCCGCGATGGTGCCAACATCCGCCGTAGCCTTACCGCGATGGCACCCAACCGCTACTTTGAAATGGTGCACGATCTCTCCTACCTCATCAGTCGCCAGACTGCCCGCTTTGTGCGCGGGCGCATCATTGAAGCCACCATCATAGGTCTATGTATAACCGCCGGATTAAGCCTTACCGACATTCGTTATGCACCGTTGTTGGGAGTTTTTGCTGGAATAACCAATTTGATCCCCTACATAGGGCCGCTGGTGGGGATGGTTCCCGGAATCACCATCGCCATGATCGACCTCGGCTTTGGAACCCAGTTCTGGTGGATCGTAATTCTATACATTATTATCACTCAGGTGATCCTCGATAATTTCATCCTGATTCCGATTCTTATTTCCCGCTATGCTAACCTCCATCCCCTGCTGGTGATTCTTGCGATCATCATGGGGGGAAAGATATATGGCGTTCTGGGGATGATCATCGGAGTACCCATCCTCAGCGCATGTAAAATTGCTCTGATCCAAATTCGCCATTACCGGCGCGCATTTTCTCTGCCCGATGCCGGCAGCGGACTTTCTCCGTAAATGAAGCCTCAGCGGAGAGTTTGGCAAAACCTTAGCCGAAAACAGTATGCAGAACTATGTCTATAACAACCTTATTCAAAAATATGAAGCTGCGCTGGAAGCTGTTAAGCATAATCCTGCCACTGGTTTTTCTCCCGCTGCTGCTGGTGGGCAACATTGTTGGCTACAATGCCTCTGACCTAGCACGTAGCGGCATCAACCAAGCCAGTCGCGACGACCTGGAACATATGGCAACCTTCACCCGCCATCTGCTCGAATCTCACTACCAGCAGTTTCAGGTGTATCAACAGGAGCGTAAAAAAGACTTTACGCGCGAGTTGGAAAACCTGTTGCGGGTTGCACACGACATAACTCAGGAGAAATACCGTCTCGAGCAAGAGGGTCACCTTGACCCGGAGCTATCCGTCAACCAGGCAAGGACACTGCTGAATCAGATCAGCATTGGAGCCAGCGGCTATGTGTATACCCTTTCCAGCGCAGGTGTCCTCCAGACCCATATAGCGCGTGAGGGGGAAAACATTCTAGACGAAGAAGATGGTAACGGGCGTAAGTTCATCCGCGAAATGATCGAAAGCGCACGCAAGTTTCCCCCAGGAACTGTACACGAGATGCGTTACCCCTGGCGTAATGAAGCGCTGGGTGACACCGATTATCGGGAAAAAATTGCACTTTACACCTATTTCCCAGAATGGGACTGGGTCATCGCTGCAGCTGGTTATATTGAAGAGAGCTACGCCAACGCCACCTATGAACGCCAGGCCCTTGAGGAGCTTAAGGACAAGATCAAACAAAAACGGGTGGCAAAAACCGGCTACATCTTCGCCATGGACAGCAGCGGAACCTTCACCATCCATCCAGAGCAAGAAGGGGAAAACTTCTATGATATTCGAGATTCCGACGGCAAAGCGTTTATCCGCCAGATGTGCGAAACTCGGCAAGGATGGATCCGCTACCCATGGCAGAACAGCGCCCTCGAAACTCCACGCTACAAGATTGTGCGCTACGAGTACTTTCCCCCCTGGGACTGGATTGTCGCCGTAGGTTGCTACGAGGATGAATTCTACCAAAGCGCAGATCGGATAAGCTCCGATACCGCGCAAATAACCCTGATAACCACAATGGGGGCTGGGTTATTCTCCCTGCTGCTTGTAACTTGGGTTTCGAGCATCATTACCCGCCCCATTAAACACATGATTCAAGTAATACGGCGCGTTAAAGAGGGGCACATGCGCGAAAAAATGGAGATCACCACTACAGATGAACTCGGAGAATTAGCCCAGACCTTTAATAAAATGACGGAGATTATCCAAAAGAATAAGGAGATGGAAGAAAGTCTGGCGCAGCATGGAAAGATGGCCTCGCTGGGGATTTTATCCTCAGGAGTTGCGCATGAAATCAACAATCCCCTCGGGGTAATTCTCGGATATGCCGGTTATCTGGAGGGAAAAATAGGCGTCGATGATCCCAACTACACCTACATCCATGAGATAAAACGGGAAAGCAAACGCTGCAAAAAAATTGTGCAGGATCTGCTCAGCTATGCGCGCACTCCAAAATCTGTCCTTGAGGTTACCGATCTCAACGCCCTGTTAGAGCAGATTGTCAATTTTGCGGCTAACCACGCGGATATGCACCATGTAAACATCCGCTGTAATTTCGCAACAGATCTGCCCTCGGTAGAGGTTGATGGTGATCAGATGCGCCAAATAGCCATCAATCTACTCCTCAATGCTGGCGGAGCGATTCGCCACAGTGGAGAAATCGTGGTTGAAAGTGCCCTAGAGAGGGAGGAAATCATCATCCGCATAACCGATAACGGTTGCGGCATGGACACTGAAACCCTCGAACGTATTTACGAACCTTTCTTTACGACCAAAGAGCGCGGCACCGGTCTGGGTCTTGCGATATCCAAACAGATCGTGGAGCAACACCAGGGTAGCATCCAGATGCAAAGCCGCATCGGTGTAGGCACCACGGTGACCCTGCGCCTCCCCCTGCACCCTGAGCATTGATATAAAATATGGAACAAAACAGAATTATCCTTATCGACAACGAAGAGGGGCTGTGCCGCATGATTGAAGCGGTGCTGGGCGACCATGGTTATCAGGTACAGAGCTTCACCAGCCCCTTCAAGGCAATTGAGGCATTCCAGCCCGGAGCTTACGATCTGGTTATCAGCGATATTAAAATGCCGGGGATGGATGGGCTGGAGGTTCTGCAGAAAATCCGCGCTGTCGACAGCCATATACCGGTAATTATGATCACCGCCTATGCTACCGTCGAGACCTCCATTCAGGCGCTGCGCAAAGGGGCATACGATATGCTCACCAAGCCCTTTGAGCCGGAAGAGCTGCTGTACCGGGTAAAAAACGCGCTGCACGCCAACCAGCTGGAAGCAGAAAACCAGCAGCTTAAACAAAAGCTCGCCGGACATTTGAATTTCGACAATATCATCGGCGCAACCTCTGGGTTGAAGGGGGTGATGGATATTGTCCGCAAGGTTGCCTTGCGCGATACCTCTGTCCTTATAACCGGCGAATCGGGGACGGGCAAGGAGGTGATAGCCCAGGCGGTACACGCCAATTCTGCGCGTAAAAATGCCCGTTTCATGGCGATAAACTGCGGTGCGCTACCAGCCAACGTGCTTGAAAGTGAACTCTTCGGCTACAAAAAAGGGGCGTTCACCGGTGCCCACGCCGACCGCAAAGGGATTCTCGAGGCTTCCGATGGCGGCACCCTGTTTCTGGATGAGGTGGGCAACCTGCCACTGAATGTGCAACAGACCCTGCTCCGTTTTCTGCAAGAACACGAATTCATGCGTCTGGGCGACACCCAGTCCATCAAGGTAGACACCCGCATTATTTCCGCCACCAACTCAGATTTAAAACAAGCCATGGAAGATGGAACCTTCCGCGAGGATCTATTCTACCGCCTGAATGTGGTCAACATCCATCTCCCCCCGCTGCGGGAACGCCGCCAGGACCTGCCCCTACTAATTACGCACTTCATAAAGAAAAATAACAAGAAATTTGGCACCGAAGTAAGAGGACTTAGCGCAGAGGCGATGCAACTGGTATGCGCCTTCGACTGGCCGGGCAATATTCGCCAGATGGAAAATATCATAGAGGCCTGCATGACTATGGTGGATAGCGGGCGCATTGACCTTGAGATTTTACAACAATTTTTGTATCCCCATGCCGGAGCCAATGTGCCGGCGTGCGCCCCCTCTCCCGCACATGTAGTGCAGCAGGGCGCAGAACCTTCGCAATCAACCCCAGAATTGAACGCCGAATACAGCCTAGCGCTGGCAGACTTTGAAACTGAATATCTGCAGAATTTACTCCAGAAAACCAAGGGCAACGTAGAGGAAGCCGCGAAACTGGCTGGAATGAATATGGCTACTATCTACCGTAAATTAAAAAAACACGCCATCAGTAAGGAGTCTTTTTCGTAACTCTCTTGCATAAATGCAAAAAATACTTGCAACGCGATTCCTGCTCCATGCAATAGTATTGCGTTGTACTTGCGTCCTTGGTTGAAGCACAACTGGACCTTTTTATTTCAACCACTTACGTACCAACCCACTTCTTACATCTACCAGACTATTTCTTTACCTTCATATCTATATATATTTGCAGAAATGCAAACTTGCAGCTTTTAAGTCCTTCTACCAAAACTTTTTTATCCATATAACTATTTGAAATAAAAGGGCTATAGAGTAGCCACCTTAAAATGGCACGCGCTATGCATATACTCCCGTTTAACACCCACACACTGAACGGGGAGTGCAATGCAAGATACAAGCGTATGCCCTTTTTTTGGAAAAAACGAAGATTACTGTGACGTAGGTTGCGATTACATCTCCAACCACGACATCAGAATGATTGTCGACTACTGCGCCGATGACTATACCGAGTGCATGAAATTCAGGGAATTAGCCAGTTACCATCCAGAATTGCTGCACTGCGCAGCACACACATCCAATCACGCAAAAACAGAGGAGAAAGAGCTCATGAGCAATCAATATCAGAACATGGCCCTACAGGACACCACTGCCAACCCCGCCCCGCTGGGCCTGCTCGGCTTCGGCATGACCACCGTGCTGCTCAACCTGCACAATGCTGGGTTCTTCCCCCTTGATGCCATGATTCTGGCTATGGGTATTTTTTACGGTGGCCTCGGACAGATCATTGTCGGCATCATGGAGTGGAAGAAAAACAATACCTTCGGTGCTACCGCGTTTACCTCTTACGGCCTGTTCTGGCTCACCTTGGTTGCGCTCATTCTGCTGCCTAAAACTGGCATGGTCGAAGCTTCTACTCCACAGGCGATGGGGTTCTACCTCACCTGCTGGGGCCTGTTCACCGCCGTTCTATTTTTGGGCACCTTCCGCCTGAACCGAGCCCTGCAGGTGGTTTTTGGTTCACTGATGGTGCTGTTCCTTCTCCTTGCCGCCGCTGACTTCAGTGGTAATGCTGCCTTGAAGGTAATCGCGGGCTACGAAGGGATCTTCTGCGGTCTCAGCGCCATCTATGCTGGGCTGGCTCAGGTAATCAACGAGGTATTCGAGAGAGAAGTCGCTCCTTTGGGTGCGGTACCAGTAAAAATCAAATAGTCACACATGTGCATGCTGCCCAGCGTACATGCTGGGCAGCATCAATTCGCTGCGGGAGTCCCTATGCAAACACACAACTCCAGCTTTCAACCCCCGCCACTCCGGCCCGGCTCCGAAGGCACCCCAGTAGTAAAACCGTTTCAAGTAAAGTGGCCGGCCGCAACTGTACTCCAGCAGGTGCTATCACATCGCCCAGAATTTCAGCCTTCCGCCATTCCTGGCGTGTCGCTAAAACAGGCTGCCTACACAGCAACAACCCGTACGCCAACCTATGTAACCTTGGTTCAGACCACGCCCTTGGCCACCACATGCTTGATCCACGAAAATACTGCTGATCCGATGCCTCTGGGGCTGATCGGTTTAGGTATGTCTATGTTGCTACTCAATCTGCATTTCGCCGGATTTTTTCCCCTGGATGCCATGATTCTTGGGATGGGAATCTTCTGTGGGGGGATAGAACAGATAATGGTTGGAGTAATGGCGTGGAAGAAAAATAATTTTTTCGCAGCTGCAGCATTTTCAGCGTATGGCCTATTCTGGATCAGCCTGTTTGCAACCACCATCGGCGCAGCGGCGGGGATCTACACCCCTGCCTCTCCAGAAGTTAGTGGGATTTATCTGAGCATATGGGCAGTGATTTCCGCAGTGATATTTATGGCAAGTTTCCGCCACAGTTGGGCAATAAGGGTAACCTTCGGCCTGCTATGGCTATTCTTCATCCTTCTCGCAACTGGAACTGCAGCAGCATCGACAACCCTTGTCCACCTTGCGGGTTATGCCGGAATACTATGTGGCTTAAGTGCCCTCTACGCTGGACTCGGACTGGTGCTCAATGAGCTGTTCCACAAAACGCTGCTACCCCTTGGACTTCAGCATCCTTAGAAAGTTGCGTACATCTAAGACTACCCGCTCACTCACAACTGTGCATTCTGCCTACTCTACTATTATTTGCAAAAAACCCAAAAAGCATTTGCACCCCTGCAAATACACCTAAATATCTGATCTTAAAGAATTATCTACGTTACATCCTAGCCAAACACCCTCGACACAGCAACATATTCGCATTTATGCAAAAACACCTGTTACACCAAAACATCCAAAACGCTAGTTGTGAATATTTTACTCAATTAAAATAGATACTTACATATTTTTTTCAGTATGCCTAAAGATTGGCACAATGAGTGCAAAACGTTATTCTACAAATTATCTTTCGCCTTCAATAGCAAATGAAACACGATCTTTGAGGCACAACCTGTTATCTGATGCAATCAATCACTAAAGGAGAAAACCCATGAGCAATCAAATTCAGAACATGTCATTACAGGACACCACTGCCAACCCTGCCCCGCTGGGCCTACTCGGCTTCGGCATGACCACCGTGCTGCTCAACCTGCACAATGCTGGATTTTTCCCCCTGGATGCCATGATTCTAGCTATGGGTATTTTTTATGGCGGCCTCGGGCAGATCATTGTCGGCATCATGGAGTGGAAGAAAAACAATACCTTCGGTGCTACCG
>CAYPNO010000065.1:0-10933 GCA_964411865.1 uncultured Desulfuromonas sp. | reverse complement strand
AATGTTCGGCATCGAGGTGAAGTACCCGCGAACTTATAACATCTGCGCAACACTGTCGTTTCAGGTACTTTTCTATGGAGGGGAAGTCAATGCTTGGATTTAGGGAGTGCGGCACGATAAGGAGCAGATTCAAGCGTCTGGAATCGTGATCAAGTAAAACTATTCTTACACTTGCAGGGTGAGAAAACAGCAGCGATTTTATAATGGCCTGCAATTGCTCCTGGTCTAGGAAAAATAACTCAGTGATTGGAAAAGCTGAGAGTAAATCTTTAGTTTTCAGGTAGTTGTAACTCTCAGGAGCAATGCCAAGGCTCAACATAGTTTGTTCCACTTTGGTGCGTAGTTCGTCAATCTCAAGAGCTGAACTCCCGCGAGAAATCTTAGTGTAGAGGCCGGCGATATCGTGAACTATATTTTCGCCAGCACTGTTTCGTCCCCGCAAGGAGATGTAAGTCAGTAATTCATTGCGCCATACTGGGCTGGATTTGGAGCTCTGGGTCACAGCTAGGGAGTCGCTCTGGGTTATACATGCCTGTGTATTTATATCGCACAGGGTATAATTCTGCGGAAGAGTGAGGCGGTTGTGCGCTGGATCAGCATCAATTCCAAGCGCAGTCCCCGTTATCGATTGTGCCATTGTTTGTCCTGACTCAGGTTTTACAGCGCGCAGCTGTCGGTAAGACAAGGGGACAAAGTTGTCTTTTAACAGCCAGTTCCAGAAGCTGCCATGTCCTGCTTTGTCTGCCTGTGGCTGTAATTGTTGCATAGTTTTATGTAGCGCATTGTGATCTGTTGCGACTTGGAGCACAGCAGTTAAAACCTGCTGAATTTTATCTAGCATCTCTGCCGCTCCTGCCGCTCCTTCACTCTGCACAATAAGCAGTGATTCATTCGCGCGTTCCAGTTTTGCATCTTGTAGAGCAATTATGTTAGTGCCACTGCGGGTAATCTTCAGACGCAGGTGGGTAATAACCTGCCAGCACAGACGCTCGCGGCGTAATAGCAGCAACAAGGAATCGAGTAGAAAAGGCGCTTCATTGCAGCTACACACCAAAATCCCCTGATCCTGACTATTTATAGGGAAAAAGCGGATACTTAGCTCTCCCTGACGTTGCCTGATCTGATCTAGCATCTGCTGACACAGCTTTTTTAAATCAACTGGTTCTAGCATGGCAAGGTCCGCTGGGACTGCATTGTCGTGGAGCAGGTCGATAAAGGCACAGAGCTGTTTAAATTCTGTGTCGGAGCAGGATTTCGCTCCGAGTTGTTTTTGCGCCTGGATCAACTTATCTCGGAACTGTTGCACTGCTTCCTGCTGGTCTGCCGAAGTATTCACGTAATTGACCTCTGTAATCTAGATGATGTTAAATGGATTTTAGCTGCATTTTAACCTAGGATGTGCAAGATGTTTCTTGCCCTAGTTCAGGTTGTACTGGTGCAGGGTAAACATTCATAAAGGGTGGAAATGTGGTGCGCCTGAGTGTAAATTAGTGCGGCACTTTTTGCAAGAATGAGCATAATATATGTTGCTGACACATATTGCCTATACTGAAATAAGCAAATAAGCGGATTGGGTTTTTCCAAGTGCCAATGAATAAACAGCAAGAAACGCAGGGCGATCTGTGGAGCGCACAGGAACTTCAGGAGAAAAAACCTGATTTTAAGGCCTGGGTGAAAAATAACAAGTCTCCCGACCTGTGGACTCTTACCTGGGAGCAATGTCTGGAACTTTGTAAATATGGCGGAACCATGGTTTCGTGGGAAGGACACATTGTAGCGGGTAGAGATAGACCCATTGAATAATGCCGAGCGCATTCCCCCTGCTAGGCGATAGCCAGCGGGCGGGTCTAGCGAGACGGTTTTTCTTCTGTGTTTTGGGCCTGGATATACCGCCTGATTGTTTCAAGAGACACCTCTCCGACCGTACCGGCAAAATAGGCTCGATGCCAAAAATACGGTTTCCAATAAAATTGGCTCAAATGTTCGGCAAAGCGGGATCTCGATCTGCGAGCTGATGCGGTTTTCAGGTTGTTGATCAATGTCGAGATGTTCAGCGCAGGGTGGATGTTGACGAGAAGGTGGACATGATCTTCTTCGCCACCGAATTCAATCAGCTCGCAACGCCAACTCTTTAGAATTTCACCAAACGCTTCATGGAGGTACGCAAGCAATTCCGGCGTCAGCGTTTTGCGCCGATATTTCGTCACAAAAACAACGTGTAGCCTAAGCATATAAACGGCATGACTGCTCGATTTTGTTGGTTGATTTTCCATGCGGCTTAGCGTATCATAACATTATGACACAGGGCAAGAAATTCCGCATATATCCAACCACTACGCAGCAGCAAACCCTGCTGCAATGGATTGGTTGTCAGCGTTTTATCTATAACGCGAAAGTTGGCGAGGACCGCTACTTCCGGTGGTTTGCCCGGAAAGCGCTCGCGCTATGCGGGATACCCGTACCTCTAGACCAGAAATACTCACAGTTCATTACGCAAGAAACAGATTTTTTAAGAGAAGTCCCATCGCAGGTTTTAAGAAACGGCGCGTATCGGTTCCGCGATGCGTACCAGAAATACAAGTCCGGTTCTGTGTCCGGGCGGCCGAAGATCAAAAAGAAACACGGTCGGCAGTCGGTCTTACTCACACGGGAGCTGTTCAGCTTCCAGATCGAGAAAGATATTGCTCACTTGGAACTTGGGACGAAGAAATTCCCCGTTGGGGATATCCTGATGAAGCAACACCTTCCGGTCTCAGAAGCTCCGGCGTCGATCTCGATCAGCGTCGATGCTGGACGGTGGTTCGTATCCTTTGCTACCGATGACGGCGTGCCGGAGATCTCCGATGCGGAGCTGGCTGCTGATCTTAAACAACTCTCCGAAGGTGATCTGTTGCAGCAAACCGTTGGTATTGACCGGGGCGTTGCGATTCCGGCTGCGTCCTCCAATGGAATTGGGTTTGCACTATTCGCCCATGAGCAAAAGAAGCTCGAACGTGCTGAACGCTACAAGAAACGCTGGCAGCGGATAGCCGCACGGCGGGTGAAAGGCTCGAAGCGTCAAAAGAAGGCACTAAGACGCGCTGCCAGACTCCAACGTTATCAGGCCGATGTGCGAAAGGACTTTGCCCACAAGACCAGCCGCGCCCTGGTCGATACCGATGCGCGTCTGATCGTCTTTGAGGGCCTGAAGATCAAGAACATGACCCGAAGCGCCAAGGGCACTATCGAACAACCTGGCAAGAGGGTCAAACAGAAGTCCGGACTGAACCGATCAATCCTGCAAAGCAGTTGGGGTTTGATCGAAACCTATTCACGATACAAGGCACGCCGTGACGGGAAGTTGGTCATTTCCGTCAAGCCTCACCATAGTTCGCAGGAATGTCGCCTTTGCGGTAACATTCGCCCGGAGAACCGGCTATCACAAGCCGAGTTTCTTTGTTTACGCTGCGGACATCACGAGAATGCCGACTTTAACGCCGCCGGTGTCATTAGACAACGTGGCGTAACCGCATTACTCGCGGGTGAGATCCAGTTCAAAAAGCCGCGTAAAAGCGGGATACGGAAACAACTAGGGTTGGGACGACCCGAAGTTACGCTCGGTAGAGAGGATGTTAGTCGCACGCGGCAACCGTCGCAGGCGCAGACCTCGTTGACCCGAGAAGAAACCCCCACTACAACCGCTAATGCGGTTTAGTGGCGGGAGCGTTCATCGTGTGGGAGAAAAACAGGTCAGGAAAATGTATCTCCATACCCTGAAATGTGCCCATGCAGCAGGGAAAGAGCTTGCGCCAGAGGTGTTGGCTTCTGAGGCTAAAGCTCTAGGGTTATAGCCGGGGCGTGGCAGGAATACAGACTGTTGTAGTGGCTAGATAGGCTTCGTTTGTAGACGAAAAAAATGCAAAAAAGGGATCTGGGAAGCTGTCGAGAAGGGTGGATTAGCGGTTGCGTTTTTGGTGTGGATACGTTATACCATCCTCCGCATGCGCAATTAGCTCAGCTGGATAGAGCGCTAGCCTCCGGAGCTAGAGGTCGCAGGTTCGAATCCTGCATTGCGCACCAATAAATTCAAGGGGTTAGCCTTAACGGCTGGTCCCTTTTTTTATGATGGAATTTTTTATCCCCTTTATTTGTAGGTAGAGCCATTTTTCATCCAGCCGCCCTTCGGTAAAAGCTCCAGCGTAACCCGCACCACACCTTCAACTGCGCCAAATTCCTGGCCTAAAACATGCCGATACAATAAGAGCAGGCCGTTAAACGCCTGGTTCTGGCTCGAAGCTGAAACCTGCTTCTTAACCGCCAGATAGCTCAAACACTGTCACCCTTTCTCGCAGCGGTTTCGCCACCAATACACCTTGACGAAGTAATCATGCAGGAAGTAGGATGTTTTTAAATTTCTAATTTGTTAAAAATCACAAGCAAGAGATCTAATTTTTTAGCAGCTACCTAAAATCTAGCAGTCCATCTTGGTAATCTCCATGGCCATAAATCAACTATAAATCGATATAAGGCATTTTCTTGAGCTCAAACACATCTCGCTACAATGCAGAAATCTCAGCAGGTTCTTTGCTTCTAAAAGAATCGCGCGAAATAGCAAAGCTTTTGATCGGGCAAACTGTCGATGCTGCGGCCTGGCATAAGGCCTTAGTTGTTGATAACGTTCTGCAAAAAAAATCGCCGGCAAGCGCCAAACGGATGGCGCGCTTAATCCGAAATCGCTTAGAACCGATGGATGAAGCGCATTGGCTGTTAGTTCTGGATCATAACCGAGAAGTCGCGCTGCAAACATTGCTGGTCTCTGCCATCAAGCATAGCCGCATGTTGGAAGATTTCCTGAACGAAGTTATCAAAGAGCACTACCGAACGTTCAAGCAAGAACTAACTCCGAGCGACTGGACCAATTTCATGGCTGAGTGTGAAGGGCGCGACCAACGCGTTGCGGGCTGGTCTGAATCAACCAAAAAAAAGCTACGCGAAGTTATCACTCGAACCTTGGCTGAAGTCGGCTATCTGGAGAACAGTCGCAATTTGAAGATAGCTCCGATAGCGATTCATGCCAAAGTCAGAGAATACCTGCTTAATCACCCTTACGACAACATCCTCCGCTGTATGGAGATCGGTAAATGAATGCACACTTGAATGAACGTCTGAATAAAATACTTCCGCGCTTAGAATCTAACGAGTTTCTTAAAAGCTTCGGGCAGGGTGGGGATATTGGCTTCTATATCTTCGATTATCCTCCAGAAGAAGAGTTGGCCGTGCGTGCGCACACGCAAATCGTCCTCGAACATCTCGCCAAAAAAAGACCTGATTTGCGTGTTCACCACGTCAACCTTTTCGAGCTTATAGTCGATTACCTCACGGAACGAAAACTTCTAGACAAAATATTCACCCTTCAGCAACAAAAGGGCGATGAAGCCCTGAAAAAAGCGCTTACTGCCCCCCTGAATGAAACAAAAATCGCACAAGCTTTCGTAGCCAAAGCAAAGCCGGAAGATGCCGACATGGTCATTATGACTGGGGTTGGCAGCGCTTGGCCGCTACTTCGTTCTCACACGTTGCTCAACAACTTACATGCGTTAATGGGAATGACTCCTCTCGTCATGTTCTACCCAGGCGTGTATGACGGCCAAGGACTTAGCCTTTTTGGGCAGCTGGAAGATCGCAATTACTATCGAGCATTTCGACTTGTTGATTAGCAAGAGGACAAATATATGAAGATCCAGACCATCTTTGAAAAGAATTTATTTCGCCCGATAAATGGAGTGGTTAAGGCTGATCAGCAAGATGCTGCGAGCATTTGGCAAGAGCTGGACGAATATGTCATTACAAAAGAGCTGGATAAACATCTACGTGCGTTTTTTCAAGTCTACCTAGATGCGATTGATCAGCCAACGAGCCCGACCATTACCGCGCGTATGGGGGTTTGGGTCAGCGGTTTTTTTGTTTCCGGTAAGTCTCACTTTATCAAGCTTCTTTCCTACCTCCTCAGTAACCGATTAGCGTATGACCCTGAATCTGGGGATGAGAAGCGCGCGCTAGATTTCTTTGCTGCAAAAATCACAGATGCGCTGTTGCTGGCGGATATCCAGCGCGCGGTTACTGGAGAGAAGGATGTTCTACTCTTTAATATCGACAGCAAGTCTGACAGTAAAGAAGGGCGCGACGCGATTCTTCGGGTCTTTTATCGCGTCTTCAACGAGATGCAAGGCTTTTGCGGTGAAGCTCCCCATATCGCCGAAATGGAGCGCTACCTTGCCACTAAAGGTGTTCTCGATGTGTTTCAGCAGGCCTTTCAAGAGGCTCATGGCGGTACCTGGCAAGAAGAACGCGACACCTACTCATTTCTTCACGATGAGATTGTCAGTGCCTTAGTTAAAGCGTTAGGGATGAGTCGCGATGCTGCTGTTGATTGGTATGAAAAAGCTGAAGAACGCTTCACCTTAAGCATCGAGAAGTTTGCCAAACTGGTCAAGGCCTACCTCGATAGCAAGAGCGATGAGCATCGGGTGATCTTCCTCGTCGATGAAATTGGGCAGTTTATCGGTTCCGATAGCCACTTGATGCTCAACCTGCAGACCATCACCGAAGATCTAGGCCTGATTTGCAAGGGGCGAGCTTGGGTAATTGTGACTTCGCAGGAAGATATCAACGCCATCCTCGGCGAATTCAAAACCGTCAAAAGCCAGGACTTCTCCAAAATTCAGGGGCGATTCTATACCCGGCCCTCACTGTCCGGTGCCAATACCGACGAGGTGATTCGGCGGCGTTTACTGGCTAAAACTGATGACGCTCAACATGCCTTGAATGAATTGTTTCAGGAAAAGGGGGAGATCCTCAAAAATCAAATCAGCTTCGCCGATGGCGCAACGCTTAAAAAATTCAGCAATGAACATAGTTTTACCGACAATTACCCGTTTGCCCCTTACCAGTACATCCTGCTGCAGAAGATTTTTGAGTCGATCCGTAAAGCGGGGGCTACAGGTCTCCATCTAGCGATGGGTGAACGTTCCATGCTAGATGCTTTCCAGCACGCGGCAAAGTCGGTAGCCAGTCAAAACATCGGCGCATTAGTGCCTCTCTACGCTTTTTATCCTGCAATAGAGAGTTTTCTCGACACATCCGTTAAACGGACTGTGGAGCAAGCCAACGATAACGAAGCCCTGGAGCCAATTGATGTAGAGCTTCTCCGAACCCTGTTCCTGGTTCGCTATGTTGACCTGATCAAGTCCAATATCGACAACCTCGTAACCCTTTGTATCGACAAGGTGGATGCAGATCGACTCTCTCTCAAACGCCAGCTTGAAGAAAGCCTTCAACGCTTGGAAAAAGAAACGCTCATCAACCGCAGTGGGGACGTATTTTTCTTTTTGACCAACGAAGAGCGTGATGTCAGTCGAGAAATCAAAAACGTTGAAATTTCCGGTTCCGAAGAAGCCAAATTACTTACCGATATGCTGTTTGATGACGTACTCAAGGGGCAGAACAAGCACCGCTTTATCCCCAATAAGCGCGACTATGGCTATAACCGGATCTGTGATGGACGAGTGCACGGCAGCAAAGCCGACCAAGATTTGAGCATCGAATTTATCACCCCCCTCAACGAAGACTATGACCTCTTTGGGGTGAGCAAATGCATCATGCACAGCACCGAAGACGGCGGTAGGGTTGTATTCAAGGTCGGCAACTCCAAAGAGCTCGTGGGCGAAATTCGCATCTATCTCCAAACCGATAAATATATCCGCCTCAAAAATACCGACTCTGCACCCCAACCCCTAAAACGTATCCTCTCGGAACGCGCGGACGAGAACAGAGCCCGGCGCGAACGCCTGACCACGTTGCTGCATGAACTGACTGTCGAAAGTGATGGCTATGCTTTGGGGCAAACCTTAGAGCTTAAAGCTGCTTCAGCGCCTGTTATTGTTGCAGAGGCGCTCAACTATCTGATTCAAAATCTTTACACCAAACTCGGCTACATAACCGGACTCCACGAGGACCCCGTAAGGGAAATACGCGCCACCCTCTTGTCCGATGATATAGGGCAGGGGAGCTTTGCGCTGGAAGGGACAGAAAGCAATGCGGAAGCCTACAAAGAAGTCCGTCAATATATTGACCTGTCCTTTGCCAAAAGCCACAAAGTTCAGCTGGATGAACTGGTAGAAAAGTTTACCCGCAAGCCTTATGGCTGGCCAGATTGGGAGGTGGTACTCCTGATCGCCAGACTGGTGATGGCCGGGGAAATAAACCTAAAAGTTGAAGGTGCTGCCGCTACCCCGAAACAGGCTGTCGATTACCTGATAAAATCAGTTAAGTGGAAGCAAGTTACCCTCATCAAAAGAAAAACTACCTCGTCAACAGATTTGGCCAATGCACGTCGATTGGGGCAGGAAGTATTCGGTCAGATTGGGCCCGATGCTGAAGATGGATTATGTGCTTTCTTACGCGCAAGGCTCGCAGACTGGCAGCGCAAGCTCGAAGGGTACGGAAACTTAGCTAGTACCGGCAAATATCCCGGAGGTAAAGAAGCCATAGAGGGATTAGCGGTGATGGGCAAGTTAACTGCTATTGTAGACACCTATGAGTTTTTTACTGCATTCAGCCGAGCCAAGGAAGATTTGCTCGATCTTACTGATGATGTGCATCAGCTCGATGATTTCTTCGAAAAGCAACGTCCCACCTGGGAACGCTTACAATCTAAATACACCTCGTTTAAGCAAAACAGATCAGACTTGGATAAAGATTCTACCGCGCGTTCGGCATTGATGCGTATGGCTGAAATACTAAAAGCAACAAGCCCCTACGCTATGCTGCGTGAAACAGACAAACTCATTGAGACTGTTGGCGCAGTCAATGATCGCCTCATTGAAGCGAAGAAACTCCACGTCATTGCAGCGGTTGACAAAAGCATTGCTCAGGTAAAGGAGACATTGAAGGAGTACAAAGCCGATTCTGCTCTTAGCAATAAAAGTCTTAAACCCCTGCAAGATATCCGCAAGCAAATTGACAGTGAAAAAAGTATCCCTTCAATCGCCTACGGTCTGAACCAACTCAGCGAAGCCGTTGATGACTCGATTGATCTGATTGAAAAAGAGCAAGGCAACAATGAACAGCCAACAAAGCCGGTTAAAAATATTTCTGCCGCAAGTGTTCAGAAAAAAGCGTATCTCGAATCAGAACAGGATATTGATGAATATCTTGCGGAGATGAGATTGCAGTTGCATGCTGCGTTAAGTTTGGGCTCTCGTATTCGGATTAAGTAATTTATTCCCACAAGGTACCGCTATGAAAATTCCTATTGCAGAGCTTTTCAGCCATCCAGAAGGTAAACAACTGGAGTTTAAACGCGATCTTTCTTCGTCGCAACCGATCATGAAGACGCTGATTGCGCTGGCCAATACCGCAGGCGGGCGTTTTATTATTGGTATTGCTGATAATGGTGAAGTGCTCGGCGTCGAGCATCCTCTAGATGATGAAGAACGGTTGTGCAGTATGCTTACAAAAGTATCGCTTAACCGGACAGAAAAATAAAACGTAGGGACATACCGAACCGTCACCTCTCATCATAAAAATGATGCGGTTCACAGGTTCGCCGCATCCGACAAAGTGCAAAACCTCTATTGGTAGGATGTGGTGAGGAACGAACCGCATCGGTTATAAGTCTTTTGCACCCATTTAAATAAACTCTGGAGAACGACCGTAATGAACACAGCCAAACTTAAATCCTATGCCCCGGCAGCACGGCGGGATTTTATAAAAGCCGTTACCGAACGCGCCCATTATTTCGGCATTGATGCCAAGAAGATTGAGGCCGCTGATGTTCAAGGCGATGTCGCCATTATCGCCGGGCGGCCATTCCCGATAAAGATGATGACCCAGCGTGATCGGTTGATCGAGCGGGTACAGCGTGAGGGTTTTGAGCTGACCATGCGCAAGGTCGCCTACACCTGGTTCAACCGCTTTATGGCGCTGCGTTATATGGAGTTGCACAACTACCTTGACCATGGTTTTAGGGTTTTGAGTAATCCAAGTGGCAGCGCGACCCCTGAAATTCTGGAGCAGGCCACTCATGTTGAGCTGACCGGGTTGGATCGTGACAAGGTCGTGGAGCTGAAACTCGACGGCACTAAGGATGCCGAACTCTACCGCATGCTGATTGTTGCCGAGTGCAATTCGCTGCATCGGTCGATGCCGTTTCTTTTTGAATCGATTGACGGGCCATCGGAGCTGCTGTTGCCAGACAATTTGTTGCACTCTGACTCAGTGATTCGCAAGCTGGTGAGTGAGGTTGATGAGGAGAGTTGGCAGCAGATCGAGATCATTGGCTGGCTCTACCAGTTCTATATTGCGGAGAAAAAGGATGAGGTCATCGGCAAGGTGGTGAAGTCGGAAGACATTCCGGCGGCGACCCAGCTCTTTACGCCAAACTGGATCGTCAAGTACATGGTGCAGAACTCCCTTGGCGCGCAGTGGCTGGCGACCTATCCAGAATCACCACTCAAAACTCAGATGGATTACTACATTGAGCCTGCTGAGCAGACCGACGAGGTTACGGAGCAGCTCGCGGCCATCACGCCCAACACGCTCGATCCCGAAGAGCTGACGCTGATCGATCCGGCCTGCGGTTCAGGGCACATCCTGGTGGAGGCCTATGATCTGTTCAAGGCCATCTACCTGGAGCGCGGCTATCGTCAACGGGATGTGGCTAAGCTGATCCTTGAGAATAACCTCTTCGGTCTCGACATTGACGAGCGGGCAGCACAGATGTCAGGCTTTGCCCTAATGATGAAAGGGCGGGCGGATGACCGGCGGTTGTTTGAGCCCAATCGAAACCCAGTCGTGAGGCTCAATGTGATGGCGCTGGTGGATAGCGCAGGGTTCGATGCGAAGTCACTGGCACAGGGCGTGGATCTGATGGATTATGGATTGCAACCAGGGG
>CAYPNO010000064.1:0-11118 GCA_964411865.1 uncultured Desulfuromonas sp. | reverse complement strand
AATGTTGACGTGCGGCTTGCTTCTATCAAATTTCTCTTTGGACATAACTTACTCCCCCTTGTGCTTTTCTGAATTATTTGTATAACGTAGTTCGGCTTTATCTGGGCACCAAGCCCTTCCTATCAAGCCCATCAAAATCAACTCTAAACGGCACTTCAATAACCAAGACCACAACACAGATGGAGCCCACAACCGGATTCGAACCGGTGACCTCTTCCTTACCAAGGAAGTGCTCTACCTACTGAGCTATGTGGGCGGACAAACCATCTACACTATGCAAAAATGGAGCGGGAAACGGGACTCGAACCCGCGACCCTCAGCTTGGAAGGCTGACGCTCTAAGCCAACTGAGCTATTCCCGCTCATACTGAAACGCTTACCCTGGGCTAGCCTGCCCTTATCCCGCAGTTAACGCTTAAAGCTCCTGCAGTAACAAGGAAACATATTCACCCGAAGTGAAATTTTGGTGGAGGGAGGAGGATTCGAACCTCCGAAGTCTACGACGGCAGATTTACAGTCTGCTCCCTTTGGCCACTTGGGTATCCCTCCAAAGGACTTTCTGAAAGGCTTGCGCCTGTTTTTTTCTATGGAGCTGGCGAGAGGAATTGAACCCCCAACCTACTGATTACAAGTCAGTTGCTCTACCAATTGAGCTACGCCAGCGCAGAGTTGCAATGTGTACCCTATCTTGGCACCAGTTGCAACCTTTTTTCTCGGTACTTTCTTGCCTGCGAACGGAGAGGGTTATAGTTGAATTAATTTCTGGTGTCAACTATTTTCCTCGTTTTCTTATGCCTGAATTCTTTTTTCTACCTGCAGGCGTTGACGGACGGCCTCAAATAAGGCAACGCCTGTAGCTACGGATACATTAAGGGACTCAATCTCACCAGGCATCGGTATCTGCAGCGCAGCATCGCAGACCTGCAAGACTCCAGGGCGCAGCCCTTTCCCCTCACTCCCCGCGACCAGTGCCATATCACCGCGCAGGTCGGTTGCATAAATTGACGCAGCATTTTCCAGCGCCAGCCCATACACCCAAACACCCTCAGCCTTAAGTGTGTCTATTGTACGCGCCAAATTGGTGACCTGACACAGGGCGATTTTGTTAACAGTTCCCGCAGCGGCTTTTTCCACCACCGGCGTCACCTGACAGCTACGATCTTTTGCGTATATCACCGCCTGACATCCAGCCGCAGCAGCAGAACGGATCAAAGCACCGAAGTTGTGGGGATCAGTTATGCTGTCCAGCAGGAGTAAAAAGCGCTTGCCAGGTGGAGTATCCCGCAATACTTGTGCTAAAGATTTGTGCTCCATTTGTTCCGTGTATGCAGCAACACCCTGATGCCTGTCGGTAGCACATAAGCGAGTGAGTTCACTGCGCTCCACCTGTTGGACATCGATGCTGCGCCGACGCGCGCAGTCTATGAGCTTTTGTACTCGCGGGTTTGCACCCTCACGTTCATACATAAGAGAATGGACGCGCGAACGTGCACTGGCGGCCCCCCCTTCCTCTAAGACGGCGGCGACCACATTGATACCGCATACAAGCCTATGCTTGGTGCTATCCTTTGCCACGGGCGCCTTCCATCTCTGCAACTATGGCGCGTGCAGAAGCGACTGGATCTTTTGCATTCGAAATCGGACGCCCAACCACAATATAGTTGGCTCCAGCAGTGATGGCCCCCGCTGGGGTGACAACACGCTGTTGGTCATCCAATGTCGCCGATGCTGGCCTAACCCCAGGTGTCACCACAATAAAATCTTCGCCGCACGCCGCACGAATCAGCCCAACTTCGTGAGCGGAAGCCACCACCCCACTAAGGCCAGACTTCTTAGCTAAAACCGCCAATCGTGCAACCATTTCATCTACTGGGCGCTCAATCCCTACTGCTCGCAAATCCTCTGCGCTAGAAGAAGTCAAAACCGTCACTCCCAGGGTTATAGGAGTTTTCAGCCCCTCTTTCCGCTTAGCTGTGCACAAGCGATTCTGCATGGTAGCCATCATATTGCCCCCGCCCAACGCATGCACATTGAATATCTCAACGCCCAAACGCGCTGCTTCAACAGCTGCTGCGGCAACAGTGTTGGGGATGTCATGGTATTTAAGGTCTAGAAAAACCTGGGCCCCAGCAGCATGGATCGTATCCACAACCGCAGGACCACAGCGGGTAAACAATTGCTTCCCCACCTTAAACATTCCCACATCTCCTTTGAGCATTTCAACCCAGCGTGTCGCAGCTTCAAGCGTATCCACGTCCAGCGCAAAGATAAGCCGATTTTTCATCATAAATCTCCATCATTTCAGGCGACGCCGGAGGAACAATACCAACCTAGTCACGTTATCAGTCAAGAAACCTGCGCGCGCGGACAGCAAACTCTTGCACTCTACGCACCATATCTGTTGCGGCTTCTGCCCCCAAATCCCGCCGAGCCATAGAACATTCCTGATATACAACTTCTGTGAGTGCTTCTACTAGCAGACTTTTTTGCTCGTCCAACTCAAGCCCATGAAGATTATTTGCCATAGCATGCATATCCAGGGTTCCATCAGGGGAGATCCGCACCCCGCGAAATACATATATGTGAGGATGGGGCAGTTCGCGAATAAATAAGTTGATCTCTGTTTGCATTTTAGCGCTGTGCGGACTGACCTGTGCGTAGAGCAATGCCAACATCTCATTGAATACAGCAAGTATTGTTTCGAGCTCTGGCGCCAGTGGCTGCAATTGTTCTTCGGATTCAGTTACTTCTAGCATCCCCTTATCCACTAGCTGATATAGTATTCGAAGGGTATCGTATTCTGATATTTCACTCGTACCGAGGAGGGTGCGTACCGATTGCCCTGTGACGTAAAGCTCACGCATCACGTTTTTCTCTTCCGAACTCAAATTCGGTGGGGTTTTCCCACTATAATTAAGCATGGCTTCAGGTCCGCGCAATTTACGCCAATACAGCGCCTTCTCATCTACACGGCGAAGCCCCTCCATTATGAGATTCTGTGTGCTCATGGAGAGTCGCACAATATTCTCCTCCTCCGGATCGGAGGGAACGAAGAAACAGCTACCCTCGTTACATGAAAACAGCGCGTATACTATAGATTCAACCTGCTGCCGTGTTGCAAGCCACAGATCGCGCGCTGCCACCAATTGTTGCTTAACCAACACCTGCCCCAGGTTTAAGATGTCACTTGTCTCAGCACGCGCATTGCGGAGATCACTGCGCTCTATTTTGCCCATCTCACACAATACTTCGCCTAGATCATCTTCAACACGATCACTGGTGGCGAATATAATTTCTCCATCCTTAAAGAACAAACAGCGCAGTCCATCGACTAGATCAAGATGCAAGATGCCGGTCTTACGAAACATATTGAAAAATGACAACACATCTGGGATTTCCACCGTGTTAAGGGTGACAATCACTTCTGGCTTCTGCGCTCCGTGCACATTAAGCAACACATGCCCGGCAGAGCACGATTCCACCTGCAACCTTGGAGTCTCAAGTTTTGCCACTACACGACGCGGCAGCGCCACTCTCCCCCTGTCATCGACCTCCACCGGATACATAACCCTATTCTTCCCGCCCAGATTGCACAGTAGTTGTCTCTTGCATACCTCCTTGCATGGCCATCTGTACCTGTCCGACCAACCACTGAACAGCCTCCCCGACAGGGATCATCTGTTTGTCACCAGAACTGCGCCAGGAAATTTCAAAAACATCCTCTTTCAGGCCACGCGCCCCGACTGTAACCCGTAGAGGTATCCCGACAAGGTCTGCATCTTTAAACTTGCTCCCCGGACGTTCGTCACGATCATCCAGGAGAACCTCTATCCCATTCTTTTGCAATTTTAGATATAGGGCTTCGCCCGCTTCCGCGACCTGTGTATCTTTAGGATTAAGCAGCGTAATCAACACATGAAACGGAGCTATCGGCATGGGAAATATAATACCGTTGGCATCGTGATTTTGCTCAATTGCGGCCGCTACACTACGCCCGATTCCGATACCATAGCACCCCATCTCCAGGATTTGCTCCTTACCGTCCGCATTTAAAACTGTGGCGCCCAAGGCTTCTGAATACTTGATTCCTAGCTTGAAGACATGACCCACTTCAATACCGCGCCAGATCTGCAACTCTCCCTTGCAATCGCCCCGTGGGCACTTATCTCCATCTTCGGCCTGACGCAAATCGGCAAACTCACTCACGCTAAAATCACGTCCATAATTGACCCCACAATAGTGGGTATCAACAGCATTGGCACCGGCGACGCAGTCCGCCATTAAGGCAACCTCGCTATCCGCCAGGATCTGACAGCTAAGTCCAACCGGGCCGGCGAACCCACGTGGCGCACCGCTAAGAGCCTCGACTGTCGCTTCATCTACCAGATTAACCTCGTTACACCCTAGTTTGCGACACAGCTTGATCTCATTGAGTTCACGGTCACCGCGCAGTACTACCGCCACCTGTGCGCCCGTATCGGTCTCAAGCAGCAGGGTTTTGAGCATCTGCTCCGGCTGGATGTGTAAAAACGCTGCTACCTCAGCCACGGTTTTCTGCCCTGGAGTTTCAACCTTCTCCATCTCAAGCGCAGGCTCTGGACGCTGCCCTTCTGGTTGGCGAAGGTGCGCCTTTTCCACGTTAGCAGCGTAGTCACAGGTATCACAAGAAACGATGGCATCCTCCCCAGAGTCTGCCAGAACCATAAACTCATGCGAGGAAGATCCACCTATATTGCCAGTGTCAGCCTCTACCGCACGAAAATTCAGGCCACAGCGGCGAAAAATTCTCTGATACGCGTCATACATTTTAGTGTAGGACTTATCCGCTTGGTCTGAATCCAGATCAAAGGAATACGCATCCTTCATGATAAATTCGCGCCCACGCATAAGCCCAAAACGGGGCCGAATCTCATCGCGGAACTTGCCTTGAATCTGATACAGGTTCAGGGGCAACTGACGATACGATTTCACCGTATTGCGCACCACATCGGTAACCACCTCTTCATGGGTGGGACCAAGGCAGAACTGCGCATCTTTGCGATCGCGCAGACGGAGCAATTCGCTTCCATATTGAACCCAACGCCCACTCTCTTCCCATAATTCTGCGGGGATCACCATGGGCATCAGTAACTCTATGCACCCAGCCCGATCCATCTCTTCGCGGACAATCTGCTCCACTTTACGCACACTGCGCAACCCCATGGGCATATAGGTGTAAATTCCGGCGGCGACTTTACGAATCAGACCGGCGCGCAACATCAACTGATGACTGACAATTTCCGCATCGGCAGGGGTTTCCTTGAGGGTCGGCATTAAATACTGACTTAAACGCATTTTTTAAATTATCCCTGAAGCTAGATTGAGAAACTGATAGAATAAACACAACGGAAAAAGATAGCCTGTTTCTAGCCTGTTTTGTCCTAAATTGCAATAAATCCATGGCTGCAAGCCGAGGAGCGTGTCCAACCCTACCCCGGAACCCAGCCGATCTAGCACCATTTAATCCATGCAAGACATTCGTCAAAGGACCTCCCCGCTATGAAAGAAACCCTGACCCTCTCCAATCTAGTGCAACATATTATCGCAGGCACCCCCATTCTCGCTATCAACACCACCAACGAAGCACGCAGCATCCGCTTAATACAAAACGCGGTGACACGCGGAGTCAAGGATATCGGCGTACACCAGTGGAATTGCCTTCAAGCTACCCCTGGAACTACTTCGGGAACAAACCCAGTTAACTCCGCAGTTGAGACTTTGGCCCATGCAATCACGCAAAAAGACGCAGGGGTATTTATTTTTATGGATATCCAATGGCTCTGGCACGATGACGCTAAAATCCAGCGCCTGCTGCTAGACTTCTCTCAGCAACGCGCTCAGAGCGGACACAAATGCCTTATCTTTCTTGGGCGCGAGCTGGAAGTTCCTAAGGCGTTGCAAGGTGATATTGTTCTGCTCTCACACCTGTTGCCAAACGCTGCCGAGATATCCTCTTTTCTGGAAAAACTACGCACTAGTGATTTATTCTTAGATAAACTTCTTGACGAACCAGACGCCATGGAACACATGGTGCGTGCCGCCCTTGGCCTCGACTTGACCCGTCTGGAACGCGCTCTACGTCTGGCCCGAGTAACCCGCAGCAGCCAACTGGAAGAAGTTGTTTCGGCGCTGCATATGGATAAAAAACGTGCGGTGCAACAATCTGGAGTATTGGAGTTTATCGACAACAATCTGCAGGTAGATCAGGTTGGGGGGATGGAAAACTTAAAACACTGGATGGAAAAGCGCGAACAAGCATTTGGTGCCTCACAACTAGCTGCGGGGGAAAACCTCCCCAGCGGAGTACTTCTAATGGGGATCAGCGGGTGCGGCAAAAGCCTGTTTGTAAAGGCAATCGCTGCGCGCTGGAAATTGCCTCTGCTACGCTTGGACATGTCCACCGTATATGCTGGAACTTTTGGTTCTCCTGAACACAGCCTGAGTCAGGCATGTGCGCTAGCCGAAGCCATGTCACCCTGCGTACTGTGGATCGACGAACTAGAATCGGGCATCTCCACCCAGGGATTCAAATCTGGTGGCGGTGCGTCTTCACGCGTCCTCGGATACTTCCTCACCTGGATGCAAGAAAAAGCCGCACCAGTGTTTGTCGCTGCCACCGCCAACGCCATTGAAATGCTCCCTGCAGAAGTGCTGCGCAAAGGGCGCTTCGATGAGATATTCTACCTTGCCCTCCCTGCTTTGGAGGAGCGCAAGGCGATCTTTTCCATCCATCTGCAACGGCAGGGATTTGAACCACAGGCGTTTGAACCCGAAACCCTAGCGCATTCAAGTAAGGGATTCTCCGGCGCAGAGATCGAACAGGCGGTGACCAGTGCCAGTTTTGAAGCGCTGGCGCTGCAACGCCCCATGATCCAGAAAGATATTATGGAAGCCCTCGGTCGAACCGTGCCTATCTCGGTCACCATGGCAGAGCAGATCAAAAGAATCGAGGCGTGGGCGTTTAAGCGCGCAGTTCCAGCCAGCGCAGCGCGCGGTGCATAAAAACATCGCGCACTGCACCAGCGCAGATTGTCTGCCAAAAAATCACTGCTACCGCCGTTGTGCGTCCAGACTTAGGGCCTCTGCCACCAGAGCATCGGCCAGCTCACTCTGCGGCACCGAGCGCAACTTCACCCCATGGCGAAACAGCAGTCCCATATCTTTTCCTCCGGCGATTCCAATATCCGCCTCACGCGCCTCACCAGGCCCGTTCACCACACAGCCCATCACTGCAATCGTCAGCGGTGTCTGCAATCCGGCCAGGCGCCGCTCCACCTCTTCAGCCACGCTGACCAGGTCGATCTGACAGCGTCCGCAAGTGGGGCAACTTATAAACACCGGCCCGCGCTGGCGCAATCCCAGCGCTTTGAGGATCTCCCAGCCGACGCGCACTTCCTCCACCGGATCACCGGTGAGAGACACCCGCAGAGTATCGCCAATACCATCACAAAGCAGCGCCCCCAAACCAGCGGCGCTTTTGATGGTTCCGGCCCAAGTTGTCCCGGCCTCGGTGATCCCCACATGCAGAGGGTAATCCACCTGGTGCGCCAACATGCGATATGCTTCCACGGTGCGGCGCACATCCGACGCCTTCAGACTTACCTTCAGCTGTGGATAGCTTAAATCCTCCAAAATCCGAATATGTCCCAGCGCGCTCTCCACCATTGCTGCAGCAGTGGCGTGGCCATAGCGCTCCAGCAACTCCGCCTCTAACGAACCGCCGTTCACTCCAATCCGGATCGGCACCTGGCGTTCTCGGCAGGCGGCCACCACCTCGGCCACCTTCCAGCGCGCTCCGATATTGCCCGGATTGATGCGCAGACAGGCCACACCAGCGTCAAGCGCTTGCAAAGCCAAACGATAGTCAAAATGAATATCCGCGACTAGGGGCATGGGGCTGATGCGCACCAACTCCTTCAGAGCGGTAGCCGCGTCGATGTCAGGCACGGCGCAACGGACAATCTCACATCCAGCTGCGGCCAACGCCAGAATCTGCGCACCCGTCGCCATAACATCGCGGGTATCGGTACTACACATGGACTGCACCGACACCGGTGCGCCGCCACCAATGGTCAAATTCCCGAGTTGCAATGCGCGGGTAGTATAGCCTTCTGCAGGGGGCAACAACATAATTAAGCCTTGGGTAAGAAAAGGAAGCGTCATTGGATTTAAATTGATGCTGAGTATAAAGCAATACACGCATATAAGGTCAAGCGCCAAAAAGGAGCTGCGCACTGTCGGTGCACCGCTACTTTGTTGACACCCTTGCGTTTAGACGCTAACTTGACGCGACAATAAAGTAGCGCCGAACTCATAAAATCAAGTACTTAATTTTTCACCTACCAGTAACGAAAAGATCATAAATCCAGATGGCATCTACGCATAAAAATAAGAAAACCGGCAAACGATCCGCCCCCAAAAAACCGCTTCAACCCCCACACGAAACCACCATCGAATCTCTAAATGCCGATGGCATCGGAGTTGTGCGCGAACAAGGGAGAGAACTCTTAGTCTCTGGAACCCTGCCAGGCGAATTAGTCCGAGTGCAAATCGTACGTGAAGGGCTGCGCAACCGCGTGGGCGAGCTTATCAAGGTGGTACGCCGCAGTCCGCAACGAACCACACCGGCATGCCCTATCGCAGCCACCTGCCCAGGCTGTCCCCTCATGCACATGGGCTATCACCATCAGGTGCAGTACAAGCAGCAACAGGTCAAAGATGCCCTGCAACTCTATCCTGAGCTAAAAAATGTCCCCGTAGTTGCGGTACAGAAGGCAGACAAACACCTTGGTTACCGCACTACCGCCAAACTTGCACTAGCCAAAGTTAGTGGTAAAGCTATGGTCGGACTGTACAAAAGGGGCACCCATGAGGTTATCGACATTGGTGACTGCCCTCAGCAACATCCTCTGGTTAACTCCATTGCTCAAGCCTTGCGCGAAGAGATTGAAAAGCAGGACGTGTATGTTTACAATTCGGTTACAAAACGTGGATTGCTGCGCTATCTAGCAGTGCGAGTGAGCCCGCAATTCAACAAAGCGCTAGTTACATTGGTCACCAGCGAGCGCAACTATCGCGAAATCACGCATCTAGCCAAAGGGCTGTGCAAAAAAGTGCCTGAAGTGATCGGCGTGCATCAGAATATTAACCCGACAGAAGGCAATGTGATTTTTGGCCCCACCACGGTGAAGGTTTTGGGTGCCAGCGACCTCATCGATCAGGTGGGAGAGATCTCCCTGCGCCTGTCGCCAAGCTCTTTTTTTCAAGTCAACCACGAGCAGGCGCGCTTCATCTATACTACTATTGCTGAGTGGGCCGAGCTCAAACCTGGAATGCACGCCCTTGATATCTATTGCGGGGTGGGTGGTATAGCCATGCACATGGCCCGTAGTGGTGCCCAGGTCACCGGCATCGAGATCAACCCTGAAGCAATCTCAAACGCCAAATCTGCCGCCATGCTCAACCAATTGCCCAACTGCAACTTTGTGGTCGGAGATGCCAAAGAGGTGATGTCCAAAATTGCCAGTTCCGCCCATCCTGCCGATGTTGCGGTAATCAACCCACCCCGCAGTGGGTGTGATAGTGCTGTGCTTGATGCCCTGCTCAATGTCCAACCGCAGCAGATACTATATGTATCATGCAATCCACACAGCCTCGCGCGCGATCTGCATCATCTGAGTAAAAACGGCTACCGCATTAAAATGATCCAGCCGGTGGATATGTTTCCCCAAACTCCACATGTGGAAACCCTGGTGCACCTAGTGAGAAACCAGACTGCAGGGTAGAATGCGCCGTAACGTAAGCTGGCACTCAACATAGAAAAAACAACCCTGCACAGGAGATATGCCCATGCACACCATTGACTGCCGTGGCATGCAGTGCCCCAAACCAGTACTCGAAGCCCGCAAATATCTGCTTGCTAATCCCGGTATCGGTGCGGTGGTTCTGGTCGGAGACGAAATCGCCCAGGCCAATGTTACCCGCCTAGCGACAAATGAGGGCTACGTAGTTGAAAGCCAAAGCATGGATGATCACATCCGCCTGACCCTCACCCTCCAGGAGGGCTTGGAGTGTCAGATCCCCCCTGCGGATAACTCTGTGGAGCGGGAAACTCAACCAGCTGAAGCTACTACAAAAAGCCCTAATCACATTGTATATCTCGCTAGCAACTGCATGGGTAAAGGGAGCGACGAACTCGGCGAAATCCTGATGCGCAACTTCATCTTCACCCTCTGCGAGGTAAATCCGCTGCCCAAAGCAATTCTATTCGTCAACAGCGGAGTTAAACTCACTTGTACAGATTCCCAAGTGCTAGAACCTCTCCAACTCCTTGAACAACAAGGGGTAAAACTGGCCTCGTGCGGACTCTGCCTCGAATTTTTTGAGCTCAAGGAGCAACTCAAAGTGGGCGAAGTCTCAAACATGCTCGACATTATCGAAGCCATGACTGCCGCAGACAAGATTGTGCAACCCTGAGTATCGCGCTTGGGACAAAGCCCTTGATACCCACAAGCATAACTGATATAAGTTCCCGTGCTAATCTACAATATTTCGAACGGGAGTAGTTAGTAGCCTGGTGGCGCTCACGGTCTTCAAAACCGATGGAAGACGTATCCCGTCTTCGGTGGGTCCGATTCCCATCTACTCCCGCCATTACCATCCAAAACAAGCCAAGATTGACCATAAACCCGCTTAAATAGGCGGGTTTTCTTTTTTTCTAGCTCCCGCCTATATTTCCGGCGCACAGATTGGTGGTGGCTCTAACCTTATCGATCTACTTTATCCGTATGCAAGAGCGCCGAAACTCCACTAATGTCTCCCTGATCTGCGGGATATTTATCCGCGATGATGTGCTGAAGGGTACGTTTTCCTTCCAGTTCAGCCAGCATGGAGCGTTCCTGGTCAAGATCATCCAGATATTTAAGAAACAGCATCCACGAGGATTACTCAGTGTAGTCGAGCTCAGAATAACAGCCAGCCTCTTTCCAGAGGAGATCATCAATATAAGTTCTGCGGGCAAAGCTCGATTATATTCACCCGGCGACATTAATAAAAACAGATACCGAGACTATTGAGCTAG
>CAYPNO010000063.1:0-11179 GCA_964411865.1 uncultured Desulfuromonas sp. | reverse complement strand
GCTTAAAGCTCAAGTTGATAATGAGATTGAACTTCTACATAAAGCCAATGTAACGCAAGCTGAGACAATATTTCATGGGTTTGAAATTGGTTCGCGCAGTTCAGTAGAGATGGGAGAGATGGGTGCTTTCTCTGATCTTCTCGTTGATTTATCGTCTATACAAAATGTTAAGGAACTCGGTATAGTTGCGCCCAACGGGAAGGTCAATTTTTCTAACGATCAATCATTGAAAGGTCGCTATTTTGACCGAGATATTTTCAATAAGGCCCAGAATACAGATCAATATCTCGAACATGAAACCAGCGACGAGTTAATCGTTACTCGTGCTAGTATTCTGAGAGAAAACTGCATGATGTGCCATGAGTCCGAAAAGATTGGTGATGTGGCGGGGGTTTTTTTTCTACGTTATGATATGACCCACCTGCATGATCTTAGTAATACTGTTCGCGCGCAGATGGAAGACAGGCTTGTTGAAACCTTGAAGTCACTTTCGTTGATAGGGTTTGGTGGAATAGTTGTAGCCGCACTGGCAATTTACTTGCTCCTTGGTCAATTAGTAAAAAAACCACTTTTGGCAATAGAGAATATCTTCGATAGTATGGCCGCAGGCCGATTCGATCGACGCCTAAAGGTTAAGACTAAAGACGAAATTGGGCATATTGGTACTACCATAAATAGTTTTGCCGGTTTTTTGCAGAATGACATATTAGTATCGCTCCAAAAACTAGCTGACGGGGATTTGACCTTTGAATCTGACCCACGCAGCCAAGATGATACGTTGCGCATTGCACTGAAAAAGGTTCGAGACGATCTCACTACATTGATGTTGCAGGTGCAAGTTGGAGCTAATCAAATTGCAGCTGGAGCCTCGCAGGTAGCAGATGCGAGCCAATCCCTTTCAGAAGGTGCAACAAACTCTGCCAGTTCAGTTGAGGAGATTTCGGCTTCTATGAATGAGTTGTCTGGGCAGACAAAGGCCAATGCCGATAACGCTAATCAGGCGAATAAGCTTGCATCACAGGCGCGCTCAGCAGCAGATAACGGTAATCAGCAAATGCAACAAATGGTAACCGCCATGTCGGATATAAATGAGTCCGGACAGAATATTTCGAAGATTATCAAGGTAATTGATGAAATTGCCTTTCAAACCAACTTGCTTGCACTCAATGCTGCTGTTGAGGCTGCACGCGCGGGGCAGCATGGTAAAGGTTTCGCGGTAGTTGCTGAAGAGGTTCGCAATCTCGCTGCGCGTAGCGCTAAAGCTGCGCAAGAAACTGCAGCTCTTATTGAAGGTTCTGTCGATAAAGCCAAGCACGGAGTTTCTATAGCAAATAGCACTTCCAAGGCATTCACTGAGATTGTAGGCGAAATTCAAAAAGTTAATGACCTTATCTCTGAAATTGCTGCTTCAAGCAGTGAGCAAGCCCAGGGGATAACTGAAATCAATGAAGGCGTTGCGCGTATCGATGATGTAACCCAGCAAAACACTGCTAATGCTGAAGAAGGTGCTGCTTCAGCAGAACAATTATCAAGTCAGTCCGCTCAACTAAATGAGCTTTTGGCGCGCTTTAAGTTGAATAGTGATTTTGGGACTGAACAGTTTTCCACCCGTTCATCAGGGAAGTCAAATAGTTTCACCTCCACAAAGCGGGAACCGTACACAAATAAAGGACAAAAAAAATTGCCAGCTAAACCCTCGTTTCACACTCAAGAGCCTGATGGCTGGGGGATGTCTGAAAATGCGCAGAAGAATGATGCTATTCAGATTGCCTTAGATGACTCAGAGTTTGGTAGGTTCTAGTAGTTCACTCTCCTCCCTGTGGTGATTGTCATGGAGGAGTCACAGTTAGCACAGGTGTTTAAATGCTTGATTACAATGCAATTGCAGGAGATATAGGCGACTTACCGTCAATTCCGATAGTGGCGATAAAATCTTTGGAGTTGTTGCAAAAACCTGAAATGTCAATTAAGGAGCTGGCAGATACTATCTCAATGGATCCGGCTATTTCTGCACGCATTCTAAAAATTACTAATTCGTCTGTTTATGGTTTGTTGCGCAAGATAACCACCCTGCACGGCGCGCTGGTTGTTTTAGGTGAGCGCACGGTTAAAAGTCTGGTTCTTGCTTCTAGCATGTGCAGTGTTAATAAGCAGTATGGCTTACTTGAGAAGTTACTGTGGGAAGAATCTGTTGGGAGCGCAATAGCGTCTAGGTTTATAAGTAAAAGTTTAAATAAGGGCGAGTGCGAGGAAGCGTTCCTCGCAGGTTTGTTCAGTAATTTAGGTAAAGTAGTCCGCAATAACAATAATCCTGCCGAATTTCAAGAGTTGGCACAGGCTCTTTATAATGATGGTAGCGCTAGATATGTAGAGTTGGAGCGAAGCTATTTCTCGCATCCGTACAACCATGTAGGTGCCGCTGTGCTCCATTCTTGGGGCATAGCTGAGCTGTTAGTCGAGGCGGTATGCAAACACATTGATGTTGTGGAAGACAATGTAGATCCTGACTCACTCATTCTTGCGGCAGTTACTAATCTGGGGGTCAATATGTGTTATAAGTGCGGTATAGGAACACGGACTTCTGCAGACGAAATTGATTTAACTGATACGCCTGGTGGTCGCTATTTGAAGCTGGACTCAGATGTTGCCTTAGATCTTCTTGAGGGGTTTGATGAGATATATGCTGAAAGTAGAGAAGCCTTTTCTTCTTGATTTACTATATACATTACCTATAAAAAAGCGCCTTAAGGCGCTTTTTTATAGGTAATTAAAAGTTACGGTTCAAACAGCGCACGCAGTTAGCAGGGAAGCGCATAACTGCTACTCGTTCGTTAATTTTCAGGAATTCTGAATACTACAAGCACACCAGGAAGTTTTTCTAATTCAGATGCCGGGAAAGCCGCAGTATCTCCAATTACTCCAATGATAATGTGGTTTGCACCTGTAGATTGGTGGAAATCAAAATCATTGTCGATAAGGTATTGTTTTGTTTGCTCTATTTCACCGGATGTTGTCGTTTTTTTCATTACCACCAACATTGCTCAACGTCCCTTCGATTTAATGCGTTCCAGCGTTCTAGATTCGTCGATCACTCGTTCAAAAAGACGCTTAATCGCCTGATTGTCAAGAGGCCCAGGGTTGTTTTTTTGCATCTTATCGAAAATATACTGCTCCCTGTCTGGGTTGTAGACCGGTAGATCCAGTTCTTTTTTTAGATGACCAATCTGCAAGGCTAGGTCGGCACGCTGATTGAAAATGTGTAGTAGCTTCTGGTCGAGTTGGTCAATTTTTGTTCGTATGTTATCAATAGTCAATCTACTGCTCCTGTCAAAAGGATTTTCTTATTTTGGTGTCTTTTTTCCAGCGAGCGTCATCCGTTTCTGGATAATCCAGGTTGTAGTGCAGGCCGCGGCTTTCCTTGCGCTCCATAGCACTTCGGATTATCAACTCTGCTACTGTTGCCAGGTTTCGCAGCTCCACAAGATCTGATGTAACGTAAAAATCCCAGTAGTATTCGTCGATCTCTTCTTTAACCATGTGGATACGGCGCAGAGCCCGGGCCAAGCGTTTATTAGTTCTTACGATTCCAACGTAGTTCCACATGCAGCGGCGAATTTCATCCCAATTTTGCGCAATTACTACCTCTTCGTCGCTTGGGATGGCTTTTCCGTAGTCCCAAGGATCGATAGCTGGGCATGGAGGATTATGTTCTTTTATTCGCTTAATAGAGGCTTTCGCTGCCAAGACACCATAGACTGCGCCTTCAAGCAGGCTGTTGCTGGCCAAGCGGTTGGCACCATGTAGCCCAGTGCAAGCTACTTCACCTGCGGCAAACAGGTTTTTAATGTCAGTTTCGCCAGAAGTGTTCACCACAACTCCGCCGCACAAATAGTGCGCTGCCGGAACCACCGGAATAGGTTCGCTTATCATGTCGATTCCATATTCCTGTAAGGTACCATAGATGTTGGGGAAACGATTTTTAATATACTCGGCACTTTTATGCGTGATGTCTAGATAG
The DNA here is from genome assembly GCA_964411865.1 of uncultured Desulfuromonas sp. Taxonomy (GTDB): domain Bacteria; phylum Desulfobacterota; class Desulfuromonadia; order Desulfuromonadales; family Desulfuromonadaceae; genus JAIVHC01. Next base: position 7,161 of record CAYPNO010000063.1, on the reverse strand, counting down.
ACGCAGTCTTCTCCGTACGTCTTCATTTCGTTGTCAATGGCTCTGGCTACAATATCGCGCGGAGCTAAGTCTTTTAGTTTGTGGTATTTTTCCATAAATGCTGTACCATCAGCGCGACGAAGAATAGCACCTTCACCACGCACCGCTTCGGAAATTAGGAACGACTTAGCAAATGGATGATAAAGGGTTGTTGGGTGGAATTGCATAAATTCCATGTTGGCGATATTTGCCCCAACTCGGTATGCCATTGCAACACCATCGCCAGATGCAATATCGGGATTGCACGTATATAGATATACTTTCCCAGCACCTCCTGTGGCGAGCAAGGTGATAGTAGCATCGAAGCATATCACTTTGTTAGTCTCGCTATTGAGAACATACGCACCTAGACAACGGTTATTCTGCATCCTGCGATGAAGCATTTTAGCTTCGGTAATTAGGTCGATAGCGCAATGTCGTTCGTATATTGTGATGTTTTTATGTTGTCTGGATGCTGTTACCAATGCGCGTTCTATTTCTCTGCCGGTAATATCTGAGGCATGAAGGATACGTCGATGACTGTGGCCGCCTTCGCGTGTTAAATCATAATCTCCAGTTTCATTTTTGGTAAACTCAGTGCCAATTTCTATAAGATCACGAATAGCTTCGGGGCCGCTTCGCACCACCATATCCACAATCTCAGGATGGGATAAATGTGCGCCTGCGACCATAGTGTCTTGGGCATGATTTTCAAACGAATCCTGCTCTGAATACACACTGGCTATTCCACCCTGTGCATAGCACGTTGCAGTTTCTCCGATTTCACGTTTTGTGATAATTGAAACCGTGCCGTATTCAGCTACCTTTAGTGCGTAGGAAAGCCCGGCGATTCCGCCCCCGATAACTAGAAAGTCTGATGTGATCTTCATTGCAAATTCCAATCGTTGGACAATTAAATGTGGGTTAAGGTTTCTGCTCAGCATGTTAGTAAAGCCATGCGGTATTATTGCACTGGCTCAAAATCTGTCAAGCTGTTTGATATATGCGTTTAAGTGTATCAATGTGGTATGTGTATTTAGTTTTTGGATTACGAAAGATCCTAGCAATGGTATTACATATATTTATATATCTTGCCCGAAGTGGGCCAGCTGTTGGTAGGGCATTTTTCTGCTACCTGTTGTGGCAATGTTTTTTGTGCGCGGGAGTATGTGCTGCTTCAGCCGCAGTATATAAGTATGTAGATGAGGGCGGCAGGATGCATTTTTCTAATGTTCCAGTTGAGAGTCGTTTCATCTTTCTTTATTCAGAGAGCGCCGATTCTGCAGTAACTGGGAAATCAGTACATGATCTTATCCAGCACTATTCACACAGATATAAGCTTGACCCGTCCCTAGTGAAGGCAGTAGTGAGAGTGGAAAGTAACTTTGATAGTAGATGTGTTTCGAAAGCTGGCGCGTGTGGATTAATGCAGGTTCTGCCCACGACCGCGGCAGAAATGGATATATACGATTTGTTCGACCCAGCGCAGAACATAGCCGCTGGTAGTCGCTATTTGCAGCAGATGCTTAAACGTTTTGCTGGAGATCTTGACTTGGCCCTAGCTGCCTACAACGCTGGTCCTTCAGTTGTTGAAAGATACGCTGGGATTCCACCTTACACAGAAACACAAGCTTATGTGAAAAACGTAAAGTTCTATTTTGACCGGTATCGAAATGATTTTGGGGAGTGATATGAAATGTTGAATAATGGGCCTTTTAATTTGCCAAATATGCTTACCTTTGCCCGCATTGCTTGCATACCTGTTTTGGTATTGACTCTGCTAGCAGACAGCAGGTCTTCAAGCTTTATTGCAGCACTAATTTTCTCGATGGCCTGCGTGACCGACTGGCTTGATGGTTATCTGGCCAGACGTCTTAATTTAGTGACAGTAATGGGAAAATTTCTGGATCCTCTTGCAGACAAGTTGATTGTTATGGCGGCGCTTATCATGATGATACCTCTGGGCAGGGTGCCGGCATGGGCGGTATTTTTGCTTATAGCCAGAGAAGTGATAGTGACAGGATTGCGTTCAGTCGCTTCATCTGAGGGGATTGTCATTGCTGCCAGTAACCTAGGGAAGTATAAGACAATATTCCAGATGGTGGCTATTATAGGGTTGTTGCTACATTACGAATATTGCTGGTTTTTGGGTATTGATCTCAGTTTATTGTGCGCGAACTTTCACAATGTGGGCACATTCTTCTTTTATATAGCACTTTTTTTGACAGTGTGGTCTGGAGTAGATTATCTGGTCAAGTTTTTTCGTGTACTAGAAGGATAGTTTTATATGCCTAGGCGCTCAGTAGAGCCTGAAACGTTGAAAGGTTCCTAAAAGAAACGTTTCAATCTTCTACTAGAACATATTTTTGAGCCAGCCAAACGCTACAAATGTACCGATTGTCGAGCCCAAGGAAGAAAAAAAGAATACAAGAACAATTCTGGTAACACGATTTTCCCACCAACCGCGTAAATTTATAACATCTTCAGCCACTTTCTCCATATCTGCCACAGTTGGTGGAGAAAAATAAGCCTGTACTAATGCTGTAACAAATCCGGCTCCTATAGTGGGATTAAGTGAGGTGATTGGAGCTGCTACAAATGCTGAGATAATAGTGAATGGATGAGCTAGAGCTAGAGCCGCGCCACTCGCAGAAAGGATTCCGTTGGCAAGTATCCAAGCAGTGGCTGCTTCGTAGAGTTGGGTGCGGTCAGCATAAAAAAATCCCCCGATAAATAAAGCGGCAACAATGAGGGGGATAATCCATGGAATAATTTTGGAGTACCTTGGTTTTTCAGGGATAACATCTAGCCCAGAAATGTCAACGGGTGCACCAGCACTCAGATGACTGATAATGCCTGGCGCATGAGCTGCCCCTACAACAGCAATAACCTTTGTTCCCGACGCTGCAATAATGTGGTGCGCCATCCAGCGATCTCGTTCATCGACCAAAGTTGTTTTAGCTTGAGGCAACACGACAGCCATCTCTTCTAACATAGCCGAAAGGGTATCGGTCTGACGCATTTTGCTCAGTTCTTCTTCGTCAAGTTCTTGTTTTTCAAATAGCCCTGCGAACATGGTCGATATTAGCTGCATTTTGCGTGTAAACCCAGTCTTACGCCATGCACGCAGTAATGTGGTGCGGATGCTGCGGTCGATTAAAACTAGGTTCACGTTCATGTCAGAGGCTTTTTTAGCTGCAGCTGCAAGCTCTTCCCCAGGCTTAACCCCAGTATGCAACCCCATGCGTCGCTGAAAAGAGGCAAGTGCAAGATTAGCCATCAGAAATGGAATTTGGCCGCTCTTTATGACTTGAATTATATTTAGGTTCTCCCACTGATTTTTTTCGGTGAGGTGTAGATAGCGTTGTTCGTCAAGTTCTACGCAGACGCTGTCTGGGTGCTCGCTTTCTATGGTGCGGATGACAATATCAACAGATTCTCTTGAAATGTGTGCTGTGCCAATGAGAATAATTTCGCGACCATTTATGTTTAGACGGTGTATATCCTGTTCAGATCCTGTTTTTTTCAAACAGGCTTGTCCTGATATAGATGTTTCGTGTCTCATTAAGTTGATATCCCTTTACGCCTCAAATGTTCAGGTACCGTCATAAGTACTATAAAAAAATATAAAACAAATAAAGGCATCGGAAGGGTTCCAGATGCCTTTATTTGTTTTATAGAGGAGCTCTCCACGTCAGCCGTGAATCTTTGGCCTCACAACGAGATACTACTAGGTGGGGATTTTTGTTAGCACATCAGGCGTCCCTTTACAAGAAGGGCAGGCACACAATGCTATTAGAAAACCCCCCGTTAACAACTTATTCCGCGTGGACATTCAGAATACACGCGCCGAGTAGAGAGCTTTACATTTGTGTATAAGTATAGAAAATTTATCTGCCGGTTGCAAGAAAGAAATATGTGCAATTAAAGAAAAACATGCTTTCATTTTAGCTAGATACGCCCCTTGGCTTTGATTTTTTTTTATGCTAAACTATTAAATTAGTTTGTATAAGGCGCTGATAAAGCTTGGCGATGTAATGCTATAATGCAAATTCCTTGAATGTTGGCAGATACGGCTGAAAGAATGAAATAGATGCGTGGTTTTGTTATCGGATTACTCTCGACCTGGCAGGCGTGGGTTTTTTTGTGGCGTAATCCCTCGCTGTTCCGTTACGCAGCAATACCTTTTTGCGTTAATGTAGTGGTCTTTAGTGTCACTATCTTCTTTGGTACTGAATATTTTTCCTATTTAGTAGGAAATCATATATCTCCTGGAGAGAATTTGTGGTGGCAGTTTATAGCTTGGATTGCCAGAGGATTGGCATTCATAGTTATGCTGTTGGTTGCTTTTTTTGCTTTTACTGCGGTAGGCAACTTCATAGCGGCTCCGTTTAATGACATTTTATCTGAAAAAACAGAACATATGCTTATTGGCACAACAAGCACAGATGTTTTTTCAGTAACGGCAATGTTTACAGATGTATGGCGCACCGTTGGAGATGAGATAAGAAAAGTAAGTATCTTTCTAGTTGCGATGGGGTTGCTGCTGTTTGTCAACTTTATTCCATTATTAGGACCGCCTTTGTTTTCGGTCTGCTCAGTTTTACTCACACTTTACTTTTTAGTTGTTGAATACACCGGTTTTGTGTTTTCGCGTAAAGGTATGCGCTTCAGTCAGCAGCGTGTTTTCATCAGAAAGCACCGGTCGCAGTCTCTTGGTTTTGGATTGTCTGTTATGCTTACCCTAATGATTCCTCTTGTTCAATTTCTAACCATCCCCCTTGCTATAGTGGCGGCGACTCTGTTTTGCACTAAAAACATGGACAAAAATGTGTTGATCAAAACAGAACAAGAATAGGTTCTGTCCAATCATTCTTTGAATTTTCATACAGGAGTAGCAAATGGCAGATGAACGTGGTTCCACCAAATTTCAGATAGATCTGCGCCGTCACTTACGTGAGAATGGAGTTGAGCGTAATCTGACGCGCCTAATATGCGAAATTGCTGAGGCGTCCAAATATATTATTAATTCTATTCGTACGGGCGATCTGGGGGTTGCGGGTACCTCCAACCTCTATGGAGAAAAACAACTTGCTCTAGATGTTTTGGCAGATCGAATCTTAGAAAAACGTATGAAATACTCCGGCGTCGTTGCCAGTGTTATTTCAGAAGAACAGGAACAGATTATAGAATTCAATCCTGATCAATCGGTATGTTACTCAGTAGCATATGATCCGCTAGATGGCTCTTCTTTGGTAGATGTTAATCTGGCAATAGGTACCATAATTTCGATCTGCAAAGGCAATGCTTTGCTGGGGCGAGGGCGTGATCAGGTGGCGGCAATGTACATTTTGTACGGGCCGAGAACCACCCTTATGTATTCTACCGGTAATGGAGTACATGAGTTTGGTATGAACCAGCTCATGGAGTATTCACTGGTGCAAGAGTATGTAACTATTGATGGTGATGCAGATATATACTCTCCCGGAGGGCAACGGAACCAGTATACGGAAGGGACAGAGCGCTTTGTTCGGGCTCTAGAGGAGCAGGGCTGCAAGTTGCGTTATAGCGGCGGGTTTGTGCCAGATATCAACCAGATTTTGATCAAGGGTGGTGGGGTGTTTATGTATCCGCACCTGAAAAATAATCCGCAAGGGAAATTACGCATGCTATACGAATTAAATCCCATGGCATATCTAGTGGAGCAAGCCGGAGGGGTTGCGTCTGACGGCAAAATGCCGATTCTAGACATCTTGCCGCAGAATATAGATGCGTGCTCCCCCGTGTTTATCGGGAGCAAAAAAGAGGTGACTCTGGCTCAGGAGTTTCTTGCAGCCGAAGAAAATTGATTCTAGACAGTGGATCATTAGAGTACATACCTGTAAAGCCGAGAATATATATTCTCGGCTTTACAGGTTTTTAGCTCATATCGTAGTGCCAGCTGTGTTTTTCACAGGACTTATTCCGCGTAGGAATTTACGTACTGTTGTTACAATCCCTTCGCGGTCCAGGGCGTATAAGTGGCGTAGTTCGTCTTGCGTCCCCTGTTCCACAAAGATATCAGGTAGGCCAATTCGTTTTATCGGCATCACTATATCGTGAACTTCGAGCAATTCGATGACTGCACTGCCAAAACCTCCAGCGAGGACATTTTCTTCCAACGTTACGATTGCACTGCTGCTTAGGGCGCAATCTGTGATGGTTTTTACATCCAGCGGCTTTAAAAAGCGGGCATCCACCACGCCAACGTTATACCCCTCTATGCCAAGTTCTTTTGCAGCTTCAAGCGCTGTATATACGCAGGGCCCCAAAGCTAGAATGGTTGCGTCTGTCCCAGAGCGCAATATTTCGGCGCTACCGAGACTAAGAGGGGTGACTGTCTCACTAGCGTTGAGTCCTCTGCCAGAACCGCGTGGATATCTGTAGACGTAGGGACCGCTACTTGTGGTAGCGCTGAGCATAGCTCGGCGTAGTTCAATCTCATCTCGTGGGGCCACCATAGTCAGATTGGGGATATGGCGCATGAAACTGAAGTCAAACACACCATGGTGGGTCGGGCCGTCTGCTCCAACCAAGCCTCCTCGGTCTAAGGCGAAGGTGACGGGCAGGTTTTGCATACACACATCATGCAGCACATTATCATACGCGCGCTGCATAAACGTAGAATAAATCGCGACTACTGGGCGTAACCCTTCTGCCGCCATACCTGCTGCACAGGTAATCGCATGTTGTTCCGCAATACCGACATCAAAAAAGCGCTCTGGGTACTGTTGGGAAAACTTGTTCAGTCCGGTGCCGGAAGTCATAGCTGCAGTTATAGCTACTAATCGCTTGTCTTGCTGTGCGAGTTCGCACAGATAAGACCCAAAAACATCAGTATAACTAGGAGCACTGGTGCCACTCTTCATAATTAAGCCGGTATCTTTGTCGAAAGGCCCAACTCCATGATACAATGCAGGGTTTTCCTCGGCTGGGGTAAAGCCATGTCCCTTATGGGTGACCACATGAACCAGAACTGGCCCCTGCAGATCCTTGACATGCTGTAACGCTTCTATGATTTCATCTAGCTGATGTCCGTCAATGGGGCCTACGTAGTCGATGCCGAAGGCTTCAGATATCTTGCCGCTGCCGGTGCCGATTTTG
>CAYPNO010000062.1:0-11225 GCA_964411865.1 uncultured Desulfuromonas sp. | reverse complement strand
CAATGACTCATCCTGAACCGCGTTATAAAACTATATTGCTCAAACTAAGCGGCGAAGCTCTGGCCGGGGATCGTGGCTATGGCATCGATCCTGAGGTTATAAGTGGCATTGCTGCTGAAATTAAAGAGGTGATAGAGCTCGGTGTCCAGGTCTCACTTGTTATTGGCGGAGGGAATATTTTTCGTGGCATTGCTGCATCAGCAGCGGGGATGGATCGTTCAAGTGCTGATTATATGGGGATGCTCGCAACTGTTATGAACAGTCTGGCGATGCAGGATGCTCTAGAAAAAGTTGGAGTCAAAACCAGGGTTCAGTCTGCTATCGAAATGCGTGAAATCGCTGAGCCATATATTAGGCGACGGGCGGTAAGACATCTAGAGAAGGGGCGGGTGGTGATTTTTGCTGCCGGTACCGGTAATCCCTATTTTACGACAGACACTGCTGCAAGCCTGCGTGCAATGGAGATAGGTGCTGAGATAATCCTGAAGGCTACCAAAGTTGATGGTGTCTTCAATGTGGACCCAGCCCTCGATGCCAATGCGGTGAAATTCACTTCCCTTTCTTATCTTGATGTACTCAAGCAGGGGCTGCAGATCATGGACTCCACTGCGACTTCACTTTGCATGGACAACAAACTACCTATTCTAGTGTTTAACCTGACGCAGAAGGGTAATATCAAAAAAGTTGTCCTTGGCGAGGCTATTGGCACTATCGTAAAGGGGGATTAGACTATGTTTCAGGAGTTTGAAAAGCAGGCAAAGAAAGCTATGGAAAATGCAGTGGAAGCTTTGCGGCGTGAGTTTCGCCGTGTACGTACGGGGAGAGCGTCTGCTGAAATCCTTAATGAGGTACGCGTTGATTACTACGGTTCTGCTGTTCCACTGAGTCAGGTCGGTACAATCTCAGTGCCTGAGGCGCGACTCATTGTTATTCAGCCGTGGGAAAAGAATGTTATTTCTGATATTGAGAAGGCCATCTTCAAGTCTGACTTAGGTTTAACTCCAACATCAGATGGCATTATGGTTCGTATCCCTATTCCTGCCCTTACGGAAGAACGTCGCAAGGAGATGGTTAAGCAGATTAAGGCTAAAACAGAAGATGCTAAAATTAGCATTCGTAGTGCACGCCAAGATGCCAATGCCGGTTTGAAGAAACTCGAGAAAGATAAAGAGATCACTGAAGATGATCTAAAGCGTGGCGAAAAGGTGATTCAGGATTTAACTGATTCCTATGTAAAAAAAGTTGATGAAGTATTCAGCACTAAAGAGGAAGAACTCATGGAAGTCTAGTATAGGCATAGTGATAAATTTAAGGGGGGCTGTGAGCCCCCTTTTTTTTGGTTTTTCCACTACGAAATATTACTTGATTAGTTTTTAGTCTAGAATTTTCCCCTCTGGCAGAATACTTGCTCCAAGGAACGCGAACATGTTAAAAGCTGTCTATAGTGACTATTTAGTCGATTAGCAGTTTTCTTGCAATAAATAGGATTTTAGTATGGGAAGTGTTGAACAACCTGAGCATATAGCTATCATCATGGATGGTAATGGGCGCTGGGCTCGGCAGAACGGTTTGCCCCGTTTTGCTGGACATCAGGAAGGGGTTAAGACTGTTCGGCGTATAGTCCAGGAATGTTCACGACTACAAATCAAGTATCTTACTCTTTATGCTTTTAGTTCGGAAAACTGGCACCGACCTGAGCAGGAAGTTCAGGCCCTTATGGGACTGCTGGATACATACCTAACGAGTGAAATATCCTTGCTGCAAAAAAATAATATTCGTTTGAATGTCATAGGTAATCTTTCGCGTTTACCTGAAGAGTTGCGGCATAAAGTACAAGATAAGTTGAGGCTGACCGAAAATAATACGACTATGGTGTTGACACTTGCTCTTTCTTACGGAGCACGGGACGAGATTGTGCGTGCGGCGCGTTCTGTATGTGCTGAAGTCTATGATCGCGGACTTCAGCCTGGTGATATAGATGAAGGAATGTTTGCTACCCATCTGGATACGTCGAGCATACCGGATCCGGATATTCTTATTCGCACTAGTGGAGAGCAGCGGGTAAGTAATTTTCTGCTGTGGCAGATAGCGTATTCCGAACTGTTTTTTTGTTCTTGTTTCTGGCCGGAGTTCAGCACAGTACATTTGAAAGCGGTGTTACAAGAATATCAAAATCGTTGCCGTAGATTCGGACGGGTAAACGGTGAAATATTTCCGCAGTAAACATTTGGCTTTGTAAAGGATTATCGTGCTACGGGATAGAATAATAACCGCCCTTGTCGCTCTGCCGTTGGTGCTTTTGCTGACTTTATATGCTGGCACCGGTGTTTTTTTTGCTGTTGCTGTAGGGGTTGTTATCCTAGCAGTGCTTGAATGTCTGCATTTGTTTCGCCCTCAAGCTGATACAGAATTGAAACTACTGGTTGTTTTTGGTGGGATTGGACTGTTTAGCGTGGCGTGCTGGAGTCCGGATCAGATGGGCATTGCCTGCAGCGTTATTTTTTTGCTGCTGGCAATGTTTTACCTGTTTCGCTTTAAAGACATCATCTCGGTTATTAACAACTGCGCGGTGGTACTGTTGATCTGGATATACATCCCGCTATTGTTAAGTTACATGGTGCTGCTGCACGCGCTACCAGATGGAAACAAGCTGGTAGTACTTGTTCTCTTTATGACGATGTTGTGCGATTCCAGTGCATATTTTGTCGGTACTCGCTGGGGTAGGCATCGCCTATATCCGGCGGTCAGCCCTAAGAAAAGTGTCGAAGGTGCCTTGGGTGGTGTATGTGGCGCAATCTTGGCAGTTTTAGGGGCAAGGTGGCTGTTTATGCCTGAATTAAGTTTGGCTGCTGGGCTCGGCTTAGGGATTTTAGTTGGAATATTTGCTCAACTCGGCGATCTATTTGAATCGTTGCTGAAACGTTCGGCTCAAATCAAAGACTCTGGCCAGTTGTTCCCTGGACATGGAGGAATGCTTGACCGTTTGGATAGTCTTCTGTTCTCTTTTCCCGTGACCTATCTGTATGTCCGACTGTTGTTTTGATGAAACTTAAGCATATTGCGCTGTTGGGCTCGACTGGCTCCATCGGAGTCAGGACCCTTGAAATTGTCCGCGCTTTTCCTGAATGTTATAAAATTGTTACCCTTGCGGCTGGCCAGAATATTGATTTGCTAGAAGCGCAGATTCGTGAATTTGCTCCTTGGCTGGTGTCGGTAGAGTCTGAATTGGACGCAGTCGCATTGCGACTAAGGGTGAAAAACCTAGATGTCGAAGTTGTGGCGGGTGCTGAAGGTGTTCGGCGGTGTGCAACCTGGGATAGCGCTCACATGGTAGTATCTGCGATTGTGGGTGCTGCGGGTCTAGTGCCAACTATGGCTGCTATTGATGCAGGTAAAGATATTGCTTTGGCAAATAAGGAAGTTCTTGTCGCTGCTGGTGAACTGGTGATGCGCACAGTGAAAAAGCGTAAAGTTAAGCTTCTTCCCGTTGATAGTGAACATTCAGCGGTTTTTCAAGCGATGGCTGGACAACGGAATGAGGATATACGCCGGATCATCTTAACCGCCTCAGGCGGTTCTTTGTGGCATTGCAACCACGAACAGCTAGCGCGGGCAACGCCCAAGCAGGCTCTGGCACATCCAAACTGGGATATGGGTCGCAAGATCAGTATTGATTCCGCTACTATGATGAATAAGGGGCTTGAAGTTATAGAAGCTGCCTGGTTGTTTGAGCTTCCGGTAACGTCTATTGATGTGCATATTCACCCTCAGAGCATTGTGCATTCCATGGTTGAATATGTGGACGGGGCGGTTATGGCGCAACTCGGAGTGCCGGATATGAAAACGCCGATAGCCTATGCTTTGGCCTGGCCAGAACGTCTTGCTCTCGACCTTGAACCTCTTGATCTATGTAAGTTATCTGCGCTGACGTTTCACCTGCCAGATAATGAGCGTTTCCCGTGCTTATCTCTAGCTTATCAGGCTATGCAGGTTGGTGGCGGTGCGCCAGTCGTGATGAATGCCGCCAACGAGATCGCCGTTGCCGCATTTCTACAGGAACAGATCGGTTTTATGGATATTCCCAAACTTATTCAGGATGCACTTGACAGCATGGGCCATCAATCTGTTCATGACTTAGATGACATCTTGCATCTTGATTCACAGGCCCGTGCAAAAGCTATAATCCTGAGTAAAAATCCACAATATAAGCGGAGTGTGTAGATGATTACGCTATTGGCTGGCATCCTGATGTTGGGCGTGCTGGTATTTGTACATGAACTTGGGCATTTTGCTGTAGCAAAATTTGTCGGAGTAAAGGTTTTACGCTTTTCTTTAGGTTTCGGGCCTAAGATTATTGGCCGCACTTGGGGGGAAACCGAATACCAGATCAGTCTTATCCCGCTAGGTGGATACGTGCAAATGCTTGGCGAAGGAACCGGTGAAGATGGGGAGGGTCTTCAGCTAGATCCTCAGGAGCACCAGCGCAGCTTTGCGCATAAATCTGTCGGTAGAAGAATGGCAATCGTTGCAGCGGGGCCGCTGATGAACTTGCTCTTGCCTTTGTTACTTTTGCCCTGGGCTTACTATATAGGGGTGAGTATCCCAGCGTATTTGGAAGAACTCCCATGCGTTGGATATGTGATTGAAGGAACAGCGGCTGCTAAGGCTGGTTTCGAGGTAGACGATTGTATTTCAGCCTTAAATGCTCAAGTTGTTTCAAGTTGGAACGATACCAATAAAGCGCTTATACCCGCGGCCGGAGATGAGCTTGAATTTAAGGTTTTGCGCGGGGGAGAAACGCTTTATCTTAGGATTGACGCTGCAAGCAACAGCCTCGAAGGGCTGCAGTCGTTAGGGATATTGCCGCGCCAAGCTCCGATTATAGGTTTGCTCAGTTCTGGGATGCCTGCAGAGGTTGCTGGGTTGCAGCAGGGTGATACAATCGCTAGCATCGGTAACGAAACAATCAATTCTTGGTATGACCTGCACTATGCCATCCAGGATTTAAATGGAGACGCTACGGTATTTGTAGTCGAACGCCAGGGTGCTTACCTCTCATATTCAATTAAGCCTGAGCGCGATCAGCAACGGGCTGTGTGGCTGGTTAGCATCACCCCACAGCAGCGAAGTGTTCAGCAAGAATATACTCTAGTTGGGTCTATGCAGGCTGGCTTTGAGCGCACCAAGGAACTGGTATCCCTGACGATTACATTTATTCGCAAAATGATTGCTGGTAATGTCGCGACAGATAATATCGGTGGCCCGATCATGGTAATGCAGATCGCTGGTCAAGCGGCTCAGACAGATTTGAGCACGATCTTGACGGTGCTGGCTTTTATTAGCATCCAACTGGGGATATTAAATCTATTGCCAGTGCCGGTGCTCGATGGGGGGCATTTGGTGTTTTTTCTCTTTGAGCTTGTTTTCCGCCGTCCATTATCCTTACGAGCACGAGAAATAGCACAGCAAGTGGGTCTTGGGCTGTTACTTTTGCTTATGTTGCTCGCGTTCTACAATGATTTATCTAGACTTTTTCTGCAATAATTGGAATAAATCCATAAGGTAACAACATCCAGTGTAGACACCCTTTGAGTGAGGGCAGATGCAACAATTATTACTGAGTTTTGATACTTCCACACCGTGCGGCAGTGTAGCCCTGGTAAGAGATGCGATTGTTTTGGCTGAATTTCGCCTAAATGTAAAACATCGTCCTCATTCCGATTATATTCTGCGTTATGCGCGTATGTTGCTTGACGAGTGTGGATATACACTAGCTAATGTTACGGGACTGTGTGTCGTGCATGGTCCTGGATCATTTACCGGTTTGCGTGTCGGCTTGGCGACGGTTCAGGGTTTAGCTCTAGGTTTAGATCTGCCAGTTTATCAAGTATCGTCGTTGCTGGTTATGGGATTTATGTATGGATCTTCACCCAGCGCGCAGTATTGCTTACTCGATGCACGCAAGCGTGAACTATATGGTGCTTACCTACAGTGGGATAATGCTGGTCCAAAAATAGCGCAGATGTTTGTTTTACCGCCCTCAAGAGTGTGTGACCTTATAAACTCGCGCAACGACGGACAAGGTGAAGCCGGGCCAGTTGTTTTGATTGGGCACGGTGGTGAACTGTACCGCGAACTCTTCACCCAAGGGTGCCGCAATAAACTGTATTTTTCTGGCCCAGCAGTGCAATATCCTTCCGCTGCAGGTGCAGCCCAGCTGTGTATCCATTGCCCTCTAAGCGCCCCTGCTACACAAATTAATGATATTCAGGCGGTGTATGTGCGTTTGTCGGATGCTCAGATGCAGCATCGTCTAACTGCAGAGCAACAGTAGCTATTTATTTCAGCTCATAAAATTTATACCTCTGGAATCTACTTGGTTGACAATTTGACAGACACTTGGGTACTGTGAAAGCATATAGTAGTGCGTGTTTGGGTGACTCTAACTATAATGTAGGAGGTGTCTAGATGGACATGAGCCAGGATGAGATAGCTCAATTAGCAGCAGTAAATCCTCATTTCCGTATGCTTTACGAACAGCACCAGATATTTGAAAAACAGTTGAGCAGCTACAACGATAATGGCTACCTGTCAGACCATGAAGAGTTGGAACGCAAAAAAATTCAGAAACTCAAGCTTGCAGGTAAAGATGAGATGAAACAGATGCTGGCACACGTTAGGGCGCAGTAGCTTGTTTGCCTGACGCGCAACTGAGTACATAAAAAAGGGTTTGGGCCTTCCCAAACCCTTTTTGTACTATGATATCTTTTTTGTGCCGCCAAATAATAGTCTTTTGCTATCAAACCACTATGTTAGTCATTTTTATAGATCTTGATCTTTGCGAGTTTGTATAAAAAGCAAGCTACAAGGTTGGAGTGGGAATTTAATTCAACTTTTAATTGTTAAATGGTGAGGATGAATATGGGTAGATATCGATCAGCTACATCAGTATCAGGACGGAATATGGCCGGTGCCAGAGCGCTGTGGCAGGCTACAGGGGTAAAGAAGGGTGATTTCGGTAAGCCGGTAGTAGCGGTGGTCAACTCATTTACCCAGTTTGTTCCTGGACATGTTCATCTAAAAGATTTAGGTCAGTTAGTTGCGGCGCAGATTGAGAAACATGGTGGTATTGCCAAAGAATTCAACACTATGGCTATCTGCGATGGAATCGCTATGGGACATGGAGGTATGCTCTATAGCCTCCCTTCACGGGAACTAATAGCCGATACTGTGGAGTATATGGTGAATGCGCACTGCGTCGATGCCATGGTGTGTATTTCAAACTGCGACAAGGTTACGCCTGGAATGTTAATGGCCTCCATGCGTCTGAATATTCCTACAATATTTGTAACCGGAGGTCCGATGGAGGCTGGACGAGCCAGTATTGGGGGTAAAGATGCCGCCCTCGACTTGGTTGACGCAATGGTTGCTGCAGCTGACTTGGATATTACTGACGCTGATGTTGAGCAGTACGAGGATCACGCGTGCCCAACCTGTGGTTCATGTTCTGGTATGTTTACCGCAAACTCCATGAACTGTCTGACCGAGGCGTTGGGGATGAGTTTCCCTGGTAATGGCACCTTGCTGGCAACACACGTTGAACGGAAAAAACTTTTTTTGCAGGCAGGTGCGGATATTGTTGCCTTGGCTCAGCGCTGGTATGAGCAAAATGATGCCTCCATTCTGCCTCGCTCTATTGCTACTTTAGCCGCCTTTGAAAATGCTATGCGGCTTGATATTGCCATGGGTGGTTCGACCAACACAGTTTTACATCTGTTGGCTATAGCACACGAGGCGGATGTTGAGTTTACCATGCAGAACATCAATGAGTTGTCTAGGCAGACGCCCAACTTGTGCAAGGTAGCTCCGGCAGTACAACACTACCACATTGAGGACGTACATCGTGCTGGCGGTATTTTCGCAATTATGGGGGAGCTAGACCGTGGTGGTCTGTTGAATCGTGATGTAGGCACTATTCATGCGAAAACTCTTGGAGAGGCTCTCGAAAGATGGGACCTTCACTGCACAGATTCTGCCGAGGTTAAGGAGATGTATCTTGCAGCGCCATGCCGCAGGCATAATTTAGAGCCGTTCAGCCAGAATGAAAGATGGCCTGATGCGGACCTTGACCGAGAGCAGGGATGTATTCGCTCTGTGGAGTATGCATATAGTCAGGATGGAGGATTAGCTGTTTTATATGGAAATGTCGCCCCAGAGGGCTGCATTGTTAAAACTGCGGGAGTGGATGATTCAATCCTTAGATTTTCCGGTCCGGTCAAAATATACGAGAGCCAGGAAGAGTCTATCGACTCTATCTTAAACGGTGACGTAGTAGCGGGAGATGTTGTGGTTATCCGCTATGAAGGGCCGAAAGGGGGGCCGGGGATGCAGGAAATGTTGTACCCGACTAGCTATCTTAAATCCAGAGGACTTGGCAAAGAATGCGCGTTGGTGACCGATGGACGCTTCTCCGGTGGTACTTCAGGACTTTCTATAGGACATGTTTCGCCGGAAGCTGCCGAACAGGGACCCATAGCATTACTTGAACCTGGTGATGTAATTGACATCGATATTCCAGCTAGAACTATTGATATTCGTATAGCTCCGCAACAGTTAAGCGAGCGTAAACGTCGCATGGAACAGCGCGAAGAATGCGCATGGAAGCCGGCTCAACGCCAGCGTGTGGTTAGTCAAGCGCTGGAAGCTTACGCAGCATTAACCACAAGTGCTTCTCAGGGTGCGGTGCGCGATGTGACCCAGCTACATATTAAAAAATAAGATCATAATTGAGAAGATAGAAAAAACCGAAATTTGTAAAGAACATGTGAATTCACTCAGTTGAGTGATGCGGTGCAAATAAAAAATATAATTTTAAGTAAATCACATTAGTGAACAGCTTTACTGGAGGTAAACAGTGAAAAAAACAGGTTCTCAGATATTGCTTGAATGTCTGCAACTCGAAGGGGTCGAGACCGTTTTTGGTTACCCAGGTGGTACCGTTATCAATATATACGACGATTTGATGGATTCACCCATAAATCATATCCTGACTCGGCACGAGCAAGCGGCGGTACACGCAGCAGACGCGTATGCGCGTGCAACCGGTAGGGTAGGTGTAGCTATTGCTACCAGTGGTCCAGGCGCGACAAATACCGTAACAGGAATAGCAACTGCCTACATGGATTCGACCCCCATGGTTATTATAACTGGCCAAGTTCCTACGCCTCTTATCGGTAATGATGCCTTCCAGGAAGCTGACATGATTGGGATTACACGCCCCATCACTAAACATAACTACCTAGTGCGTGATGTAAAGGATTTGGCTCGAATTGTAAAACAGGCGTTTCATATCGCCAGTACTGGGCGTCCGGGACCAGTATTAATTGACCTGCCCAAGGATATTCAGGTGGCAAGCACTACGTTTTCCTATCCAGATTCGATTGAATTGCGCGGTTATAAACCAACAATATCCCCGAATCCGCGCCAACTGGATAAGGCTGTGGAGATGATTCTGGCAGCGCGTAAACCAGTAATTTATGTTGGTGGTGGCGCTACTTTGTCAGATGTTGATAAGCAACTCATGGTCTTCGCTGAAGCTATTCAGGTGCCGGTTACCACAACCTTGATGGGAATGTCTAGCTTTCCCAGTAGGCATCCCCTTTCTTTGGGTATGCTTGGAATGCATGGCACTTTTTATGCTAATATGGCGGTAACCAACTCCGATCTTCTTATTGCTCTGGGGGCAAGATTTGATGATCGTGTTACTGGTAAAATTGCTACATTTGCTCCTAACGCTAAAATTATTCACGTTGATGTTGACCCGACATCCATTAAAAAGAATGTTAGGGTAGATCTGCCCGTCGTTGGAGTGTTGCCCAAGGTATTGCCAGGCATTATTGAACGCTTACTGAAAAACACCGAGGCACTAGAGAGTACGGTAGCTTCAAGTCAACCATGGCGCAATCAGGTGCACGAGTGGAAAGAACTCCACCCGATGACATACAAATATACTAAGAGCACCATAAAACCTCAGTATATTATTGAAAAATTATGTGAACTTACCGCCGATGATGCCATTATTACCACCGAAGTTGGTCAGCACCAGATGTGGACAGCCCAGTTTTATGATTTTTCCGTACCGCGCACCTTCATTACCTCTGGCGGGCTAGGGACTATGGGCTTCGGTCTTCCCGCAGCGCTTGGGGCACAGGCAGCTTTCCCTAAGCGTCAGGTTATAGATGTTTCTGGAGATGGCTCTTTTCAGATGAATTCACAGGAATTGGCAACGCTGGTTCAGTACCGCTTGCCGGTAAAAATAATAATTTTGAACAATAATTTCCTGGGAATGGTGCGGCAGTGGCAGCAGCTCTTTTTTGACAAACGCTATAGCCAGACTTGCATGGAGTTGCCGATAGATTTTATAAAATTGGCACAAGCTTATGGTGCTGTGGGTTTTCGTGCTACTAAACCTGAAGATGTAGAAAAAGTTTTACGGCAGGGTCTGGAAACTCCCGGTCCGGTAATTATGGAATTTAAGGTGGCGCGGGAAGAAAATGTTCTACCCATGGTGCCAGCAGGGGCGGGACTCAACGAAATGGTTCTGTCGTAGCAACTATAAAAGTTGGGAGTTTTTACATGAGACACGTAATTTCAATTCTGGTAGAAAATGAGTTTGGAGTTTTACCCCGAGTGTCAGGGCTATTCTCTGGGCGCGGGTTTAATATCGAAAGCCTTTCAGTGGCTCCGACGCTTGATGAAACAATATCTCGGATGACCATTGTAACCAGTGGTGATGAACGCATTCTGGAGCAAATCACCAAACAGCTCAATAAGCTGATTGATGTAATAAAAGTTATCGATTTTACCGACCAACCGTTTGTTGAACGGGAAATGGCGATGGTTAAAATAACCGCCGACATGCAAACTCGAGCGGAAATTTTACGGATAGTAGATATTTTTAGAGCTAATGTAGTAGATGTAACGCCACGCTCTTATTCTGTTGAAGCTACTGGAGCTCCAAGCAAAATTGACGCTATGATTGAGCTTCTGCGACCCATGGGCTTGAAGGAGATCGTCCGCTCTGGCCCAATCGTTTTAGGGCGCGGTCCCAAGGCATGGAGAAGCGAAGACTGAAGATAACATGATTAAATTTGAGTAAAGCTGCGGGTCTTTCATGTATGCTGGAAAGACACCTTGCTTTTGTTTACGCACATTTTCACCCGCCC
>CAYPNO010000061.1:0-11368 GCA_964411865.1 uncultured Desulfuromonas sp. | reverse complement strand
AGAAAAATAGTTACTCTCGCCACTCGACTGGAACTCGCCAATACGAGTCTTGAAGAGGAGGTTCACGAACGCCGTCTGATTGAAGCAGACCTGCACTTAAGTGAAGAACAGTGGGCCAACACCTTCGCATCCATAGAGGACGCCATCTTTGTTCTAAATGCGGAGGGAAAAATCATCAAACAGAATAGCGCCGCCATCAGACTCAATAACGCGTACCCGGGATCCAGATACAGCGGCACCCTGATCCCTCGGCATGGAGTGCGTTCAGAGTTGTTTGAAAAAATGCTGGTGCAACATACCAGCATAAAGCAAGTCTTCGACGCCCACGCAGATACTGCTTTCAGCATCACCCTGACACCTATCCTGATAAATCAGCAAATCACCGGTGCGGTGCATCTGGTGCGCGATATTACCGATGAGATTCGGGGTGAAAAGGTAAAAAGCGAGATGCTTGCAGCAGTAAGCCACGAAATTCGCACTCCGATCACCGCCATAATGGGGTTTGTCGAATTCATGCAGACCAACGAAGTTACGCCGGAGCAACGCCAGGAGTACCTACAGATCATTGAACGCGAAATGAACCGGATGAGCGAATTGATGAACGACTTTCTAGAACTGCAACGCCTCCAGTCGTCCATGCAGGAATACAACTTTATCGAGGCTGACATTGCTGCGCTTCTACACGAAAGTGCCAAGTTGTACGCAATAACCCTGCACAAACATTCTCTGGTCATGCAAGTTCCCGAACACCTGCCTAGCATAAAGGTAGATGTCGAGCGCATGTTGCGGGTATTCTCCAACCTGATCTCTAACGCCATCAAATACTCACCCAACGGGGGGACTATTACTCTCGGCGCACGCAGTACACCTAGGAGCATCTTTGTCTGGATTAAGGACGAAGGGTTTGGAATACCTATTCAGAGCCAAACCAAAATTTTCAATCGCTTTTACCGCGTCGATGACGGCGACAGGCGCATCGCCGGTGGACTAGGTCTGGGGCTAGCATTGGTTAAGGAGATTGTGGAGGCACACAAAGGCAAGGTATGGGTCGAGAGCAAAGAGCAAAAAGGGAGTACCTTCTTCGTGGAGTTGCCGCGCGAATGAGGATCTGTCCACCTATGGTTTAATTTTGCTTCAGGAGCGCCTAACTATGCTTTAAGAAGCTTCTGCAGATCAGTTATGTTCGCGTGTTTTGTTGAACTCGATATCCGGCCACTGCTCTATAGTATGTTGCAAACGCCACTCGCTAGAAGCTAGGAACGTCAAGTTTTCTTCCGCATCTAGAGCCATATGCATCTGATTCTTCTGCTTAAATCCATCGAGCTTGTGCTTATCGGTAGAACTTATCCAGCGCGCGGTTGCATATTCGACCGGCTCATACACCGCATCAACTTTATACTCAGTACGCAGACGTTCCATAATTACATCAAACTGCAATACCCCAACTGCCCCCAAGATATATTCACTCCCGTGCAGTGGTTTAAACAGTTGCACTGCCCCTTCCTCAGCAAGCTGAACAAGCCCCTTTTCCAGCTGTTTAGTCTTCAATGGGTTTTTCAAACGCACCCGGCGGAAGTGCTCCGGTGAAAAACTAGGAATACCGACAAATTTCAACGGCTCGCGCAAGGTAAAGGTATCCCCTATCTTTATGGTGCCGTGGTTATGAATCCCGATGATATCTCCGGCAAAGGCTTCTTCGACATGACTACGATCCTGCGCCATAAAAATGGTAGCGTTAGCCACAGCAATATCTTTGCCAATACGATGATGACGAAGCTTCATACCACGTTCAAACTTTCCGGAACAGATGCGCAGAAAAGCGATACGGTCATGGTGCGCTGGATCCATATTGGCCTGTATTTTAAACACAAACCCGCTGAATTCGGCCTCGAGGGGATCTACCATGCGGGTCGTGGTTGCACGCGGAATTGGCGAGGGGGCAAGTTCGACAAAGGCGTCTAGCATCTCCTGCACTCCAAAATTATTAACTGCGCTGCCAAAAAACACCGGCGTCTGGCTTCCTTTGAGATAGTCTTCCTCGCTAAACGGGGTCGCAGCTCCTTCGAGCAATTCGATATCTTCACGCAACTCATCTGCCTGCGCCCCCAGCATTTCATCCAAGCGCGAGTCATTAATGTCATTGATGGTAATCCCAGCACTCATACGATCTTTCGCGTGCCCGGAAAACAGGTGTAGAGATTTTTTATACAGATTGTAGGTGCCCTTAAAACGCTTCCCCATCCCAATCGGCCAAGTTAGTGGAGCACATTCAATCTGGAGGGTATCCTCAATATCTGCCAACAACTCTAGAGGCGCAAGACCCTCACGATCAAGTTTGTTGATAAAGGTGATAATAGGGGTGTTACGCATCCGGCACACTTCCATGAGCTTGCGCGTCTGGGTCTCAACCCCCCTGCCGCTGTCAATAACCATCAGTGCGCTATCGACTGCAGTGAGAACTCGATATGTATCTTCAGAAAAATCGTGATGCCCCGGGGTATCGAGCAGATTTATTTCATAGTCACGGTAATTGAACTTCATCACCGACGATGTGACTGAGATACCGCGCTCCTGCTCCATGGCCATCCAGTCGCTGGTGGCATGGCGTGACGCCTTCCGCGCCTTGATGGCACCAGCCATCTGAATCGCCCCACCGTATAACAGCAGTTTTTCCGTCAATGTAGTTTTACCTGCGTCAGGATGGCTGATAATTCCAAAGGTACGGCGGCGCTCAACTTCATGCTGGTAGTTTTTTTGCATACGGATATGAGCCGACGAGTTTAAAGACATGAGTACACCTTGATTTTCTGCTAGTATTTACACTTGCCCTTGCATACTGAACCTAACTCAGTGTTCCACAAGCACAGGCAAATAACGGGATTCAGCCCACATATGTCACAACACCGTTGTTGTGCGGATAAACATTTTTCAGTAGTCGGGAAAATAGCTCATGCGCTGCAAGGGGTCAACCGGAAAGCACTGCTCTCCCAGTGTGTTTCCACCCCACTAAACGGGTGATTACAAAAACCTGCCGCGCACGTGAGCTTAAAACATTTTTTGTTAGTCTGATTGACTTGGGATATTGATGTTGCGCTCGAAGCAATAAGAAAACATCTTAGATAAGAGCTAGAAAACAAGAGTAACAGAGTACGCATCCAGACGAAACTCCCAACATCTTTATATGGTTTAAGTATCCGAAACAAATACAAAAGGGGAAACTATGCTGAAATCCATGAGTATTAGAACCAAACTTTTCTTATCTTTCATCTGCCTGCTTCTCCTTATTGTTGGGGTCAGTGTTGTAGGGAAAATTGCTATGGACAAAAGCGCGCAAAGCTCTGCGAATCTACAGGCGGTTACCGCCATCGATGCGCTCTTCAATCAAGCCCAAATAGCTGAAAAAAGCTTTGCCTTTACCGCTGATGAAGAGTTTGCTGCTGCAGTTCACCGCAGTATACGAGAACTTACCGTACGCTGTGATCAACTCATCCCCCAACTCAGGCAAAAAATTGCCATATCTGCAAGTAAGCAAATAAAGCTCTACAGCAGTGAATATCTAGCTGCATTTGATGCATACGCGAGCAAAAGCCAGGCACGTGAAGAGGCGATGGAGGAGATGAAAGATGCGTCAAATGGCGCATTTATAAAAGTAAAGCAGCTACAAGAAAACCTAAACGAGCAACTCTTCGATTCCATTGAATCTCGCGCTTCTTTTGCTGACGACGACAGCTATGAGGAGGAACTTGCAGCTATAATGGCCCACGTCGACCAAACCCAGACCATTAACCTGCTGTTTTTGAACGCGCGCAAGTTTGAAAAAGAGCATATCATCTCTAACGATTCTCTTTTCTTTGAGCGTGGACGCCAGTGCATAGAGGCAATGAGATCAATGCTCAACACCCTGATCGTAGAAATAGACAGCGAGGGGCTAGTTGAAATGGCACAGCAGGCGCTTAGCGAAATAGAAGTATACAATGAAAATTATGAGCAACATGCACGCTTGATGGCGGATCAGGCTCGCCTGAGCGCTACCATGGAGATCAAGGCTAGCGGCTCCAGGGAGGCATGTGTCAGCGCATACAGTACAATTGAAGCGCGTAATATTCTGAGCATTAATTTATCGCAGAAGGTGCTTCTGGGAATAACCTTGGCGGCGGCCATTATCGGCATTTTATTCGCTATAACTATTTCACGCAGCATTGCTGGCCCTTTGGCTAGAACCGTGACCATGATCCGTGCGCTGGCTCACGGCCATCTAGACCAACGCCTCAATCTCGATCGTGGTGACGAAATCGGCATGCTTGCCGCCACCATGGATGCGTTCGCCGACAGCCTTGAGAATGAGGTGGTCAGACCGTTGAACCAACTCGCACAGGGTGACCTTACTTTCAACATCACTCCTTACGACGAGAACGATCAGTTACGCACCGCGCTCCAAAAACTGGGAGAAGATCTTAACAATATCATGCTTGAAATCCAGGTTGCCGGAACGCAGATAAACCAGGGAGCTAGCCAAGTAGCTGGTTCGAGCCAATCCATATCTCAGGGCGCGACAGAGCAAGCCAGCTCCCTGGAGCAGATCAGCAGTTCTCTGCACGAGGTTTCCGATCAGACCAAAAGAAACGCCAAGCTGTCCCGCCAGGCAAACGCCCTGACCGAGCAGGTAAGCAACGATGCAACCATTGGCAGCGGACACATGCAGCAGCTCAACGATGCTATGACGGATATAACCAAAGCCAGCCGAGACATCTCTAATATTATAAAAGCCATCGACGAAATTGCGTTTCAAACCAATCTACTTGCCTTAAATGCGGCAGTGGAAGCGGCACGCGCTGGACAACATGGTAAAGGATTTGCGGTAGTAGCTGAAGAGGTACGAAATCTGGCGGCGCGCAGTGCCAAGGCCGCGCAGGAAACCACCGACCTCATCCAGGGTTCAGTGGATAAAGCCGATCACGGTGCCACGATTGCAAACGAGACTCGCGAAGCACTCGAAAAAGTGGTCTCGGGGATAACCCAGGCATCTACCCTGGTATCCGAAATATCTACCGCCAGCAACGAACAAGCAGAGGCTATAACACAGATCAGTATCGGCGTTTCGCAGATAGACGATGTGACCCAACAGAATACTGCCAACGTGGAACAAACTGCGGCGGCAGCTACCGAACTAAGCAGTCAGGCCTCCAGCCTGCAAGAAATGCTGAACCGCTTTATATTAGGCAATAGCGGATTAAGCTCTTCAGCACCTGCAGGGTCTCGAACGGGCATGCACCAGGAGCGGCTAGCAGCACCAGAAGATGAGCACCTGTACTTCGACAAAGATGAAGAGGACGATACAGATTTCTGAGGGGCAACCCTCCTAACATGCTCCCCAAAGTTAATCTTGACGACGATAACTTAGGCAGGTTTAAGCTAGAAGCGAAGAAAAGACCTGAGGACTAACGCAAAAGCTCCCGCCCTGCAATACGCAGGAGCGGGAGCTTTGGTTTTTTAGCGCAACAAATCAGCGCTCCAACCGATAACCTGATCTAAACAACGCATCACCCTTTTAAAACATCTAAAGCCAGGAGCGCCGCCTTTCGTCCGTTAGACACACAATCGTTAAGACCGATTCCCGCATACGCGTTACCGGTAAGGACGATCCCGGGGTGTTGCACCAAAGCATCTCGGATATCGAGCAAACGCTGCGCGTGCCCTGTCACATATTGCGGAATCGCGCGTTCATGTCGAAAGATGCGCACGAACTCCGGCGGAGAAGTTATCCCCATAATCCGCTTCAGATCCGCCTGAACCAAAATCTGCACCTGCTCATCAGTAAGATCTATCGCTGTTGGGTTAGTAGCCCCACCCATCATAGAGCGTAACAACACCTTACCCTCATCAGCTCTGCAGGTAAAAATACTTGAATCCCACAAGGTACCCAGCACAGAGCAATGCTCTTGGCGTGGGATTAAGTAACCGAAGCCGTTGAGGTTACACTCCAGATCAGCAGCAGAATACCCGAAACACACCACGTTCATGGATGCATACGGGATTTCCGCCAGCAAGCACGCCGCAGTCGGTTCCAGTTCTGCAAGGATGGTCGCCGCAGCATACGCCGGCACCGCACTCACAACCACATCTGCATCCAAATTAGAGCCGTCATCGAGCTCAACCCTATAACCCGCACCGTCAGCCTTCCGGATCCCCCTTACTGAGGTTCCAGTTATGCAGCGCGCCTTAATCTGCTCGCGCAAGCGCTCAACCAGAACTTGTATCCCGTCATCAAACGAAGTGAGCACCCCTCCCGGCCCTGCGGCGCTGGAAACCTGCTGCCCGGCTTTTTTATCCTGGCGCTTCTTGCGCGCCAGTTTGAGCATCGCACGCAGCAAGCCACCGTATTGCTGCTCGAGTTCAGCAATGCGCGGGAAACAACTCTTGACACTCATGGTCTCGGGGTCACCGGCGAAGATGCCGCCGGCCATGGGTGCGATAAGCTTGTTGAGCGCTTCCACCCCCAGACGCCGGCGCCCAAAATCAGCCAGAGTTTCATCTTTGGTATCTTTGTTTTTCGGCACCAGAATTTCGCCTACCAAGCGCATCTTGCCAAACCAGCTCAGTAATTCCGAACGAAAAAACATCAGCGCGTTTTCCGGAAGTTGATGCAGCTGTTTATCCGCATATACAAAACGTTTTCTGGCGTTGTCGTTGGAACGCTGCAGAACATCATTCAAGCCAAGTTGGCCACAGAGCTCAAGGGTCGCGGGTTTGTTATCCAGAAAACCGTTCGGCCCCCATTCACACAAGTAGCCGTGCTCGCGGATGCTCCAAATCTTCCCTCCGCTGCGCAGTTCCTTTTCTACGATGGTTACCTCAAGCTCTAGATTCTCTTGCGCCGCCAACTGCTCAAGGGCATAAGCCGTACTCAGGCCGGATAGTCCTGCCCCTGCGATTACCACTTTTTTCATAGAATCCCTCATTGTATGTAATGCAAATATATTATTTCCCCTGACAGCCGCGCAATCGCATCAGTAAAACAGGCACTCACCGCACTGCTATCAACTATTTAGATTTACCGCCAACCTTGACGCTTTCCATAACCGGTCATATAGTATCACGCAGAGGGTGTAATTTCACAATTTTAGTACTAGACAGGAGCCACGAATGGCAAAAGACTACTATACAAGCCTCGGAGTGGCAAAAGACGCTTCGGAGCAAGAGATAAAAAAGGCATACCGAAAACTTGCGGTTAAATACCACCCAGACAAAAATCCAGGTGATACCAAAGCTGAGGAACTCTTCAAAGAGATTTCCGAAGCGTACGCGGTGCTAAGCGATGCGGAGAAGCGACAAAAATATGATCAGTTTGGTGACAGCAACTTCCACCAACAGTACAGTCAAGAGGATATCTTTCGCGGCACCAACTTCAATGACATCTTCCGCGAGTTTGGGATGGGTGGAGGTGGTGGCGCCGGCGGAGGTGGTGAAGACATCTTCAGTCAGTTGTTCGGCAACGTAGGAGGACGCAGCACAGGATTCAGACAGCCGCGCAGCGCAAAGGGGCAGAACTACGTGATGAAGCTCTCGATACCGTTTCAGCAAGCCATCCTTGGCGGCGAGCGTTCGGTGCACTTTCGTCACAACGGGCGCGACGAGCATATCCAAGTGCGAATTCCGGCGGGGGTAGAGCATGGACAGAAGCTACGTGTTGCCGGAAAAGGCGGCCCCGCACCGCAGGGGGGTAAGGCCGGAGATCTGATGCTCGAAATGCAGGTTGAAGTGGATCCGCGCTTTACCCGCGAGGGCAATCATCTACATCAGACCATTACCATCCCCTTCAGCAGAGCCTGCTTGGGTGGGACTGCCAGCGTCAAGACCTTGAAGGAAACCAAGCGCATCAAGATCCCAGCCGGAACCTCCACCGGCAGCAAAATCCGCCTGAAGGGATTCGGAGTTCCAGCGCATGCTGGCTCTCCCGCAGGGGATCTGTACGTAACCATCCGCATTGAGGTACCGAAAAAACTCTCCACAGAACAACAAGAGGCAATAGAGAAACTGCATAAACTTGGCCTATGAATAACCACGGTATGGCCTAACCGCCAGCCTCAAACTTAACTGACGCAGACTTGGATGGATACGGGCGGCTGGCTCAGCCTCAGTTGCAACCGCCGCCCACATTCCACAACACAAAGCTTAGAATTCCGCGCGCTCACGCACTAGCTGAACCACTGCAGTAATAAAAGATTCTCTGACATTCAGAGCAGGAACTCGTTCGAACCATGGCACCCCATGATCTTCTGCATGGGCACGAAATTCCACGTCAACCTCTTCTAGTGTCTCAATATGGTCAGAAACGAAGGCCACCGGAACCACCAACAAGGATTTTTTCTCCTTGCCGGCCTTCGCTATAAGATCGAGGGTATCTGGTTCCATCCATTTAACCGGGCCGCTACGACTTTGATAACCTATCTCAAATTCCAGATCCCCAATTCGCTCCATCACCCCCGCCACGGTTTGTTCCACATGGCGCTGATATGGGTCGCCACGCTCAATAAATTTCTGCGGCAGGGCATGAGCCGAGAATAGCACCAGCGGCGTGTCAGCAGCTTTAGGAACCTGCTCCAATCCTTCGGTCACACACTCTGACAGCGCATCTAAATACGCCGGCCAGTCATGCCAACTCTCGATATAGGTGCATTTCAACTCCGGAAAAACCTGTGCCTGCGCCCGCTTAAAATCCTTTACACTGCTGCCGGTGGTTGCGCCGGTATAGTGGGGATACATAGAGAGCACCACCGCCTGCTCAATACCATCCTGACGCATACTCCGTAGGGTTTCATCCGCACGCGGGTTCCAGTAGCGCATAGCCACATAGGGATGCCAGTTTTCCCCTAGGCGCGCTGCGCTCTTTTCTGCCTGCAGCGCAGTCCAGTGCAACAACGGAGATTTGCCGCCAATGCGTTGATAATTCTCGCGCACGGTTTTAGCGCGAAAATATGAAATTATACGTGCAAAGGGCTTTTGCAGCACCGCCCCGAGGGGCAGTTGAATCAAGTCACGATCGGCGAACAGATTATACAAAAACGGCTCCACCGCTTCGATGGAGTCCGGTCCACCCATGTTCAGCAGCACCAATGCATTTTTTTTTACTTTCATCTTTCACCTCCGAATAAATAATTGTACTGCTATGCAAAAGATCTCTTTAGAGCCTAAAGGCTAGAGGCTGCAACAGTAAATAAAAAAGCGAAGCCGGTATCCCTGCATTCCTGCATCTAGTCCGGCTTCGCTCTTACTTCTGGCTCATGGATTACCCTGTATGGGCCCCTGTATGGGCAAAAATCCTACTTGCGACTCAAGCGATGTACTGCTTCCACCATAAAAATCGCATTTTCTGGCGGCACCGTGGGGAGAATGCCGTGCCCGAGGTTAAAGATGAAGCCTGGGCGTCCGGCGTTTTCGTCCAAAATGCGCTGCACCTCTTTTTCGATATATGGCTGCGGCGCATACAGCACCGTCGGATCTAGATTCCCTTGCACCGCCACATCGTCACCGAGGATATCGCGCGCCTTGCCCAGATTAACGTGCCAGTCGAGACCGATTACGTCACTGCCCGCCTTTTTGACTAACTCCAGCATGGTGCCGGCACCTTTGACGAAATACAGAATCGGCACGCCACGCCCTTTCAGGCTCTCTATCAGGCGGGTAGCGTAGGGGAGCACAAAGCGCTCAAAATCGTGCGGTGCCACCAGCCCACCCCAAGTGTCAAAGATCTGGATCGCCTGAGCACCAGCTTCGATCTGCATCTGCAGATAGCGGATATCGAGGGTGGTGATTTTTTCCATCAGGGCATGATAGAGCTCGGGGTCGCCATACATCATCTGCTTCAGGCTGGCAAAATCCTTACTCCCCTTCCCTTCGACCATATAGCACGCCAAGGTGAATGGTGCGCCACCAAAACCAATCAGCGGCACCCGCCCTTCAAAGGCCTTACGCAGGCGTCCAATAATATCGGGAATATAGGGCAACGCCACCCCCATATCTTCCGGCACCACCAGCGCCTCAACATCGGCGCGGGTACGCACCGGATTGGCGAACACCGGCGCGGGGGTGAAATCCAAATCCATCCCCATGGGCTCTACTGCGGTTAGGATATCGGAGAACATGATGGCGGCGTCAACATTGAGGATATCAATGGGTTGAATGGTTACCTCAGCGGAGCGGGCCGGGTCCTTACACAGGTCAAGAAAGGTACCCGCGCCCTTGGCACGCACGGCGCGATATTCAGACAAATACCGCCCTGCCTGACGCATAAGCCACACCGGCACCTGGTCTACCGGCTCACACCGGCACGCTTTTATGAAATTGTATTCTGTCGCCATAGCTCAAGTCCTTTATCTAAAGAATTAAAGAATAGGTGAAAATCAACCTCGTTACGCTTTGCCCGCAGCCTCTCGTTCCAGCCGTTTACGGGTACGCACCGGGATATAATTACAGAACGGCTCTTCAGCCATATAATCGCCATACACTGCATCAGCACGGGCGCGGCAGCCTCCGCAGACATTGATGAACTCGCACTCGCCGCACTTGCCCTTATATTTAGAAAAATCGCGCAGATCGTTGAACACCTTGGAGTTGAACCACAGCTCCTTGAACGGAATCTGCTTAATGTTTCCCACGCTGGAATGAAAGTAGGAACACGGCTTGAGGTTGCCAAAACAGTCGATCAGACAGATAGACTGCGCGGCGATACAGCCCTTGCCTCCACCGGTGGAAAAGGTCAGGCTGCGACGCTTGAAATCCACCCCTTCTGCTTTCGCCAACTGCGGTACGATGCGGTAATAGTGCGGCGCGCAGGTGGGGCGCATAAGGATCTCCTCCTCATTCTTCTCCTGCTCGTAGTGCCACGCCAGAATATCTTCGTAGTCATCCTTACTCACCAGCTCATTCATGATCTCCTCACCGCGCCCGGTAGGAACAATCATAAACATATACCAGGCCGTAGCCCCGAGCTCCTTGGCGACACGGAAGGTACCAGCTATGTCGTGCTGGTTGCGCTTGGTAAAGGATGAATTGATCAGAAACTTGATGCCGTTACGCCGAAATGCTTCAGCCGCGCGCACCACGCCATCGAACGCCCCTTCACACTGGCGGAAGTTATCGTGAATCTGCGCCGTAGAGCCGTCCAGCGATAGTGACACCATCTTGATGTCCGCTTCTTTCATCTGCGCACACACCGCGTCGGTAACCAGGGTACCGTTGGTGGCTATGCACATACGCAGCCCCTTACTGGTACCATAGCGGGCGATATCAAAGATATCCGGGCGCATCAGCGGTTCACCACCGGAGAGCACCATCACTGGTTTCGACACCTCGCAGATGTCATCGATCA
>CAYPNO010000060.1:0-11474 GCA_964411865.1 uncultured Desulfuromonas sp. | reverse complement strand
GAAATCATAAGGTAATTTATACAACAAAATAAAAAAAGTTAGATCGGCAAATCTAACGACTAACTATTTGCAGCGCTCTAAATAATGCGCGAAAATAGGGAAACACTGCAACCGCAACCCTGGAACAACGAATGATCATAGAATTGTGGGAGAAAATAAAAAAATGGTGGAACAGAACATCAACAAAGATGTCTGTCATTGCATCCAGTATTGATAGTTTCTTTAATCGACTCAAAAGGTAACGATAATGGAGTCGATGAATCATCCGCTGATATATGTCATCACTACAATAGGTTTTCTGGTCGTCTCAACGATGATCGGGACCCTGGGGTATTTTATCCGGTCAAGGTTTGACGGCATTGACAATCAACTTAAACACAATATGCGGACTCATGATGACTGCTATGCGACTCTGACCATCAGGTTCGCCGACAAAGAAAGCACTCGTGAAAATCTGGCGAAACTGTGGAAAAGATCTGATGATCATGAAGGGTCTATAAAGTGGATTGAGAGTCGATTAAGAGGTCCGGCAGGTGATATAAATGGCTAAGAAGCGTAAATACATAGACTGGGATTCAGTCGAGCCTCTGTATCGAGCGGGGGCCATGTCTCTCAATGATATCTGTAATCAATATGCTGCTGACCATGTCAATTCGCAGGTTTGGAAAACAACTGTAACACATGCAGCGATTCTTAAACATGTAAAGCAGAAAGGGTGGACAAAAAATATTGCTGCTCGTGTCTCTGAGCGTTTAAAAGAGAGGTTGGTTACAAGCTTGGTTACAATTGGTAACCAAAGCGAAGATGAAGCAATAGAGCAAGCAACAGAAGAACCGGTTCGCATCGCTTTTGGACAGCGGGCAAGGACAGCAGAAGCCTTGTCGTTCCAAGACGAGCTGCTCAAGGAACTTAGGTATCAGTTTAAGCTCGAAAAAGAAAAAGCTGGCAAAGGCCCAGTTGACGTTTCAGACGCGGTAAAAACATTTAAAGATATCGTTGCATCCCTCCGGTCATTACAAGATCAGCAATCAGTGCAGTATGGCCTTAGCGGTATATCCTCGACCCCCATGGCTGGCATAGATGTGTGTTTTGTGAGTGCCGATGACTAGCAATAATCGTACACAGGCGTTGTTTCCGGAAAAACTTAAATTCCTGTTTGAGCCGTACAGGTACAAGGTTGCATATGGAGGACGAGGCGGTTCAAAATCGTGGGGCTTCGCAATGGCTTTGCTTGTACTTGCTGCTAAAAAGAAACTTCGGATCCTCTGCACCAGGGAGGTTCAAAATTCGATCAAAGACTCAGTTCATAAGCTCCTGGGAGATCAGATTCAGCGCCTGGGGTTGGGTGGATTCTACCAGGTACTGGAAACACAAATCCGAGGCCGTAATGGTTCGGAGTTTATATTCGCAGGGCTGGCAACGCACACTGTCGAATCGATCAAGTCGTTAGAGGGGTTTGATATTGGATGGGTCGAGGAGGCGCAGTTCGTAAAAAAACGATCCTGGGATATCCTGATACCCACAATCCGCAAAGAAAAATCTGAGATATGGGTAAGTTTTAACCCTGATCTTGAGACTGATGACACATATCAGCGCTTTATTGTCAATACTCCTCCCTCGGCAGTAGTGATGTCTATTTCCTACGCTGACAATCCATGGTTCACGGACGTTATGGAGCAGGAGAGGTTGCACTGTAAAAATACTGATCCCGACAACTACCCGAACATTTGGGAGGGGGAGTGTCGGCCAGCCGTCGAAGGCGCAATTTACCACAAGGAAATGGCGGCAATGGAGAAAGAGGGCCGTATATGCAACGTGCCTTACGATCCCATGCTCAAGGTTCATCAGGTTTGGGATCTTGGGTGGAGTGATAGTATGTTTATTGGCCTTGTTCAGCGGCATTCCTCCGAAGTCAGAGTGATTGAGGCCATTCAAGATTCTCACCGGACGCTCGGAGATTACAGCGCAGAGTTAAAAGAAAAAAAATACAACTGGGGAAAAATCTTTCTCCCTCATGACGGATTCGCCAAAGATTTTAAAACTGGACGATCAACGGCAGCTATTCTGCAGAAACTTGGATGGGATGTGGCCGGGAAGAAAGAGATTGTGCAGTTAGGGATTGAAGAAGGTATCCGCAACGCAAGGATGGTTTTTCCACGGATGTATTTCAACAAACCGCAAACGGGTGATTTGATTGAGTGCCTCAAAAGATATCGACGCAGGACCAACAGACAAACCCAAACGTCCGAAGCACCGCTACACGATGCAAACAGTCACGGGGCCGATATGGTTCGGTATCTGGCGGCCAACATAGACTTAATGATCAACGAGGATCAAAAACCCAGACCGCACGTAATGAGTTATAGGGCACACATAGCATGATTAATATTGATGACACAGTGGTGGACCAGGAGCAACCCGATAAAGAGGAAGCCAACGAGATTGCAGCAAGCAAAATCGAGGCTTTCTCTTTGGCTATTCTCAAAAAAAGACAGGAGGCCGTTGAGGGTCGTGCAGCATCTGGGATCGAGCGAGAGTGGCGCACAGCGGAAGTTGCGCTTGAGGGTCGATCAGAATCAGAAGCAAAAAACGACATGATTCAATATGCCACTGGGGAAGCATATCTGTCGCCAACGGATGAGGCCAGGAGATCAAAAGTTGTCGTCAATATACTTCGCGGCAAGGCAGAGACGGCCATCGGTCGTTTTTCAGAGATTCTATTGCCGGTTGACTCTGCAAACTTCATGTTAAAATGTACGCCAAAACCTTATCTTGTAAAATCCTTGGATGACGACACACCTATTAAGACAGACGACGGTCCAGCCCAAACCGAAAATGGTGAACCACTGACCGTGGCAGATAAGGCCAGAAAAGAGATGGATGATGCAGAACGGGCCATGGAGAGAATGCAGACTGAGATTGAGGATCAACTATCAGAATGCGGTTTTAACGGTGAGTGCCGGAAGGTTGTCAAGTCGGCTGTCAATCTTGGGACAGGAATTATCAAGGGGCCCTTTGTTTCAAAGAAGATTAAGAAAGCATGGATCAAAATAGAGGATAGCACCGGCGAGGTCTGGGATATGGACATCAGCGAGACCCAGGTTCCTGAGTCAAAGTGCGTTGACGTTTGGGATGTTTATCCCGATCCAAACTGTGGCGGAGATATTGCCAAAGCCTCATACATTTGGGAGCGTGATACGATTCTTCCCCGGGAGCTGCGGGATCTAATTGGCCTACCTGGATTCCTTGAAGATCAAGTCCTCCTTGTTCTTGCTGACGATCCTAAAAGAACAACGGTCGAATACAGCAAAACCGGGACCCACAAGATGAGGCAAAACACAGCATCTATGGGCAATGCTTATGAGCGTTGGTTTTACTATGGAGACGCATCCGTTGATGATTTGACGGCGCTTGGCGTTGATCTGGACGACACTAATGCGGCAAGCGTGTCGTGCTGTGTTGAGTTTGTAAACGATCGGCCAATCAGGGTTACGCTCAATATGATCGATTCGGGCGAGTTGCCTTACGATTTTTTTCAGTGGGTCCCCCGGCAAAATACAGTTTGGGGAATGGGGTTGATTATTGGTTCGCTGGATCAGCAGAGGATAATTACTGCAGCTTGGCGATCCATGATGGACAACGCAGGGGATTCCAGCGGGGTGAATACAATCATCGGACCAGGGGTTGAGCCTGCCGACGGGATTTGGGAGTTAACAGGAAAAAAGTTGTGGTGGGCCACAAATGACGGGATTGACGATGTAAGGAAAGCATTTACTCAGTTTCAGGTAGCAAACAATCAGGCAGAGCTACAGGCTATTATAGACTTGGCCTTGCGGTTTATAGATATGGAAACTCAAATGCCGATGTTGTTCCAGGGAGAGCAGGGTAAACTGCCGGATACCCTGGGCGCCACCAACATAATGGTTGACTCAAACAACGTGGCGTTCAGGTCCAGGGTAAAAGTATGGGATGACAATATCACCCGCCCACACTTGACCAGGTATTATGATTACAATATGCTTTACAACGATTCGTCCGACATCAAGGGCGATTTCAGTGTTGAGCCGATCGGTTCGAGTGTTTTTCTCGAAAGAGATCAGCAGGGACAAACCCTTTTAAATTTGATGAACCTCAAACAGGACCCTGATTTTAATCGTTTGGTTGATTGGGATAAAGTTGCAGAGAAGTTGCTCGGAGCGCAAAAGCTTGACGTGCTCAAGACGGAAGAACAGCTGCAGGCATTTGACGAGGCGCAGAGGCAAGCACAGGAACAGCCCCCGGAAGATTCAGCGTTGCAGGTGGCGCAGATTAGAGCAGAGTCAGAAGCAAAAACCATTGAAGCGCGGTTGCAGGTCGCACAAATCAGCGCATCCGCAAAGATGCAGATAGCACAGGCACAACAAGAACATGAACTTGAACTCAAGACAGCGGATCTACAGATAGCAATGATGAAGGCTGACAGGTCAGAAAAGGTCGAGCTTGAGAAGGCAAAGGAAAGATTGACTACTAAGGCCGCAGAGATTGGCTTGCAACGGGAGCTTGCGGGGAAAGATGGACATGGTCCACAAGTGTTGGAACCTCCTGTTGAGCCACCACCACGGGCCGCAAATGGAAGGGCTTACCAGGATTAAATATGAAACTCGAAAAAGACAAGTGCTATATCCACAAGGGCGGACGCAAGATCCAGGTCGTCGGAGAAGCTATGACCGATACATGGGGTGAAATGTGGGTCATTGAAGAAAGCGATAAGACCGGAAGATCTATTTCGTGTGTCGAGAAAACAAAGAGCGACATTCCCGACGAGAACTGGATCGAGATTGGAAAGCCCGAATGGGGTCGGGTTGCATGAACCAGCCGATCATTAAGCCCTCAACGTACGACGTGTACAAGATCAATTTTAACGGTCGAACGTGGGGCGCCCTGAAAGACGGGTTTGAGATAAAGTTAAAAGAGCTGAGAGAGCAAAACGAGTCTATAAGGACGGGCCCAGAGAAAACCATTGAGGTTAGGGCTAAAATCGCAGTCTACAAAGAATTGTTGGGGCTTAGAAAACCCTGACATAACAATAAGCGCCGGATACCCGCCGCACCAACAGCACCCGCCAGCAATGCCGGGAAAGGAATAAAGAATGAGTGAACAGGAACAGATGACGCCAGAACAAGAGGCTGATTTCAGGGCAGAGATGGCAAGCGAGGTTTTTGATGGTAAAGAACCATCGATTGATCCAGAGCCTGAACAGGAAATTGAAACGCCGGAAACTGAAAGCCCGGCTGCCGAACCTGAACCCGATCCATGGGAAGGGGTGTCGCCAGCGGTGAGAGAGAGGCTTGAGGCATTGTCCGGCAAAACATCGGTCATTGACACCCTTGAAGCCAGGTTGAAGCAGGCAGAACAAAGGGTTGGCAGTCTACAAAACACGTTCCAGAACCGGGCTAAAGCCCCAAAGACACCGGTTAGATTAACGCCGGAGCAACAGAAGAAGATCGACGCATTCAAGGAGGATTTCGGAGATATTTATGAGGTCTTGGATATCGTTACCGCCGCAAACGCCGGCAACGGTTCGGACTTTGATCCGTCAGAGATCGCCCAGGCATTGCGTGATGAGATCTCAAAGGTTCAAGCAGCAACGAAAAGAGAAATTGAAACGCTCCAACTTAGGATGGAGTACCCGGATTACGAGGAAACAATATCAAGCAACGATTGGAAAAAATGGTTGATTGATCAAACTCCTGAAGTTCGAAACAAGATTAATTCACCTATGGCCAAGGACGCCATTGACGTGCTCTCACGATACAGCAGAGACACTGGACAGCAAGAATCAGCCGCAGATATTGCGGCAAAGAGAAGGGCAAAGTTGGCAGCAAATACGCAGGTTGTCAACGGAAGGAAAGCCGTTCCCAAGAAAGCTGAATCCGACATGACCTATGCTGAAATCAGAGCGCAAGAGGCAAAGAGGCTGTGGGGATAATGAGGAATTAGCAAAATGGCTATGCAGAGGTACGGAACAAAGCCGTCACGGAATATCATTCGTGCGGAAATGGAAATGATAAAGCATGCTGAGCCCGTGACTGTTCTCGGGTCTTTTGGCGTGCAGAAAGAACAACCGAAACGAAAAACTGACACTGTTGTGTTTAGGCGGTTAAAGCCGTTTAACGCCAAGGCGAACGAAACCCCGGACATCACAGCATCTAACTTTAGGACGGCAGAGGGGGTCACGCCTGACGCTCACACCATTGATTATACGGATGTGTCCGTGACTCTTGAGCAGTACGCTGTTTTGTTTAAATTTACCAGCAAGGCGGAGCTGATGTATGAGGACGATATTCCCCAGGATATGAGTAAACTTACCGGTGAAACCATCGCTGAGATTGCCGAACTGGTGGCTTATGGTCATGTCAAGTCGGGACTGTCGGTTTCTTACGCCAGCGCAACGGCAAGCCGAACGTCAGTCAAAGATAAGATCTCAATCAAGAAACTGAGGCAGGCAGCCCGTACAATGGAAACCAACCGGGCGCACAAAGTTACCGAGTGCATCAAGCCTGGGCCAAATTTTGGAACGTCCAGTGTCGAGGCTTCTTACATCGTTTTTATTCATACAGATGTTGTTGCCGATGTTCGGGATCTTCCACACTTCACCAAACGGACAGACTACGGTACAGCGATTAAGCCCGTGCATGATCGGGAGATCGGCGAGTGTGAGGGTTTCAGGTTCGTAACATCTCCGCTTTTTGCTCCATACCTTGCAGGCGGTGACAGTGTCGGTACGTCCGGTATGCTTTCCGTCGGCGGTACCAAATGTGATGTTTACCCCTGCGTAATCATGGCGGCCGATGCCTGGGGGCATGTGTCCCTTAAAGGTAAAGGTTACACCGGTATTTCTCCGACCATTATCCCCGCAGGCCAAAAGAACCACGCCAACCCGATTGGCATGTTCGGGTATGTTGGCGCTGACTTTTGGTATGCGCCGGTTAGGCTGAATGAAAACCACATGACGAGACTCGAAGTTGCCGTCTCTGATTTGGATTAGGGGGTGATCCATGGGAGAGAGCATTTCAGCACGAATGGGGTCACTGGCCAATAATAAGGATGGGGCACACATCAGGGTGGTAATGGAGTCTTTGAGAAAAGACGTTTTAACCATTGCTACATCCCTGGATGTGCTGGCCGCAAAACTAAACGCCGATGAAGGCGTAACGGATGTCAACTACGCCAAGGTAAATGTGGCGTCCCTGACCACCAAGGAGTAATCAGTATGAACTTAAACGATGTAGCACGGGGCGGGACCATGTGTCTCGGGTACGCCGGTTTGAAGGTAGGAACAACGGAATCAGGAGTTGCGACGGCTGCGGCTATAAGCTACTCCATTAATGGTGAGTTATACACTAAGGCAATCACGGCAACGGCAGCCATTACGGCCGCAAAGGCCCAGGCAGAGGAAACCACCTGCTTGTATTTGGTTTGTCTGAATGCAGCAGGGACGTTGTCTACCGTAAAAGGCAAAGAGGTGGCGACCAAGGATTTGACGGCCAAAGCAGATGTTTTAAGATGGCCTGTACCCAAAGAGGCAACGTGCCCCATTGGGTATGTCAAAGTTGCGGTCACCGGAACAGGCGTAACATTTACAGCAGGATCAACCCTGCTCAGTGCCAGTGGAGTTACGGCTACATATGGCAACTTGATGTGTATCCCAACTGCACCGCTAACAGCTTAAACCATGGGGGAGGATCAAATCTCCCCCTATATAAGGAACTATGATGTCTAAAAAAACAACGGATGCAACAAACGATGATCTACCCAAAGGCAAAACCCTGGGCATCAATGAAATTGGTAAAGCAGACAGCATTGACCCTGTTTCTGAGGCTGATTTTGTAAGCGAGGTCGAGAAAAACAAATTCATGAACGATCCTATTCGAATCCTGGTCCACGAATCCCAGGTTGACGGGGAGCTTGATATTATCTGCGTTACCGTCAATCAGCTTAATCAGCCGATCAGGAGGGGGGAGGAGACAATCGTCAAGCGGAAGTATGTTGAAGCCCTTGCAAGAGCAAAAACCACAAGATGGGCCCAGCAAATGGACCCGCTTGAGCGTGAGAGGATTAAGATGGTAGAAAAAACAACCCTGTCTTATCCGTTTTCGGTTCTGGAAGATCCACACCCGAACGGCCGGCACTGGCTTAAAGCAATCCTGGCGGAACGATGAACTACCTTGAGCTCTGCCAAAGACTCGTAAGAGAGGCTCCGATAACGGGCAACGGCCCTACATCCGTAGTTGGACAAACGGGTTCAATGCGTCAGGTGGTCGGGTGGGTAAACTCAGCGTACCTATCCATCCAAGCCATGCACCCAGGGTGGTTGTTTATGGCTGACGAGTTTGAGTTTCCCACAAAAATTGGTGAATCAACATACACCCCTGTTGATGCTGGAATATCTAACCTGGAAACATGGAGCACAAAACAATGTGATATGAAGATTTATGAATCCTTGCATGATGAGGGGTTTGTAACATACTTGCCGTGGGAACAATTCAGACTTTTGCTCGTTGGCAACGGCAAGATACTGTCAGGTAGACCAACGACATACACAATAAAGCCCAACAATTCATTAATGTTTTACCCCATTCCAGACAAGGATTATATGGTTACAGGTCAATATCATATACAGCCAGTCAGCATGACTGCCAACACTGACATTCCCATTTTTCCTGCCAAGTACCATGAAGCCATAATGTGGCTCGCCCTGACAATGTACTGCGCCTATGTGTCTATTCCTGATCTTTACGCGCAGGCAAATGACAAATATCGTTTATTGGTTCGCAAGCTCGAAATGGAGCAGCTACCCAGGATTAAATACGGAGCACCTTTAGCATGAGAATACCCCAGGTCAATGTTATCCCAGGTCACATATCCTTTGAGGGCGGGTTGGATTTGGTATCGCCACCTTCTGAGGCGTATTCTGGTAGCGCAATGATCTCAATAAACTATGTTGCAGATAGAATGGGTGGATATTCGAGGATTGATGGATACGAAAGGTTTAGCGGACAACCTTCTCCTTCTAATCAAAAATATTGGTATTGTGCCACCTCGCTTACTGGGACGGTTTCAAT
Organism: uncultured Desulfuromonas sp.; assembly: GCA_964411865.1. Lineage (GTDB taxonomy): Bacteria > Desulfobacterota > Desulfuromonadia > Desulfuromonadales > Desulfuromonadaceae > JAIVHC01. The sequence goes on along the minus strand of CAYPNO010000060.1, from coordinate 2,370 downwards.
AGGTGATGTTGTGACGGGGGGGATTAGCGGTGCTCAAGGGGTTGTAGTTTTTGTCGCTGGTGATCATATAGATATTTCCATGGTTGTTGGCACCTGGCAGATTGAGCCTTTTTCTGTTGGTGGTCATGAGATGGGAGTTATCACCTCCTTGCCTGTAGAGAATGGCGAACCTACGCCTGAACTTAATGCTATGGCACTAAGTAATACGGCTGACATTTATAGGTCAGCAATCCAAAGAGTGCCTGGCACTGGCCCGGTTCGTGGGGTGGTGAGTTTCAAAGGGGTTGTTTATGCTTTTAGGGATTCGGGGTCGAACTGCAAGATGTACAAATCGACATTAAGTGGATGGGTTGAGGTTACAACACCAACTCGGATCGCTGGTGGTAGATACGAATTTACAATCTATAATTTTACGGGTAGCACTGACACGGTTAAACTTTTTGGATGTGACGGGAAAAATAAAGCTTTTCAATTTGATGGAACAACCTTCACCGAACTAACAACAGGTATGGCAAAGGATGCCCCAAGCCACATTGCCGCATGGAAGAAGCATTTGTTTTTAACATTCAAGGGGTCTTTGCAGTTATCTTCCCTCGGCGATCCCACGAGCTGGACCCCGTTGACGGGAGCGGCTGAGATTGGCATGGGTGACGATATCACGGGGTTGCTTGTCCAGCCAGGAGACTCTTTAGCTGTTTTCGCCAGGCATTCAACCTTCCACCTCATGGGCACATCTTCTGCTGACTTTGAGATGCAGACGATCGCCCAGGATGTGGGGTGTATAGAGTGGACAGCACAGAATCTCGGATCTGCCTTTTGCCTGGATGATAGGGGGATAGTCAAGATCAAGCCCACCAATGTTTACGGCAATTTTGCACAGAATACAATATCCCAACAAATTCAAACACTGATCAATGATGCAAAGGGTAAAATAGTCGGCAGTACAGTGTATAAAAGCGATGATCAGTATCGAATATACTGCAATGATGGGACGGGGATTATTTTAACGCTGACTCCTAAAGCCTATTATTACTCTACGTTTGCCTATCCAGACGTAATGAGCTGTGTGTACTCCGGGGAAGATGCCACGGGCAGTGATGTGACGTACATGGGCGGGGAAGATGGATATGTGTATGAGGCCAGAAAAGGGTCAAGCTTTGACGGCGAAGAAATAGAAGCCGTGCTCAAGCTCGCATACAACAGCTTTAAGTACCCGACAACTCAAAAGAGATTCAGAAACGGATCTATTGAAATGAAATCAATAGGGTTTTCAACGATATCCGTATGGCCTGAGTTTTCATATTCCAATCTTGATATTTCAAGGCACGAAGCCACCCGGCTGGATGGGGGATCTATTGGAGGGTTTTGGGACGCCAGCTTGTGGGATAGTTTCTGTTATGATTCCCAGGCGTTTTATATTCCAGAAATTGCGGTCGATGGCGTAGGGTTGAACGTTGGGCTTTCCTTTTATTCAAAATCAAAAACCGATTTAGGGCATACGCTAAGCGGTGCCACTATCAACTATACGATCTTGAGGGTTAATCGATGACAAGCGAATATTACAGCACTCCGACAAAAATTGCTGCCGGATCACTGGCAAGATCAAGTGATGTTAACGCCATATCCGAGGCTACGGAGTCGGCCTTTGAGAGTTTATATCCTGACCTGAAAGGTACGGCTACTTTGAAAAAGGGATATGTTTCGTTTGCCGACAGATTAAACAATATCGAAGTTAACCTTGGAGGTATGGTTAACTTCAAGGGTGATTGGTCATTGTTAACCGGGGCCTTAAACGCCCCTGCAAGTGTGTATCATGCAGGGAAAAACTGGTTGCTCAAAACCAATATCTCAAACGTAGCGACCCACACCCCGGGGATTTCAAGTGTATGGGCAGAGAGCTACCTTTCAATCTCAAGTTTTGACCAGACCGTTGATGCCAAGGGGAACATTTTTAAAAACATGGTCTTGCAGTTCACATCTGAAAAAGTTCAGATATTAGGTTCCGTATCGGGAAGCAAAACCGTCAACATTGCAAATGGCAACGTTGCCTTAATGACTATAAGCGACAATTTAACCCTATCTGTCACCGGGTGGCCCGCATCTGGGCACCACGGGGAGTTGTTGTTAGAAATAACAAACGCAGGCGCTCACGCCATCACGTGGCCCACGGTTAACTGGATTATGGACGATGGGTCGACTACGACCAACATCAGTAACTTACACGCATCCTTTCGCACCACGGGGGTAGATTTTGTTTTTTTGTGGACCAGAGACGCCGGAGAAACTGTTTATGGGAAGGTAATCCGATGAGCATAATGAAAAAGTTTCTCCTGATGGAACGAAACAAGATACACATAGATAGCTTTGGCA
>CAYPNO010000059.1:0-11538 GCA_964411865.1 uncultured Desulfuromonas sp. | reverse complement strand
GACCAGATTGTGGGCCTGATTTACGCCAAGGATCTACTTAAGTACTGGGGGAAGTCAGATGCAGAAGTCTCTTTGCGAGATATTATGCGTACCCCGTATTTCGTGCCGGAAACTAAGCGCATCGAAGAGCTCCTGCATGAGTTTCGTATTAAACAAGTGCATCTGGCTATAGTCATCGATGAATATGGCGGAACTTCAGGATTGATAACCCTTGAAGATCTGATTGAGGAAATTATTGGCGATATAAAAGATGAATACGATGCGGAGGAAAATCTTCTGGTAGAAGATCAAGATGGTAGCGTGATAGTGGATGCCAGGCTTAATCTGTGTGAACTAGAAGATTACTATCATATCGATGAAATCCCTCGGACGCAGTTTGATTCCGTGGGTGGTCTTTTACTGTATGAACTCGGGCGTCTGCCAAAGATAGGGGAAACTATCACCTGCGATGGTCTGCAGTTTGAAATTCTCAATAGCGATAAACGCGTAATTCACAGTGTAAGGGTAACAAAAGCTGGCGAGAGTCATACAGATGGTTTCGGTGGTGAGGCTGTGTGAGAACTTGAAGCTATATAGAAATGACGTAGCCGCCGCACTTGTTGGGTTGGTTTCGGCACTCTCTTTCGTGTGGCCTTATTCTGCGCATTTGGCAGTTTTGAACTGGGTTAGCCTCGCCCCGCTCATCTTTCTTTGTGCAGATAAGCCTTGGCGCCGTGGAGTAGTTGCGGGAGTGTGCTTCTTTGCGCCGGTGCTGTATTGGCTCAACCATGTCATGATTGACTACGGTGGCTTGCCACTCGTAGGATCTGTTGCATTATACCTACTGTTAGTGGTTTATCTCGCCCTCTTTTGGGGTGCGACATGCTGGTGTAGTGCGCGCATAGTTAAGCATGGCCCTTTGCAGCTGTGGCAAGTCTTTCCGTTTGTGTGGATAGCCTTTGAGTTTCTGCGGAGCAAGCTTCTCACTGGTTTCCCTTGGGGCAGCATTGTCTATTCTCAAGCAGCATTGCCGATTCTAGTGCAGAGCGCAGATATCGGTGGCATGTGGTTGCCGATGTTTATTCTGCTATTGCTAAACAGTGTTGTAGCTGCCCTTTTTCATTCAGTACGGCGCAGGTGTGTAGCCCCATCCTTTGCGGTAATGCTGGTATTGGGAGTGGGAGCATTCAGCCTTAATGCCGCATACGGGATTCATGCCATAGGCCGCCATGCTGTCGCAGAAGGATCTGTGGCGTCGAATGTTATGGCCACAGAGGCGGACAAGAATGCGGATTCCGTCCTTACTCTGGCCTTGATTCAGGCCAATATTGATCAACACCAAAAGTGGCTGAGCAATAATACGGCCAAAACAGTGCGCCTCTACACCGAAATGAGCCGACAGCATCCTCAGGTCGATCTCATTGTCTGGCCGGAGAGCGCCACCCCATTCTTCTATCAAGACAGTTCAGGCTACACAACAAAGGTGAATGCGGTTGCCAAAGAACTTGGAGTGCATATCTTATTTGGTAGCCCAGCCTATGTAGCAAATTCTAAAAAGATAAGTTATTTCAATAGTGCCTATCTTCTTGACGACAACGCAGAGTTGCTGGGACGTACAGATAAGGTTCATCTGGTTCCTTTTGGAGAATACGTCCCGCTGAGTTCACTGCTGCGCTTTGTGGATAAACTTGCTGTTGGGGTAGGAGATTTTCGTCCTGGTAAGCTACAGCTTTTACCGTTGGCTGGGCATGCCGCCGGGGTTGTAATCTGCTACGAATCCATCTTTCCTGAACTCGCTCGTGCTCAAGTGGAGATGGGGGCGCAGTTGTTGTTTAACCTAACCAACGATGCTTGGTTTGGTGATACCCCTGCGCCGCATCAGCATCTACAGATGGCACGTTTTCGTGCCTTGGAAAATCGGCGCTGGCTGGCTCGATGCGCAAATACAGGTGTTTCCACCCTGATTGATCCTGCCGGTATGCTCCATAGCCCTACGGAGACATTCCGAGCCGCGATTGTAACAGGTGATGTGATGTTTCACCAGACACAGACAACGTACACTCGCTGTGGAGATCTTTTGGCCTGGTTAGCGGCTTTTCTGTGCTGTGGGTGGTTGTGGCAGAGTAGAAAAAAAAGGCTGTCGGAGCGTGGGTAGCTGTGGCATTATAGCAAACTTTGCCGAGCGTGTGCTTCTTGCCGGACATTGCTAAGTAAAAGCCTTCAGCAGTTCGACTGTCGCAGATATTTAACCACTGCCATTTAGCTTTTTAGTAACTTAGAGGTTTGATCGACGTTTCGTTTGCGCGGTTTAAATTAAATGCATGCTTTTTAAGTGCAGAAGTGTGGTTCAGGGGGAGCAATAGAATGTTTCGAGAAGAAAAAGAACAGCTAAGTCAACTCCATGTGAAGTTGGAAGAGCTGAGGAGGTATCTTTGACCTAGATACAAAACGTGAAGAGGTTGAAGAGTTAGAAGCTGAAATTGCAGAGCCTGAATTCTGGAACCAGCAAGAACATGCCCAAAAACTGTTGAAAGAGCGCAATAGATTGCAGCGCGCGGTCGAATCCTGGGATCAAGCATTTCGCAACTATGAAGATGCGCAGATCTTGGTGGAGCTAGGCGAAGAGGGCGAAGATGAAAGCGTGAGAACTGAGGCAGCTGCACTGCTGAGCCAGGCACAAGGTCAGGTTGAGAAGATCGAATTTGCGCGCATGCTTTCCGGCGAGCACGATGAAAATAACGCTATTTTCAGTATAAACGCCGGTGCGGGAGGTACTGAAGCCCAAGATTGGGCTGAGATGCTGATGCGTATGTATCTGCGTTTTTGCGAGCATAAGGGCTTTAAGACTGAGATCACCGATTACCAAAGCGGGGATGATGCAGGGGTTAAAAGTGTTACCTTTACGGTCGAAGGTGATTATGCCTACGGGTGGCTCCGTTCTGAAATGGGGATTCATCGCCTAGTGCGCATCTCTCCATTTGATGCTGCTTCTAAACGTCATACCTCCTTTTGCTCTGTGTTTGTTTTCCCAGCTCTTGACGATAGTATTCAGATAGAGGTTAATGAGAATGACCTTAAGATAGACACCTATCGCGCTAGTGGAGCCGGTGGTCAGCATATAAATAAAACTGATTCTGCTATCCGTATAACTCATATGCCCTCAGGAATTGTAGTTTCGTGTCAGAATCAGCGCTCTCAGCTGAGCAATAAGGCTGAAGCGATGCGGCAGCTTAAAGGACGCCTGTACGAGATGGAGGAGCAGAAGAAGCAGGAAAAGGCCAGTGCCCTGTCTGGTGAAAAAAAAGAGATCGGCTGGGGTAGCCAGATTCGTTCCTACGTTCTCCATCCGTACCGTATGGTAAAAGATCATCGCACAGGATATGAAGTGGGTAACGCCGATGCAGTACTCGACGGCGATATTGAAGGATTTATTGAACATTACCTTATGGCAGATTGATGGTGCAAGGCAGGAGATAGTGCTCGTTGCCAGCTCACCTGTGCAGCTTGTGTGAAAAGCGTATTCGGTGCTATGAACTGTGTATTTTGCGCTTTTATTCTCTGGTTGTACTGTGTAGGTTACCCGCGCCTAAGCAGCATAATTAGTGCCAACAAGCCACATTGAAAACGTTGCAAGGATTGAAGAGGAAGGTCTTTGAGTGATGCAAAGCACAGAAGAAAGTGAACTGGTAGCCCAGCGCAGGGCTAAAGTTGCATCCCTGCGAGAACAGGGGATAGATCCGTACACAAACAGATTTCGGGTTGAGCACCAAAGCGCCGATATCCAACGGGACAACACTGATAGTGAGAATCCTTCAACGACTCAGTATCACATCGCTGGGCGTATTATGGCGCGGCGTAGCTTCGGCAAAGCTGCTTTTGTCCAACTTCAGGATAGAAGTGGGCGTGTGCAATTGTATATAGCGCAAAAAGAGCTAGGCGCTGAGATGTTCAATGTTTTTGATTGTCTCGATATCGGCGACATCATCGGTGTTGTGGGTTCAGTCTTTTTCACAAAAACAGGCGAGCTGTCTCTGCGGGTCAAAAACTTAGAGCTTTTGACCAAATCTCTGCAACCTTTACCGGAAAAATGGCACGGACTGAAGGATGTTGAGACGCGCTATCGCCAGCGTTATCTTGATTTGATTGTCAATCCAGAAGTTAAGGATGTGTTTGTTAAGCGCAGCCAAATTATCAGTTTGATGCGAACCTTTATGCAAGATAGGGGCTATCTTGAAGTAGAGACCCCGATGATGCAACCTCTTGCCGGTGGAGCGAGCGCCAAACCTTTTGTTACCCGGCATAATACGCTTAAAATGGATCTTTACTTGCGCATCGCGCCGGAACTGTATCTTAAGCGCCTGGTTGTGGGGGGCTTCGAACGTGTATTCGAGATCAATCGCAACTTTCGCAACGAGGGAATATCTATTCAGCATAATCCAGAATTTACCATGATGGAATTCTATCAGGCCTATGCGACTTATCATGACCTCATGGATATGACCGAGGAGATGGTTTGCCACATTGCACGCGAGGTGTGTGGCAGCGAAGTGATCAGCTACGGTGGGCGCGAGGTGAACCTCACCGCACCCTGGCAGCGACTGACGGTGCGTGAAGCCATAATCAAGTATGCTGATATCAGCGCCGAAGATCTTGAGGATCATGCGAAGGCGCTGGCCTATGCACGTAGCTTGGGACTCGATTTCGATGATACTATCGGGCATGGGAAATTACTGACTGAAATTTTTGATGAGGTGGCCGAACCAAAGCTGTGGGATCCTACCTTTATCACCGAGTATCCCACTGAGGTGTCACCGCTGTCGCGACGTAATGATGAAAATCCGGATGTCGTTGACCGGTTTGAGCTTTTTATGGTGGGGCGCGAACTAGCTAACGCTTTTTCCGAGCTTAATGATCCAGAAGATCAAAAGGGCCGCTTTCTGGCGCAGTTGATTGAGAAAGAGGCTGGCGATGAAGAGGCGCACGCTATGGATGAAGACTATGTTCGTGCGCTGGAGTATGGCTTACCTCCTACTGCTGGTGAAGGGATAGGGATAGATCGGCTGGTTATGCTGCTGACAGATTCCGCCTCTATTCGCGATGTTATTCTTTTTCCGCAGTTGCGCCCCGAAAGCCATTGATAATGAATGACTTTCTGCCGTATTTAGCTGCATGAGTTCAGTTGTTGTCTGTTGCTGTTGAAGGGGATAAATACGGAAACGTGTTGACCCGAGAAAGTGGAGAATAAATGCGCTATGAATGGCTGATTGGTCTGCGCTACCTCAAGGCGAAACGTAAACAGACATTTATCTCAGTTATCAGCTTCATATCTGTAACTGGAGTGGCCCTCGGAGTGGCTGCGCTTATTTTGGTGTTAGCTATAATGACTGGTTTTCATGATGGCGTGCGCCAGCAGATTCTGGGTAATGTTGCTCATGTAATGGTTCAGAGTCGGGATACTGGGATGGCGAACTGGGAACAGGTGGTGCATAAAATTCAGGCAGTATCCCCTGTGGTGAAGCAGGCAGAACCATTCGTCAGTAAGGAGGTCATGCTTCTTGCAGGCGCCAATGTCGCTCCGGCAAATATTAAAGGTGTACGCAGTAGTAACCGCATTATGCGCCTAGAGTACGATACTGGTCCATCTGGGGCTACTGTAGGGGTGCAGGCGGCGCTCTTTGGTCCTGCTACGCTCAATCAGGCTACTCCTGGCATTGTTATTGCTTCCGATACCGCTACAACTTTAGGGGTTGTAGTTGGAGATATTATTCAAGTAATCCCACCCGACTTTTCCCTCACCCCATTTGGCATTGTCCCCAAAATTCGCCCCTTTAAGGTGGTAGGTATATCCCGCAACAAGGGTGGCTTCCTCGATGCATATTATGCCTATATAACCCTTGAACATGCGCAGGGATTCGTCGGCGAGAAAGATCTGGTCAGTGGTATAGAGATTGAGCTTGGACATTTTGATCAAGCTGAAGGGGTTACTCAGCAATTGCGCGAGGTTTTTCGTTATCCATATTCGGTTAGATCGTGGCAAGACATGTTCGGGTCATTTCTTGCTGCGCTAAAGCTGGAAAAGTTGGGCTTGTTTATCATCCTCGGGATTATTGTCGTTGTTGCTGCTTTTAATATCGGTACTACCCTGATAATGGTGGTGATGGATAAACACAAAGATATCGCTATTTTGCGTTCCATGGGTGCTACAGCATCAAGTATCATGAAAATATTTATGATTCAGGGGCTGCTTATTGGTGTCGCTGGTACTGCGGCAGGGAGCGCTTTGGGTTTGACTCTGGCATTAAACGCTGACGCGGTGATTACCTGGATCGAGCAAATGCTAGGGGTTGTAATTTTTGATACCGCCGTATACGGCATGGACCATTTCCCCTCTCAGGTTGTTGCTGGAGATGTCATTACCGTTATAGTGACAGCTTTTATTATTTGTCTGCTAGCAACGGTATATCCGGCGCGCCGAGCTGCATGCAGTGACCCTGCAGAATCGCTGCGCTACGAGTAGATGGAGCGGAATAAAGGGAAATGGCTGAATATGACGCAATCTGAAATTCTTATAGAGGTCCAGGGGCTTGAGAAAGAGTTTTGTGTTCATGGTGCAACGGTGTCTGTACTGCGTGGTCTCGACTTTTCCATCGCGTGCGCAGAGCGTGTCGCTGTAGTGGGCGAGTCCGGTTCGGGCAAAACTACCCTGATGCACATCCTTGGCACCTTAGACAAGCCAAGTAGGGGGAAATGCTTGTTTGCAGGCACCGACATGTTCGCCCTTAAAGCAGCACGGTTGGATGCGTTCCGCAATCGGCACATGGGGTTTGTGTTTCAATTTCATCAACTGCTAGGCGAATTCAGTGCACTAGAAAATATTATGCTCCCTGCACTTATAAGTGGACAAAGGCACTCACAGGCGCAGATCCAGGCGCAGATTCTGCTCGATCAGGTAGGATTGTCTCACCGAGGTGCACATAAGCCAGGACAACTTTCTGGCGGGGAGCAGCAACGTGTTGCCATTGCCCGTGCACTTGTGTTACGCCCGCAGATTTTAATCGCTGATGAACCTACTGGTAATCTTGATACCGCAACTTCCGCAGGTATTTATTCTCTCCTTGAAGAGTTGCATGCCGAGTATGGCCTGACTATGGTTGTGGTTACCCATAACATGGATCTAGCTGCCAGAATGGACCGGGTACTTCAGTTGCGCGATGGGGTGTTAGAGCCTGCATGACAATATCCGATTTGCCGGATATGAGTGGTGCGACATCGAAAATATTTGGTATTTACGTATCTTGGAGCATTTTCTACAATGCCCATCTTTCTGATTTAACCTGGGTGCGTAATAATATTTATATTGGATACAACATACCGAATACGTTGAAAGTTGTGTGCATTTTCGCAATATTTTGTACGTGTTTTTAGGAGAAGTTGCCAGATGCTAAAACGCATTTTAGTTATGCTTGCCATACTATCTTTATGGGCTGGGAATGCCAGTGCCGAGTTGATGACGTTCGCTGCGGTTCGTGTTGACGGAGTAAAGCGGATTGACTTAGCTGTGGTTGAAGAGGTGGTGCGTGTAGCTGCTGGTACGGCGGTAAGTGAAGAGGTCATTGATTCTGATCTTCGTTCAATTTATGCCCTTGGCTACTTTAGAGATGTTGAAGCTTATATTGAGCGTGATGGTGAAATCTTAACCCTCGTATATAAGGTGGATGAACGTCCTCTGGTGCGTAAGGTTAGCACAAAAGGCAACAAGGAGCTTAAAAGCACCAAGGTGCGCGGTGAGGTAACCATCAGAACGCCGGGTGTCTTGCGTGCCCGTGATTTGCAGGCCAGTGAAGACGCGATCCGTCGTATGTATAAGGAGGAGGGTTTTTACGCAGTCGAAGTCACCAGCAGGGTTGAGGTTGGGAGCAAAAATGAAGCTACGGTATTCTTTGATATTGTCGAAGGCAAAAAGGTCACTATCGATCATATAGTGTTTGAAGGAAATACCGTATATTCAAATCGGGATTTGCGTAAATTTATGCAGACTAAGCAGTGGTGGATCTTTTCATGGATAACCAGCGGCGGCAAATACAATGAGGCTATGCTGCAGAACGACTTAATGATTATACGTGATCAGTATTTCAACGTTGGGCGTGTCAGGGTGGATGTAAAGCAACCGCATATTGTCCTCTCTGAAGACCGGACCAAAATGGATATCTTCATCGAAATAGATGAGGGGCCGGAATACCATGTGCATCAGGTGGATATTAAGGGCGATCTATTACTGGCGCAGGGGGAGTTACTCCAGGAGCTTGATTTTGAGCAAGGCGAAGTGTTTAATCGCGAAAAGATGCGGTTGAATATGGATAAACTCGACAATTACTACAGTAATCGCGGTTACGCCTATGTCAATGTGTCGCCCCTTACCCTGATAGATGATGATAAAAGAGAGGTTGACTTAACCTTCGATATTGAACAGGGGATACAGGTAAACATTGGCCGGATCAACATCAGCGGCAATACAAAAACACGCGATAAGGTTGTTCGGCGCGAAATGACCTTGGTTGAAGGTGATCTGTATAGTTCAGGAAGGTTGGAAAGTAGTCGTAAGCGTGTTAATAACTTGGGGTTTTTTAGCGAAATCAATGTTGACTCTATCCCCAGAGCAGATGATCCAGCGATTATGGATATAGATGTGGATGTTAAAGAGCAGCCCACCGGAACCTTCAGTGTTGGCTTTGGCTATTCTTCCACCGACGGTTTTATTGGGCAAGGCTCAATTAGTCAGGATAACTTTCTAGGCAAAGCGCTTCAGCTCAACCTCGCGGGTTCCTTGGGGGGTGATTACACCAACTACCGGATTGGTTTGCTTAACCCTTATTTCATGGACAAAAACCTGGCGCTGGGGTTTGATGCCTACCGCACCGATAGGGAATGGGATGAGTATTCAATAGAGTCTACTGGGGGTAAATTAAAACTCGGATTGCCACTCTCATATGAAACGCGCCTGTTTTTTGTATACAAGTTGGAACTGCAAGATATCTATGATATCAGTCCATACTCTTCTTGGTACATTAGGGAGCAAGAGGGGAAATCAACGATATCCTCCCTGTATTCTTCAATTTCGTCGAACACCACAGATTATCGCCCAGACCCCACCCGTGGTTATATGACGGAACTCTCGGTTGAAGTTGCTGGTCTTGGCGGTACCGAAAAATTCATCAAAACCATTGCCGATTATCGCCACTTTTTCCCGCTTAAATGGGGGATCGTTTTTACCCCCCACGCTAGAATTGGCTATGTAAGTGGTTATGGCGGAAAGGATGTGCCCCTAAATGAGCGCTTTTTTCTTGGCGGGATTAATACCATTCGTGGTTTTGAGACACGTGAGGTTGGACCGCGGGAGCAGCGCAACTATTTTGCTGGTTACGATGAAAACAATAATCCGATATATAAGCTGTCAGACAATGATTACGATTATATCGGAGGCGAAAAAATGGCATATGCAAACCTGGAGCTTTTGTTCCCGCTTATCAAAGATGCACAGCTTAAGGGGTTGATCTTCTTTGATATTGGGAATGCCTGGGGTGATGATGAGGACTATTTTTCCGATTTGCGCTACAGTGTCGGAGTTGGGATCCGTTGGCAGAGTCCGCTTGGGCCGTTGCGTCTTGAGTGGGGGTATAATCTGGATCCATACGAGTACGAAGATAATTCGGCCTTCGATTTTTCTATCGGAAAATTCTTTTAATTTGGCACCTGTGGATGTTGATGCCAGCACTATGATGTGAATTAACTTGGTAGATACACAGAACGTTAACTATTTAAAGGAGACAAAAATGAAACGACTTAGTGTAATTCTTCTGACATTTATGCTTGTAGCTGCTTCGGTTCAAGCTGCTGATATTGTTATTGGCTATGTTGATCTGCAAAAAGCCCTAAGCCTCTCTGCTGCAGGTCAGGCAGCTAAGGGGAAGATGGAGAGTGAGATAGCTGGAATTGAAGATCAAGTTAAGCAGCGCCAGGGTGATCTGCAGGCATTGCAAGAATCTTTGAAAAAGCAAATGGGGATGCTGTCTGAGACAGCTAGGGAAGAAAAGCAGATAGAGTTTGAGCAGCAAGTGCGTGACTATCAGCGTTACGTAAAGGATAAGCAAGATGAAATGAAGGCACGTGAGGATCGTTATACACAGCAGATTCTACGTGATCTTGGACAGCAGGTGGTAGCGCTGAGTGAAAAAGAGAAGATCAGCGTGATGATGGAAAAAAGTCAACTTGTATATGCGGATTCCGCGCTTGACTATACCGACACGCTCATTGACATGTATAACAAGGATTACCAAGCTAATCATTAGCGGAAAATATCATGACTACCATAGAAGAACTTGCGCGGCTCACTGGAGCCGAAGTTGTCGGTGATCTATCCCTTAAAATTAAGGGTCTGGCCCCGTTGGATAAAGCTTGCGCAGGGGACATCACTTTCCTGGCCAATAAACGTTATTTGAGAGCAGCCGAATCTAGCGCAGCTGCAGCTATTATTTGTACTGAGCCACTGAGTAGATCCGATAAAACATATCTTGTATGTAGCAATCCTTATTTAGCTTTTGCGCAGGTGCTTACTCATCTACATGCACAAAAACCAGAAGCAAAAGGGGTATCTGCACACGCCGTTGTAGCTGACAGCGCTAATATTGGAGCCGATGTCACCATCGCTGCGGGGGTGGTTATCGGAGAGCGTGTCACTATAGGATCAGGAACTATTGTGTATCCTAATGTTGTTATCTATGCCGATGTTGAAATCGGAGCTGACTGTATTCTGCACGCAGGTGCTCTGGTGCGGGAAGGCTCAATTCTCGGAAAGCGGGTGATTTTACAGCCCGGTGCCGTTATCGGTTCGGATGGTTTTGGCTTCGCTCCTGATGGAGAGGAATACTATAAGATTCCCCAAGTTGGGTATGTGATCCTCGAAGATGATGTTGAGATTGGTGCCAACACTTGTGTAGACCGCGCCACCATGGGTCAGACTGTGATCGGGCGCGGATGCAAATTGGATAACCTGATCCAGATTGGGCATAACGTGAATGTTGGTGTCCACACGGTGATGGCAGCTCAGGCAGGTATTTCTGGCAGCAGTAAGGTCGGAAGACACTGCACCTTCGGAGGGCAGACTGCTATGGCTGGCCATATCAAGACTGGGGATAATTTGATCGTAGGGGCGCGTGGTGCGCTCAGCGGCAACACCAAAGGAAATCAGGTGGTTTCTGGAGTGCCGGCGTTTGCGCACCGTGAATGGCTCAAAGCAGCTAAAACTTTTCAGCATTTGCCACGTATGCGGCGTGAACTTACGGAGATGCGCCAGAAGATTGAGCAGTTGGAGCAACTATTAGCGAAAGACTAAAAACATGCCCATGTATATGAACGCAATTGAAATCATGCAGCGTCTGCCCCATCGTTATCCTTTTCTGCTTGTAGACGGGATAGAGAGCTATGCCCCGGATGAAGGGATTGTCGGGGTAAAGAATGTGACCATTAATGAACCTTTTTTTCAAGGGCATTTCCCCGGCCACC
>CAYPNO010000058.1:0-11561 GCA_964411865.1 uncultured Desulfuromonas sp. | reverse complement strand
CATACCCCGCCTTATACGCTTGCAAGAAGTTGGGTTGCAACTTAAAGATTTTGCTCCTGATGCTGTCTGGCACTTCATCCTGTGGGGAAAACTTAATGGAACCCCAGTGGATATAGAAGGTTCCGTGGATGCGCGTAATGCGAGCGGATCGTGCAAGGTCGTAACCAATCAGATGAATATGGTCACCTTTCAACCATATTATCGTGATTTCTTCCCATTTTTGATAAATAGCATGGAAGTCTCTACCGACTGTCGGGTTGATTTCACTCCCCGAGGTTTAAAGGTAAATGGCAGTTTCAGGATTATGCACCCTGATATTTCTTCAGTGCCGCTTAAATCCTCTGCAAAGTCGAGTGCCGCAGATTTTTCTGCCGTTGAGCTTACAACCAACGTTGAGCTTGCATGGGAGCACAAGCACCGTAAACTGAACATTATCCGTATGGACGGTGTTTTGGACGGACTCGGTTTTGAGGTGAAAGGAATGGCGGATTTTAATGCAGAAAATCCGGTCTATGCCTTAGATTTTACGTTGCCAAAGTGGCCGGTGCGCACTGCAGCCGCGTATGCCTCGGTTCCTGTGTTGGATAAGTTTGAACGCTATGCACCCGCGGGTATTTGCACTGTAGCGCTCTCTTGGCGCCGAGAGGCCAAAAACACCCACGGCTCAATTCACTCTGCCAGAATAAGTCTTACCGAAACTGGATTGAACCTAGGACGTATACGTCTTGGCATCAGTGGCACAATTGAACTTCTCGGTAATAAACTCAGAGCACCGGATCTGAGCGGTAAGATTGCAGGGCAGAATGTACATCTTGCTTTATTTAGCGAAAACTGGCGTGCTCTTCGTCCCCATTTTGAGTTAAAAATGCAGGGGACATTGCTAAATTGCAGTGATCTTTGTGTGCCAGATAAATCCCGCAGTGAAACCCGCCAACTCGGTACAGTCGCTCCCACTGCAGGTATATCTGAACCCGGTCCTTACACGTTCCCCTTTGATCTTAGCGGTAAGCTTGGCTTTAAAACCCTTAAGTTTCGGGCCGTGGAGTTGCAGGAGTTTTCTAGCTCAATAGATCTTCGGGACAATGTCTTGAATCTTGAACAGATACAGGGAGGTTTTGCCTCCGGCTCACTAACTGGGATATGCAGTTTAGATATGCGCCGCCAAGGCTTTAGCTACAGCGGAACGTTCGAGGGAGTAAATCTCAGCACGGAGCAGTTGTTGGCAGCGTTTCAACCGAGCTTTGGTGGTACAATCGAAGGGGTTGCATATTTAACTGCAAGCTACTCCGGCGCAGGTACTCAACCTTTGCGCGCACGCCAAAATTTGTCCGCAGATATAGGATTGTCAATCGAAAATGGGCTCATAAAGGATATTAAGCCTCTTAATGCAGTATCTTCGCAGCTCAATATCCCCTCCCTTACCTCGCTGAATCTTGTCGCCATCAGCGCAGCTATAGAGATTAAAACTGTGGAGCGGTTGAAGTTTACCCTGCTGGGGAGAAATGAGAGCTTGAGGGTAGATGTCCGAGGAGATTCCAGCTGGCAGGGGAAAACGCAGGGGCGGTTAAAGTTACATCTAATTCCGGAACTGGCTCGTGAGCTGCGTCCAGCATATGCGCCTAACACCGTGCTTGATGAAAATGGGATGACACTACTGGATTGTGTCTTTCAGGGTGATATGCAAAATCCTGAACTTGTTTATGGGTTAGATTTACCGTAGCTGCTAGTTCAAAGAGCAATCTCATACAGATACTCAATGTTCAGCCAGCTTCTTTGGCGTGTTTTTTTAAATTTAAAAGAGAGTAGATGGTCGATAAGCGGAGAAAACCACGGAAGCGCGAACGATTGAGAGTCTTGTACGGCCCAAAAACACCTTCCAAGGTTGGTTTTACCTCAAATATCTCCGAGACAGGTCTGTGTGTGCAGACCTTTGCTGTATATAATCCGGGCTCATATCTGCTATTGGAAGTTCAGCTTCCTTGCGGAGGTGTGGTGAAAATTGAGGGGCGGGTGCATTGGGCGCGCAAAGTCCCACCTAATTTGCTGCATAAGGTCAAATATGCTGGAATGGGGATTAAAATCGTAAACTTTAATGGTGATGCCGAACCATATTTACATCTGTGCCAGATGTACGACAATTTAATCTAGGTTGATATCATTATATTTGGTATTGCAACAGAAAGTGTACTGCGTGGCTAAAGATCGGCTGGATGAAATTCTGGTGGAACGCAGATTCTGTTCTACCCTCACTAGGGCGCAGGCTCTTATCATGAGCGGAAATGTCTTGGTTTCTGATCAGGTTTGCGACAAGAGTGGAACTAAGGTTACACCAGACGCAGATATCCGTATCCGAGGCCAGGAGTTGGTGTATGTCTCGCGCGGAGGGTTGAAACTAGAGTACGCCTTGAATGAGTTCAGAATTCAGGTAGAAGGGAGAATAGCTGTAGATGTTGGTGCCTCTACCGGCGGTTTTACCGACTGTCTACTTCAGCGCGGAGTATGCAAGGTGTTTGCGGTAGACGTCGGATATGGCCAGTTGGCCTGGAAACTGCGCGAAGACGCACGCGTGGTTAATTTAGAGCGCACAAATATCCGCAATATATCCCCCTGTTTAATGCAGCCGCGTCCCGATTTAGCCGTGATAGATGCTTCATTTATATCTCTGGATAAAGTGCTTCCCCCCACATTGAACGTACTGGCTGCTCCTGCGGACCTTATTGTATTGGTTAAACCTCAGTTTGAAGTGGCTAAGGGGAGGGTAGGTAAGGGGGGGGTAGTGCGCGATCCCTCTCAGCACCAAGATGTCATGCGTCGAATTGAGCGCACAGCAGCAAGTCTTGGCTTGCTGGTGCTCGCGAGCTGTCAGAGTCCTATTGTGGGGGCAAAAGGGAATATAGAGTTTCTTATGCACTTAATGCGTCAGAAATAATGTATATTTTGCTGCACATGATCTATGCTTTTTACTGGATTTGCTGCAATGGCAACTGATTTTAATTATTGTGGTAACTAAGGTCAGCAAAAAGGGAGGTTTTATGCAGGATTGTTTGTTTTGCAAGATTGCCCGAGGCGAAATACCCGCCGAGAAGGTGTATGAAGATGAGCAGGTGATTGCGTTTTTAGATATCAATCCGCAGGCGCCGGTACATTTGCTGGTAATTCCAAGGCAACACTTAGTCAGCCTTGCAGATGCTGTTGAACAACATGCTGCTTTGCTGGGGCATATTCAATATGTTATAGCCGAACTGGCTCGTTCTCACGGCTTTGATGCTGCTGGCTTCAGGGTGGTAAATAATTGCAATGAAGATGGCGGTCAGGAAGTTGCACATATTCATTACCACGTCTTAGCTGGACGCAGGATGCAGTGGCCTCCAGGATAGATTGAAGCTGTAAGCGTATTATGGAAGTTATTGGGTTTGATGTTGTTGGGATAGACGAGTAACTACAGGTTCAGCCGTGAGCATAAGTGTGGGGCATAGATGAGTAGGAAATCAGACAACGCACAGATACAGCGCCTGGTGGATGAAATTGCAGAACTTCTAGTTACTCACCACGGAGGTAGCCTCTCGGAAGAGGAACTTGATCGTGGCATCGAACATTTGCGTCTGGCAGTACAATTGGCGAGGGACTCGCACGCCCAGCAAGTGCGAAAGTCGGGTGAAATGTATTTTTTTCATCCTTTGCGGGTTGCGCATCTCGCCGCTCGTCACTGGATGGGATTTGCATCTATTATCTCTGCGTTGCTGCATGATGTAGTAGAGGACACGCCGGTTACCTTAGAGCAGGTGAGCGAAATGTTTGGTACCGAAGTAGCTCTATTGGTAAATGGGCTGACCAAGGTCGATGATGATAACCTAAGTCGCGCAGCCATGAAAGAGGAGACCTATCGCAAACAGACCTTGCTTGCCATAGAAGATATTCGAGTGCTGTGCCTGAAGTTATGGGACAGGCTTGATAATCTGCGAACTATCTCCGCCTTGAAGCCTGAAAAGCAGGCGTTGATCGCAGAAGAAACACGTGCTATCTACGTCCCTCTAGCTAGGCACCTTGGCATGGGGAAAGTAGCGGAAGAGCTCGAAGCCTTGTCTCTCAAGGTTCTGTATCCGCGCCGTGCAGCACGTTATCAGGCCGTCATCGAAGAGGCCAGGCGCCAATCTGAAAGCGGTCTTAAGAGTATTCGCGCAGATATTATGGCAGAATTTAGCCGGAATCACCTAGGTGTCGCCCTGCATGACAACTGGCGCTCCTTCTCCCTAGATGGGGCTACGAATATGACTCGCGGAGTAGCGGCGCTGTACAGTTTGGATGTGCTGGTCGACTCAACTATGGATGCATATGTTGCGTTAGGGTTGATGCATCGACTTTATCAGCCCATAACCGGAAAGCTGCGTGATCACCTCAATAGCCCCTCACAGCATGGCTACCAAGCGATAAAAACTACGGTTCAGTGTGGTGAATATCGACTCCGGGTTCAAATAACGACACATAAGCTCGGACGCTTTAATCAGTCCGGGGTTCTCGCTCCAGGATTTGAATTCAGTAAAGAAAACTTTGCTGACCTCATGCGCAGCTTACAAGAAGGGGAGTCAGTTTTTGATACAGAACGTCTACGGCTTGCGTCAGCATCCATCCGAGTGTACACCCCACTCGGTCAACCTTGGGTATTGCCTGAGGGGAGCAGTGTGCTTGATTTTGCTTTTTCTATTCACGAAGATCTTGGGCTACATGCATTCCGTGCCAGGGTTAACGGACAGACACGCCTGCTCAAGCAGCGTCTGATGGATGGTGATCAAGTTAAGATAGAGGCTTCCGAAGAGCTCATGGTATTGCCGCGCTGGCTAGATTGGGCCGTTACGCCGCGTGCACGGAACAGCATAAGGCGTTATCTGCGCAACGAAGTTAAAAGTAAACGGAAAAATCCTAAAGAGAAAAAGGAGTAGCACTTGGTTGAAAAGTGTTTGTATTTGTTCGGACATCCATTCGTTGAAGCCAAAACCATGAAACCATTCGCCGGAGCGTTTAGCAGATTTTTTTTATCCCTGACAAGTGTAGCAGTGCTTATTATTACATTGGTCGTCACAGCGAGCGCACAGGATCAGCAGCAAGAGCAAGCAAAAAATGGTGTGCAGAATTATGCCACCATCTTTGTGTACCACCGCTTTGGGGATGAGCGCTATCCTTCAACCAACATTAGTGTAGAACTATTTGAGCAACATCTGCACTATTTACGCGCTAACGCTTACACCGTTCTTCCTATAAGCGAAATTGTTGCACGTCTTAGCCGAGGTGAAGCCTTACCGCAGCGCTGTGTGGGGCTAAGTGCCGATGATGCCTATGCTAGCGTTTTGAGCGGGGCCGTTCCGTTGCTCGACGCGTACAATATGCCTATGACTCTGTTTGTAAACCCAGGCTCTATTGGTGGCGGCAGCTACCTGACTTGGGAACAATTGCGTCAGCTTGACGCAAAAGATAACATTGAAATAGGCAACCATTCAGACCGACATCCATATTTTGTTAGTCTGCCGCAGCATGGAAGTGCCACGTGGCGCAGACAGGTAGAAGAGGATATCTCCAATGCGCAGCAGGCTTTTATTAAACATCTTGGTTATAGCCCGCAGCTATTCGCTTATCCATATGGAGAATTTTCTCCCGCACTTATGGAGGTAATAAAAGGGATGGGATTCTCTGCTGCCCTAGGGCAGCAATCGGGCTCAGCTGGATACGCATCCCCCATGTTTGCACTGCCGCGTTTTCCTATGGGGGGTATTTATGTGAGCATGGAACGATTGCGCAGCAACTTAAACATGGCTGTGCCGGATATAGAAATTCTCCGCCCGAAGACTTGGCTGCTATCATCTGCATCTCCTGCGCCGGAGTTGGTCTTCAAGATTAACAATCCGCGCCTGCAGGTTTCAACCATGCAATGTTATATTCAGGGACAGGAACCGGTTAAGCCGCAGAGCGTAGATGCGCAGGAGCATATTTACAAGGTGCAAGCTGCGGCGCCCCTTCAGGGGCGCCGGAATAAATACACCCTTACCGTGCAGGATAAAGACAATCGCTGGTACTGGTTCAGCCAGCCCTGGATTCAGCCTGAAATTGAAGAGAACTATCAAGAGTAGTTTGGTAGTGGACTGATTTTGCGTTTTGCGCCTAAATAAAGGTTAAGTGATGAGGTCGTATCGGAAAGAGCTATGGTTGGAACTACCTGAACGGACTGGTTTTGTGAACATAACCCGAGAGATCAGTGCCTGTCTGCAAGAAAGCGGCATCTGCGATGGGCTGTGCCTGGTCAATGCGATGCATATTACCGCTTCAGTATTTATCAATGATAACGAAACGGGGCTACATCAGGATTTTACTGATTGGTTGGAGAAGCTTGCTCCATACGATCTGCATGGATATGCGCATCACCGCACCGGAGAGGATAACGGCGATGCCCACTTGAAGCGCACGGTTATGGGGCGTGAAGTGGTGGTGGCGGTTACAGATGGTATCCTTGATTTTGGACCTTGGGAGCAGATCTTTTACGGTGAGTTTGATGGCAGACGACGCAAGCGAGTGCTGGTGAAAATAATTGGATGTTAATAATTAAGGTCGCAGGTTGCTTGCGTACCCAATTGGATTAGGTTATGTTTCCCACCCTTTTAATATACCCCTGCACCTAAGGGTGATTGTTCGTAAGAGAGACTCGTATACATGAGTGACGACCTTAAGCCGCTACGTGAATCCATAGACGCCATCGACGATAAAATCCTAGCTTTGCTGAACGACCGCGCCAAAGTAGTTATAGCGGTAGGGAAGGCAAAAAAAGATAGTGCTGCTCCATTCTATGTGCCTAGCAGGGAGAATGCAATTTACACGCGTCTATGTTCCAAAAGTACCGGCCCTTTTCCAGAAGATGGAATTCGGCGTGTATTCCGCGAAATCATCTCAGCCTCTCTTGCCCTTGAAGAGCCAATGAAGGTTGCCTTTCTAGGTCCAGTAGCAACCTTTACCCATGTGGCCGCCATGCAGCAGTTTGGCCTGTCTGCTACCCTGGTGGCGCAAAAAAGTATTTCCGCCGTTTTTGATGAAGTAGAGCGTGGCCGTGCGGACTACGGGGTAGTTCCGGTAGAAAACTCCAACGAAGGTGTGGTTACTCATACGTTGGATATGTTCATGGAGACTGGGCTGAAAATCTACGCCGAGATTCTGCTGGAGATATCTCATGATTTGCTCTCTGTTTCAGGAAATCTAGAAGATATTCAGCGCATCTACTCCCATCCACAGGCCTTGGCTCAATGTCGCAAGTGGCTGGAAGAAAACCTGCCTGATATCCCGCTCATCGATGTGGCTAGCACTGCGGCGGCGGCACAACTTGCTAACGCAGATCGTAGCGCGGCCGCCATCGCCAGTGCCATGGCGGGCAGCCGTTATGATCTGCGTCCAATTAAAGTCAGCATTGCAGACAACCCCAACAACTTCACTCGTTTTCTTATTGTAAGTGATCAATTCCCCGCTCCATCTGAACAGGATAAAACCAGTGTTATGTTCTGCATTAACGATGAGCCTGGCATTCTGTGGCGGATGCTGGAGCCTTTCAACAAACATGGGGTCAACCTGACTAAAATTGAAAGTCGTCCCCTTAAAAAAAGGGCATGGGAGTATATTTTCTTCCTTGATATGGAAGGTCATATAGAAAACAAGCCGGTGCGGGCTGCGATTGACGAACTTGAACCCCATTGCAAGTTTCTCAAGGTGCTTGGCTCCTATCCGCGAGCGCGGGGATAAAATAAGATGAATAGCGCAACCGGCATAAAGAAAGTGGTTATTGAGCAGATTGCAATAATTGGTGCAGGGCTTATTGGAGGTTCTTTGGCGCTGGCTTTGAAACAGGCTGAAAGTGTAGGCGAAGTAGTCGTGTGGGACCAGAATCCGAAGCATATGGCTATGGCTGTAACCCTAGGCATTGCGGATAGTGCCCCGCGAGAGTTGGCGAAAACTGTAGCCAACGCAGATGTGGTAGTGCTGGCGCTCCCCGTACGTTGTTTGCCCGACGTTGCTAGCCGAGTGATCCCCTATATGCGCCATGATGCAATTCTCACCGATACAGGCAGCGTCAAAGGGGCAGTGGTGGCAGGAATTGAGCCAGTCGCTCGTGCCGCTGGGATAGCGTACGTCCCCGGTCATCCCATTTCTGGAACAGAGAAAAGTGGGCCACAGGCGGCGTTTGCCGAATTGTATCGTGCCAAACGCTGCATCCTCACTCCCGTCGCTTCGACGCCCGAACACGCAGTAGAAGTGATAAGCCACCTCTGGCGCAGCGCAGGTAGCGAAGTGGTGCTTATGGATGTCCTCAAGCATGATCGTATACTTGCAGCCATAAGCCATCTTCCACACATGATCGCATACTCGTTGGTAAATTCCGTGAGTAACTATGATCAATATGCAGAGAATGTCCTTGAATATTCAGCCGGTGGTTTCCTTGACTTTACTCGCATTGCCTCTTCCGATCCAGTGATGTGGCGCGACATAGCCTTGGAGAATCGTAGCGCTATTCTAGAAATGCTTGAGCAGTTTGAAACCTTTCTGGCGGAGTTAAAGGGGGATATTGCAGCTCAAGACGCCGAGCGGCTTGAAAAGTTTTTCCGTCAATCCAAATTAAGTCGTGATGCAATAGCCTACTCAAGCGGCAGTAACGCAAAAGGGGAATAAATGTGGAAAATCAGCAGATAAATCTCAGCGCAGGGCTCTGCGGCGAAATTACCGTTCCAGGAGATAAGTCGATCTCCCATCGCAGCATCATGTTTGCGTCTCTGGCACATGGACGTTCCTGTATTCGTGGCTTTCTTCACGGAGAAGATAATCTTGCAACCCTCAATGTGTTTAAGGCTATGGGGGTGGATATCGATGTGAGTTCTGCTGCTATAACCATAAAGGGAAAAGGTTTTTTTGGACTACGCGAACCCACTGAGGTCCTCGACTGTGGCAACTCTGGGACCACCATGCGTCTGTTGAGTGGTGTGTTGGCCGGGCAAAAGTTTTTTTCGGTACTAAGTGGTGACTGTTATCTGTGCCGGCGCCCGATGGGACGCGTTATTCAACCCTTGACCCAGATGGGCGCACAGATATGGGGAAGAGAGCAGAATCGCTGTGCCCCTTTTGCCCTGCAGGGTTCTCCCCTTAGTGGCATAACGTACCACTCTCCGGTGGCAAGTGCACAGGTGAAGTCTGCGTTGCTCCTGGCTGGAATCGGTGCCAGCGGCACTACGACGGTGCATGAACCGCATGTATCGCGCGATCATACGGAACGCATGCTCCGCTATATGGGCGCGGAGGTGCAGGTGTTTTCTGGTGGTGTTAGCATAGAAGGAGGTCAGCAGTTACAAGGGCGAGATCTGGAAATCCCTGGAGACATCTCTTCTGCAGCTTTTTTCATGGTAGCAGCACTAATAGTTCCCAACTCAGAATTACTGATAAAAAATGTTGGAATGAACCCGACCCGTAGCGGTATCGTCGATATTCTACGCTCCATGGGGGGAGATATCCGTATTCTGAATGAGCGTCACGCCGGAGAAGAACCCGTCGCAGATTTACTGGTATGCAGTAGCGAGCTGCGTGGCATAGAGATAGGGGGCGATATGATCCCTCGCGCCATTGATGAACTTCCAGTGGTCAGTGTCGCTGCCGCCAGCGCACAAGGAGTGACTACCATCAAGGATGCCGCCGAGTTGCGGGTTAAGGAAACCGACCGGATTGCGGCCATGGAATCAGTGCTGCAGACCTTGGGAGTGCAGGTTGAGACACATGTAGATGGAATGACCATCCACGGAAGTGAGCACTTTCGCGGTGGTAAGGTTCATTCATGCGGGGATCATCGCATCGCCATGAGTGCAGCGATAGCGGGGCTACGCTCTACCACTGCGCTGGAGATCGAAGATTCCGGCTGCACGGCCATTTCGTTTCCCACATTCTGGAAGTTGCTCCAGCAAGTAGCAGCCTCAGCGTGAAAGAGCAATAAACGGGTGCTCAAGTCAGATGTAATTAAAAACAGCTATTAATTAGATAGGTACCTGAGCCATGTCAGATAAAATAATTGTCGCGATAGACGGGCCGTCGGGTTCGGGTAAAAGCACCTTGAGTAAAATGTTGGCCCGACGGCTGGATTTTGTCAACATAGATACCGGAGCCATGTACCGAACGGTGGCCCTGGCCGCTGCCAGAGCTGGAATAGATCCGGAAGATCACGCTGCACTAGAACAATTGTGTGCTGACCTTCCGATTCACTTCAAACGCGTTGGCGCCAAGGAGCAGGTTTGGCTTGGAGACGAAGACGTTTCTGCCGCAATACGCACTCCGGAGATGAGCCTGCATTCCTCAGCGGTGTCTGCATCCCCTACGGTGCGCAGAGCCATGCTGGAATTGCAGCGACGCATGGGGGCAAATGAGGGAGGCGCTGGAGTCGTACTTGAAGGGCGCGATATCGGCACCGAAGTGTTTCCCAATGCGCAGGTGAAATTTTATCTAAGTGCCAGTGATGCAGAGCGTGGACGCAGACGTTACATGCAATTGCGCCAGAACGGACAAGACGTTACGCTAGAGCAGACCATCACAGAAGTGATTGAGCGCGATCGTGCAGATAAAAGCCGCGAATATGCACCGTTGAGACAGGCACAAGATGCCATAGTTATTGATTCAACTGCATTGGATATAGAGAAAGTGTTGGTGCAGATGCTGCACTATGTTCGCCTTGCACAGGGGGAAAAGGCTTAGACATGGAAATTGTTTTAGCTAAGAGCGCGGGCTTTTGTTTCGGAGTTAAGCGCGCGGTTAATATGGCGTTCAAAGCTGCTGAAGAAGACCAGAACATCTGTTCACTAGGGCCGTTGATCCACTCGCCTCAATTGGTAGGACGCCTTGAAGCCGAGGGGATTTCAGTGATTAACGACATTGATGCGCTTCAGGACCAAAGCGTCATAGTCAGATCTCACGGTATTACGCGTCAAGAAGAAGAACATTTATATGCGAACAAGCTCAAAGTGGTGGATGCAACCTGCCCTTTTGTAAAAAAAGCGCAGAAGTATGCCGAACTTTTAGGTTCTGAAGGTTACAATGTTGTCATTGTAGGGGAAAAGGAACACCCAGAAGTGCAGGGAATCCTGTCTTACGTCCAGAGAGCCAAAGTGTTTGTGGCTGCAGACGTGGAAGCTGCGGCGCAATTTCCGCTGGGAAAACGGGTTGGACTGGTGGCACAGACAACGCAATCATACGAAAATTTTAGTTCCATCGCACTTAAATTACTCGAACGCTGTAAAGAATTGCGGATATTTAATACAATCTGTGACGCCACTGCGGTAAGACAGCATGAGGCGCGCACTCTAGCTGAAGCTGTAGATGTAATGTTGGTTATCGGTGGATACAACAGCGCCAATACCAATCGCTTAGCGCGGATATGCAGTGAAATACAACCCCAGACCTATCACCTTGAAACAGTTGATGAGATTTTGCCTGAGTGGTTTGATGGAGTTGAGCGGGTAGGGATAACAGCTGGAGCATCAACTCCAGACTGGATAATTAAGGAG
>CAYPNO010000057.1:9471-11626 GCA_964411865.1 uncultured Desulfuromonas sp. | reverse complement strand
GCTCCAGTGTACTCCATTGCGGTGTCAACTTCGGCGTTGAACGCAGCTGCAGCTGCGCCGAAGGTTTCATCAGCTAAGTACAGTGTGCCCCACCCTTCGAGAAGGGCGCTGACTGTTGCGCCGCGCTCTGCTGCGGGGACTGCGTTCAGCTCTTCTTCCACAACAGTGAGAGCAATGTCACGCGCAACCTCATCGATGCCGTTCTCACCTACCACAATGCCCAGATTGTCTGCCATGATCACTGCTACCTGCGCGGTGGACATGTTACCGAAGCTGAAGTTGTAGTATGCGTTGAAGGCTGCGGCTGCACCGCCCAGAGCGTTCATGTCGCCAAGGACGTTGTTCAGGGTTACGCTGCCGGCCTGAGTGTCGTACAGGGCGTTAGCGAAACGCTGAGTTGCGAGTTCTTGCTGATATTGCATGGTTGGAAATGCCATTTTTACATTCTCCTAGGAATTTTGGGTTATGGCAGTAAAGCTTGTGGCACCCCCTGTGGGCGCTCACGCTGAAATACTTAGATCTGTTTTTGATCTGTTTTAATGTCTGTTTTTAGAAATGGTTGAACTGTTAGATAAATTTGAAGCTCGGTATAAAAAACCGCATACATAATCCACAAACTTCATGCTGCTTGTCAACTTTTATTAGCCGGGTCTTTAATAATTTAAGGTTTACTTCTCAAGGCTGCTCCTGAGCAGCTGCAGGGCGCAGGTCGATGGTTGCATTAACGGGTATTGTATTAACCGGTGCTGCAGGGGCGTAAGGATCGGTATAAGGTTCCACGATGGTGGCAGAATCCACCGCTGCGCCGAGCCCGTAATTGCTGACGAGGACAAAGTCTGCCCCGCCATAGGGGAGCTCAACCTGAAACATGCCAGCGGGTAGTTGCTCTGGGTTTAATTCTGCCCGCACGGGGAACCAGCCTCCGGTGCGGAGGGGGTGCATCAGGACGCTGCTGTCAAGGGGATAAGATCCGATGACGTAGGAGCGCACTTCGCGGGGGCGGGCAAAATCGGCTAAGAACATATAAACGTAGGGTTGATCACCCAACAGGGGGACGCTCTCGGCAAAGAAGCTGACTCCCATTTCGACAAAGTCGGGGTTAAAGATGTTGCGCTCAACCGAAGGGTGGCCGGTGAGTTCATCGCGCAGCACGGCGTTCATAATCATTTCAAAGCCCCGCTCCAGGGGGATGAAGTTCTCGAAAAACAGGCCTAGCATGGTTTCGCCAGCTTCAACTGGTGCGTAACCTGCATCTTCCATACGCTCCCAGTAGGTGGAGCCTTCGGGGCTGACATAGCTATAGTAGACGCGGCTGAACATATCGTGGCCGTGGGCAGTAGCGGAGGCGTACAGAGCCTGATTCCACGCCAGGGGGGGTAAGCCTTGCTCAAGTATCCACGGTTGGGTGGCAAAGGTCTGGCGCACAATGTGCTCGGGAACCTCCAAACGCGCAGCGGCCGCAAGGGGGTCTTGACGCGCGGCGTTAACCTGCTGCCAGAACTCGAAGGCGCACTGCTTGAGGATATCGGTATCGCCACGCAGGGGAATCTCTCTGGTGGTGGCGGTGCTGCGGGATGCGAAGCTGAACAGCATTGACAGCACCAGGGCGGTTATCAGCAGGCCGCGGGCGATGATATAGATTAAGTTTGTGTTGGGGTTCATATTTGAGTTCATCGGGTAATCCTGTCTGATTCGGATTTTGGTTTTGGCAGCCATACTTGCACCCTAGCCTTATGCAACTGATATGCCACACCTGTGTCTGTTATTATTTTAGCATGGATTGGCGTGTGTTTTCAGGTGGTTAGAGGTTAATCGTTTGGGATGGCAACGTAATGCTGCGCTTTTTGCCCGCAAGGATACGCACGGGTTGGTTGGTTGGTTATCGCCATGTTGGTTGAATTTGACCAGACCACCCCCCCCATTTCATAGGGGGGATTGAGGGGGGATTGAGGGGGAAATGCAGGGTGGTGGTGCGGACGGTGGTGGTACATATTGGCGTAGGGGCGCATGGCATGCGCCCTTGGTTGGTGGTGCGGTGATGGTGCGGTGATGCACCGATGGCGTTAGGGCAATTCGTGAATTGCCCCTACGGGTGGAGATGCGGACGGTGGGCGTACATATTGACGTAGGGGCGCATGGCATGCGCCCTTGGTTG
>CAYPNO010000057.1:0-9371 GCA_964411865.1 uncultured Desulfuromonas sp. | reverse complement strand
GCGGACGGTGGGCGTACATATTGACGTAGGGGCGCATGGCATGCGCCCTTGGTTGGTGGTGCGGTGATGGTGCGGTGATGCACCGATGGTGTTAGGGCAATTCGTGAATTGCCCCTACGGGTGGTGGTGCGGACGGTGGTGCGGTGATGCACCGATGGCGTTAGGGCGATTCGTGAATTGCCCCTACGGGTGGAGATGCGGACGATGGGCGTACATATTGGCGTAGGGGCGCATGGCATGCGCCCTTGGTTGTCGGTGCGGTGATGATGCGGACGGTGGGCGTACATATTGACGTAGGGGCGCATGGCATGCGCCCTTGGTTGATTGTGCGGTGATGGTGCGGACGGTGGTGGTTACCAATCAGAAGGCGATGCTCCAGATCAGGGTGGCGCTGAAGGGTTCACCTTTTACGGGGCCGTAGAGGTCGGGTTGCTGGTAGTTCTGGTCGAGGATGTTGTTGAGGCGCAGGGTGATGCGATCGCCCCAGTGTTCAACCAGGCCGGTGATGGTGTAGGCGGCGTTGAGGGTGACTGGGCTTGAATAGCTGGTGGTGACGGTGTTTTTGGTGTAGCTGGCGTGAATTTTACCGGCAGTGGCGGCGGTGAGGACGAAGTTGTGCCCTTGGGTGATGTTCCAGTCGAGGCTCAGGCGTGCCATCCATTCGGGGCCGGTGCTGGCGGGCTGGCTCCAACTTTCGCGGATATCTTCGCGGCTGCCGTCGGGGCGGACGACGGAGTAGGCGACGATTTCGTAGTTTTCATCTCCGTGGTTGTCATCAATCCAGGAGCAGGTGGCGATGGTGCTGAGGCTGCTGGTGATGGGGGTCTGGAGGACAAGTTCGGCGCCGTAGCTTTCCCACGCGGCTTCACGCGAGAGCCCGCCGTAGGGGTCTTCGTTGCGGTGGTGTTTGATGCGGCTGTGGAACAGAGTCAGGGCGTAGTGGTGCCCGCTGGCGGGTTTCCACGCGAGTTGGGTGCTGAGGGTGCTGATCTGCTCTTGATCGAGGGATTCGGCGTTGAAGAGCTGGCGCGAATACGGGCTGCGGTAGGCAGTGCCGTAGCTGGTTTTCAGGCGCAGGGTGTCGTGCAGGGCGGTCTGAAAGCCGGTGCTGTAGCTGATGGATTCGGCGTACTCGGAGTGATCTTCGTAGCGGGCACCGAGCCACATTTCTGATTTACCCCAGCGGTAGCGCACCTGGGTGAAGGCGGCGTAGAGGTCGCTGGAGAAGTCTTTCTGGTCGAGAGTGGGGATAAACAGCTGTTCTTCTGGCTTGGGGAAATCGGGCTGAAAGCTGTCGCGGATAACTGCCCCTTTGACGTCGCTGGCGCGCCAGGATGCGCCGGCGGTTATAAGGCCGCGCCCGAGGAAGCGCCGATCCCACAGAAATTCAAGGTAGGAGGAGTTGTTTTCCTGTTTGCGCTCGATATCGGCATCGCGCTGCTTAAAATCGGATTGCTGCAGGTAGCCGGTGAGGCTGTAGTGCGCGGGGCCGTGGCTGCCGGTGAGGCTCATTTTGATGTAGTTGAACGGGGTCTGGCGCGAGCCATCCCACAGGAGGTTGCTGAGCGCTTCGCGCATGGTGAAGTTGCGCTCTGTTTCGGACCAGCGCCCACTTAAATGAAACCAGTCGCGGTAGTTGATGTTGGCGACTATTTCGCTGGCGGTGCTGGTATCGATGGTGTTGGTGCGTTCATCGAGGCTGCGATATTGATCGTTGTGAAAGCGCTCGCGGGCGCTGGTGGCGTACAGATATATGTCCAGATCGGGGGTGGCGTGCCCTAAGCTTATATCCGCACCGGCGCGATGCTGGGTGCCTCCAGCTGCGCTGATGTGCACCCCTGCCCTGCTGCGGGCGCTGGAGGGGACGATGTTGACTACGGCGGCGAAGGCGTCGGTGCCCCAGAGGACGGAGCCGGGGCCGGTGGTGATTTCCACTTGTTCGATGGGGCCAAGGGAGTATTCCATATCGAGCGGGGCGAAATTTTTGGTGACGTCGGTGGTGATGGGGACTCCGTCGTACATAAACAGGATGCCGTTACGCACCCCACGAAAATAGGGCACGGTGCCGCGTCCGCTGCCGAGCATGTAGAAGCCGGGCTGGTCGGCGAGGAGATCAGCGAGGGTGCGGTAGCCGTAGCGTTCGATCTGGTTACGCCCGATGACGGTGGCCATGGCGGGCGCGGTGGAGGGTGATTCGGGCTGGCGCGAGGCGACGGTGATGACGGGCTCCACTTCGCCGACAAACATGAGCATGGTTTCTTCATCGGTGCCGTGCGTTTGGGCGCTGACATTCCCTGGGCTGGCGCAGTTCAGGCTCAGGGCGAGGAGCGTCAGCATGGCGACAAGGGCGACATAAGAGACAATGGAACTCATCGCGCTGGCTCTGGTGGCGCTGGGGTGAAGGTGCTGCATGAGCGCAGATATGGACAGTCGGGCTCTGATCACAGTGTTATTGATTCCTGCCATTTTGGGTTTGGGCTTCGTCGAGCAGGCCGAGAAGGGTACGAAAGCGGGCGCGGGTGACGTTGAGCAGGCGCGCGGCGGAGCTTTGGTTGCCCTGGGTCTGTTCGAGGGCCTGGCGCACAATACTGCGCTGAAGTTCGTCGTAGTCGAGCCCGGCTACGGGGAGGCTGTAGTTATGGGCATCGAGCTGGGTTGCGGCGCTTGGGGCTGCGGTTAAGTGGGTAAAATCATCGGAGTTTAAGGGGCCGGGGGCGCTCTTCATAATTACGGCGCGTTCCACCGCATTAAACAGCTCGCGGATGTTGCCGGGCCAGGGGTATTGCTCCAGCATTTGGCGCGCGGCGGGGGTGATGGTCTCCCCCTCTTTGGGGAGGGCACCGAGTTTGTGCAGGCAGTGATTCACCAAGTGGACGATGTCGGCGCGACGCTCGCGCAGCGGCGGTAGATGGATGGGGAACACGGCGAGACGGTAGTAGAGGTCTTCGCGGAAGGCGCCGCTGCTCACTTTTTGCTGGAGGTCTTTGTTGGTGGCGCAGATCAGGCGGCAGGTGACGGAGATCTCTTTGTTGCTGCCGACCCGTTGGATGCTTTTCTCTTGAATGGCGCGCAGCAGCTTGGTCTGGGCGTCGAGGGGCATCTCCCCTATTTCGTCGAGAAACAGGGTGCCGTTGCCGGCGAATTCAAATTTGCCGGCGCGATTTTTATCCGCCCCGGTGAAGGCTCCTTTTTCGTGGCCGAAGAGTTCGGCTTCGAGCAATCCGGGGGGGATGGCGGCGCAGTTGAGGGCGACAAACTGCCCTTGTTTACGCACATGGTGGATGTAGCGCGCCATCACCTCTTTACCGCTGCCAGATTCGCCGGTGAGGAGGACGGTGGCATCGCTGGGGGCTACCTTGTCGGCCATTTTGCGCATCTGCTGCATGGCGGGGGAGACAAATACGGCGGCAGAATACTTGTTGCGCCGCTGCTGGCTGCGCAGCTGGGCATTTTCGCTCAGGATGGAGCGGATGCCGAGGGCGCGCTCGATGGCGAGGGTGACATCCTGCTCGTTGAAGGGTTTGACCAGATAATCGACCGCGCCGAGGCGCAGGGCGTTGACCGCAGATTCCACAGTGCCATAGGCGGTGATGAAGATGACGGGGCAGCCGAGGTTGTGGGCGCGGATATGTTTGAGCAGGCTGATGCCGTCCATCTCGTCCATACAGATATCGGAGACCACGACGTCGATGGGTTCGCCGCTGAGCACTTCGAGGGCAGCTTTGCCGCTAAGGGCGCAAAAGGTCTGGTGCCCTGCCCCTTCGAGCATGATCGCGAGGATATCGGTTATGCGTTCTTCGTCATCTACCAGGAGTATTTTTGCCATTGCGTTATCCTTTAAACTTCTAGTCTTGTGTGTTTCGTGTCTTTTTGCGTTTCTGGTTGTACGGAAACTGTTTGTGCTGTGTCTCGTTTATGCTGCGCGGCGCTTAACGGGAGTTGCAGGGTAAAACATGCGCCCCCTGTCGGGATGTTATGTACTTTAATCAAACCTTTATGTGCGGCTATCACCTCTTTAACCAAGGCAAGGCCGAGACCGGTCCCCTTGGCTTTGGTGCTGAAAAATGGATCGAACATGCGCTGGGCGTTGGCGGTGTTGATGCCGGCGCCGCCATCGGAGATGCTGAAGCTAAGGAAGCTGGTGTCGCTGCGCACGGCGACGGTTACCTTGGCGGCTGCTTTGGAGGCTTCGATGGCGTTGCGCACTACGTTCAGCAGGGCGCGCTCGAACTGGATGATATCACATTCGAGGATGCGGGTTACAGCTTCGGGCTGGAGCTGCTTGTCGATGCCGATGGTGCGGTCAATCAGGGCGATTTTATGCAGCATTCGGGTTACGAGTTCGTCGGCTTCGATTGGTCTGAAATCTGGATCGCGCGGGCGGGAGAACATGAGGAAGTCTTCGATGAGTTTGTTCATGCGCTGAACTTCGTCGTTGATATACCCCACCATGCGCGCCTGAATTTCGGGGCTGGTGCGTTCCGGGCGGGCGAGGATATCCATGGAGCCTTTGATAACCGCAAGGGGGTTTTTTATTTCGTGGGCGACAATCATGGAGAACTTACCCACCTCGGCAAGCACCTGCTGGCGCGCCATGGCGGCGTTGGTGTGCTGTATTTCGCGCCGGCGCTCTTCTAAGGTTTCGAGCATTTCGTTGATGGCGTGGGCCAAGGTGCGGGTTTCGAGCAGGGTTCCCCCTTTGGCGCGGACATCCATGTTGCCGCGCCCCACCTGACGCGCGAGCTTCACCAGCTGTTTGAGCGGGGCGTTGATGGCGCGGGCGAGCATCCAGTACATGGCGACGGGCGCGAGGGAGAGCACCAGGGAAATCAGGGCGTATTTGTGTGCCAGCAGGCGTTGAAGCTCGTACAGGCCGCTGAGGGAGTAGCTGAGCTTCACCTCACCTAAGGGTTGTTCTGCTGCCGAGGTGTGGGAGAACAGGGCGGCTTCGTCCATCACCTGAGATTTTATGGGGGCGACGGCGGTGCCATATTCTGCGCTGGAGTGCTCCCCTTTGCTGATTAGCTCTGCGCCGCCGGCATCGAAGATGGCGACACTCTGCACATCTTTGACCAGCAGCATCCCAGCGCTGATCCGCTCAAGCATCTCGGTATCGCCGATCATCACCCCGAGTTCGGCGTTGTTGGCCATGTAGCCCGCCAGCAGGTTGAAGTGCTCGTGAAAGCGCTGGCGCTCGAAGGAGGCGGTGAAGTGATAGCTGGTGATCCCCATGGTGACGCTGGTGCCGATTATAAACATGAATGCAATGGCAATCAAGCGCCCCTGGATGGAGTGCAGCCCGGTGCGGCGCGCGAGATATTGGCGCAGGTGCCCCAGTTGTATCAGCAGGGGGCGAATGAAGGTATGTGAGTTTTCTGTACTCGAAGCCATATGCATACCTAGGGTTCACGCTTGGGGTTACGATACTGTTTAAGCGAGTTTTGCACAATTTCGTTGGTGCGGGTGCTGAACTCCGGGGGGAGTTGCGCAGTGCAGCTACCGTTGGTGAGGGCATGATTTACTAAGGTGGCGGTCTGCTCCCCTACCCTGGTGTAATCGACCGAAAATACTGCGGCGGCGCCGCTGGCGTAAAAAAAACTGTTGTAGCCAATTACCGGCACCCCGCGCGCGGCGGCTTGTTTGATAACGTGCTGGATCACCACTTTGGAGATGATCGATTTATCCGGGATAAACAACAGGGCATCGAGGTGGTTAAAATCGCCAATGATGGAGATGCGGGCGCCAACCTGGGTTACCTGGAGGGAGACGAGTTCGATGTTCAACTCTGCGGCGCTGACCCGGGCGTGGCGGAACCAATCTGCGTTGTTGGCTGGATCGAACAGCACCCCGAGGCTGTGGAGCCGGGGCATGAGCTGTTTGATGGCGTGCAGGTGGGTGGCGACGGGGATATTGAGGCTGACCCCGCAGGGCTGCGGATAGGCCGGATCGATAACATTCTCGGGGTTTAGCACCATAGCGTACAGCAGCGGCACCACACCGGTACGGGGCTGCAGGTAGCGTAGCGCCTCGGGGCCGACGGCGACGATGGCGCTGTAGGCTTCGGGTTCAAGCCCAAGGCCGCTGGAGACAAGGCTGTAGGGGCGCCCGCGTTCGTCGAGAAAGAAACGATTGACTTCGAGATTGCGCAGGCTGGCTTCGAGGCCCTGAACCGCATCTATATAGGGGCTGATCTCTCGCGAAATGAGAACGGCAATACTATCGTTCTGCATGGCAGCTCCGTGGGACACGGGTAGAAGCAGGAGTATCAGCAGTATGATTGTACGCGCAGGGGCGGTTGTCATGGCGGTTCCGCGTTTTTTATCTGGCAAGGCTTGGGTGAATTGAGGCGTGCATGCGTGGGTAATGGGCGGTTATAACATGGATTTGCGTGTATGGATAGTGGCAAGGGCGATTCGTGAAGCACCCCCTACTCATGCCGCAAAACCCACCGTAGGGGCAGGCCCCCGTGCCTGCCCGTTCCATAGGTTGTGTAGCTGCAATGTTGAACCAGGGCACCCACAGGGGGGTGCCCCTACGAGGGTATACCGCCATTGGTGGTGAATTTGCCCCGCATTGGCACATCCATGTACCGTAGGGGCAATTCACGAATTGACCGTGTTCGCAAAACCCACCACCGTAGCAAGGACCCCTCAATCCCCCCTATTTCATAGGGGGGAAGGCAAGTGTTGCACGCAATTGGTTGATATGCTCCAGACTGGTGCGATATGCAGGGCTTTCAACCACTGCATGATGATGTTCATCACTCCCTGATGCCAGGGTGTTGACGCCGGTACCGGAGTGGAGATAATCGCCAATGTAGATATTTTTCTTCAGGCTGTCCCAGTCGGTGTTGGTGCGGGTAAACAGCTGGAGGGTCAGGTAGTAATCTTCGAGATATTGCTGTCCGTCGATATAGGTAAGTTCGGTAAGGTCGAGCTTGCTTAGATCGAGCATGAAACTGTGCAGGGGGGCATGATTGCAATACAGGAAATCATCGTAAGTAGCGCCACGAACAAACTCCTTGCGCCGCTGCGACAGGACACCGGTGGCCGGGTCGAAGGTGGTGGAGTATACGCGCCCGAAGGTTACAGCTTTGGAACTCCGCTGCAGGCGTTCGAGTAGCCAGGAGTAGGCATGGGGCATGAGCAGATCATCGTAGTCGAGGAAGGCGGCGTAGCGGGTGGTGACCGCTTGCAGTGCTTCGGTGAGCATTTGGGCGCGCAGATCGGCATTTTCAGCGGGAGAGCTGAAATGGAGGATGCGAGCCTGGCGTCCGGCGGCCCAGGGTAATTGGGCAAGCATAGCTTTGAGCTCGGCGCTCTGGGCACTGGTAAGGTTCTGTAGCGCAAGCAAGGGGGTAACTATGCAATCGCGCATAGCGGCGAGGCAATATAGTGCGTTCTGAAGCAGTGCGATATCACCGGCGCGGTGGAAGCGCAGGATGGTGGTTACCTGCGGCAACGGATCGGAGCTGCGGGTATCGGGGGTAATTACTACGCTGTGCGCATTGGGACACAGGCGGTAGTTTTTATAAGTGGAGACATTCTGCATGGGAAACAGCAGTACAGGCGCCTCGAAGGTGCTGGTTGGCTCTATCGAACAGTTTTCAGTAGGATTGTACAGCGGGGTAAAGCTAGCATAAGAGTTGGACACCACCACTGAACCAGGTGCATTGAGCGCACTTAGGAGCATGTTTTCAACCAAGGTGGGTGAAAACACGGCGATCCGGCGGAACTGGAGGGTGTAGTCAAGTGATGCTGACGGCTGAATACTCTGCTGGCGCAATTCAGGCGGAAGCAGCTGGGCAACCTCTGTTGAGCACAGGCTGAAGCTACAGTGGGTTAAAATTTGTGTATGGCTTAAACAGGTGGCGAAGCGTTCGCGCAGACGAGTGTCGCTTTGGAGGATTGCGAGAGCCTCGGGTACAATATCAATATACAGATGCAAGGTCGTGGGGATAGAGGTGCGGGTGTTGACCGTATCGCCATATTCTCCCCCAGCCAGGGTGCGCCCCACTGCGTTGAGATAGGCATAGCCGTAGCGGGTATCGGGTTCGAGGTGGGCACCTTCGGCCCATTCGTTCCAGGCGTTGACCACGACAAAGCGCCGGTCTTCAGGCAATGTGGCGCGGGTGAATCGGATGCTGGCTTCGAGCCAGCGGGAAAACAGTGCGGGGGTGCTGCCGTGGAGCATTAAGGCTTTGGCTCCATAGCGGGCGGTGTTGTCCCAGATGGGCATAAGGGAGCGGAACCACGGATATTCTCTGGCATCCTGTTGGGCGGCGTAGTGGGCGGCTACTTCGGCATAATCGAGGACGCTGCCGTGCATGGGCGTATACGCTTGGAGCTGGGCGCTGATGTCGGGGACGGCTCCGTCAGTCCAATCGTGCAGGGGGCGTTCAACTCCGGCATCCATGCCGTAGGTGCGCGGGTCGGTGGCACCCCGGGTGAGGACGGCGGTGACATAGGGTGGCTCCAGCCCGGCGGCGCGGCACTCCTCCTCCCATACCGCCAGATAGATGGCGGGGTCGGGGATGCTGTCGGGACGGTACACAAACAGTACCGGGCGCTGCTCAACGCGCAGGTAACGCTGGTCGTGGAAAAACGGGAGCAGATACCGGATAAAGGCGCGGGCGTCCTCTGCGGAGTAGTTCTGGCTCAGGAGCACATCTTCATCGTTGCCATCCCAGCGCCGCGTCCAGTTCTCATTCGCCCAGCAGAAGCAAAACGGCATAGCGATAGCTGGATTATCCAGCAGCATCCTGGCGGGCTGCTCCAGAATCAGTTTACCGCTGAACCAGTAGTGATAGAAAATCTGCGCGTGAACTCCGCCCTTGTGCATCATTTGTGCTTGTTTATGCAGGGTCGCGGGGGTGTCGAGCACATAATAACCGATATCCGCATGGGGGATATGTTGTTGATAGTGCCCTGCAAACAGGGGATTGGCGCGGCGCACGTTGGTCCATTCGGTAAAGCCTTCGCCATGCCAGGCATCATTTTCGGGAATGGGATGAAATTGGGGCAGATAGTAGCTAAGCACTTTGATGTCGGGACAAATCTGTGCGGAATAATCGTGCTGCGCTTCGTACGCGCGGTAATCGGGGATCGAATCCCCTTTATGCAGGCGGTAGAAGTCACCTTGGGCGCTATGGGCAAAAATCAGGAGCAGGCGTTCGAGCGCATGGGCGATGGTGCCATCGGCAGGGATCGGCTCTGCGGGAAAGTCGTGCCAGCTCAGGGGCAGGCGTAAAAAGTCGCGCAGGGATTCAGTGCGGGCCCAGAACATCGAACCTTCGGAAAACTCAACTACGGGGAAGTGCGTAATATCCAGGGTGGAATGGCGCCGGAGAAGATCCGCTGCGATAGTGTAGT
>CAYPNO010000056.1:0-11839 GCA_964411865.1 uncultured Desulfuromonas sp. | reverse complement strand
AAAAATCAACGCCCAGGGGGTGGTGAAAAGGGACGTATAAAAAAGGTCCAGGTTTGGTTCATATATCGACATGTAACTTATCTCTTTTAGCCTGATCATTTCAGTCAGGTGGTAGCCCAGGCCTATCCCGTATACGCGCACCAGTGGGATGTAGTCCCCCCTGAAATTGTTCAATCCAGATAGGTTTCCAACAGATAGATTGTGATGTTTGAATGTACTGTGCTCAGTTTCAAAAAGCTTGTTCACCATTCCGAACTGAATAGGATTATTCTTTTTCCATCTCTCGTCATTGCCTCCAACAAATGTATCCGTTATTTGTGCCCTGGCATACATGGCTTCAATATTGGTATCGATGTTTTTGATTAGATCCTGAGTATTGAAAATGGTGTAGATAGGTTTTTGGGTTTTTAAATGAAGAATGTTGGGGCTTCCATCCGGGCTGCAGCACAGCCAGTACATTTTGCACTTATGCTGTACGACAGCGTTGTAAATCTGGAGGTATGATTGCTGGAAGAAACGCAGATTGTTCTCAAAAATCTCATTTCGGAACGATTGCGGTAATATATCGAGGGTGACGGTGTCGGCAGGTTGCTCCGCACCAGAGGGTGTGTGTTGTATGTTTTGGGTCATTGCTCTACCTGATTGATGTTTGGATTTCAAAGCGGGAGGGCTGTAATCCTATAGTAATTGACGGAGTTTCCACCGGCGATTTCTTTCAGCCAGTATCGGCAGAACCGGGTATAATGTTTAGCGTTAGTTCCTACCCGGGCATTTTGCCTTAGACAAGGAACGCACCGCGTGCTCCCGCACCGCACCAATTCACCGTAGCACAAAACGAAACACCACTGCCTTTATGCTTACTTTGATGGCAGGAGCAGCGCTTCTAAATCGCTTGCCGGCATGGGGCGATAAAAGTAATATCCCTGAATAAAATCACAGTCAATCTCGTCGAGGAAGCCCAACTGTTCAACAGTCTCAACCCCTTCTGCAATCGCCTGCATACCTAATTTATGCGCTATGGCTACTATCGAATCCGCGACGGCATCGGCGCTGTCATCTTGTGTCAGGTTATCGATAAAGGAACGATCAATTTTCAGGTAATCTAAGGGGAATCTACTCAAGTAATTAAGGGATGAGTAGCCGGTGCCAAAATCATCTAGAGCTACTTTAAAGCCTAGACTTTTCATTTCGTTGATTATTTTTATCGTCATATCCGGGTTGCGCATAATAGTGCCCTCGGTTATCTCAAATTCGAGATACTTAGGATCGACACCGCTGGAGGCGAGGATGGCTTTTATATCCGCCAGCAATGAGGTGTTTTCAAACTCTTTTGCCGAAAGGTTCACGGCAACGGGGTCAACGCGCAGACCAGCTTTCTGCCAGGAGCTGATTTGTTGGCACACGTTTTTCAATACCCATTTGCCAATTTCTACAATCAGACCCGTTTGTTCCGCTATAGGAATAAACGCCGCAGGGGAGATCATCCCTTTTTGTGGATGTTTCCAGCGCAACAATGCCTCATACCCTTGGATTTGTTTGCTCTTGGTATTTACCTTCGGTTGGTAATAAACCTCCAGTCCGCCGTTATGCAGAACTGCGCGCAATTCTGATTCTATTTGCATCATTTCTACAACATCGTCTTCCATCATCTCTGCGTAGAAACAAACACAATCCCCGTTCTCTTTGGCGCGGTACATCGCGATATCCGTAAAGCGGATCAACTCTTCGTGATTACGCGCTTGCATAGGAATAGAGCAGATGCCGATACTTGCAGTTACAATGATAGAGTAGTCATTGATAGACATGGGCGCGGAAACAGTTGATTGAACTTTGTGAGCGAACTCTTTAATCTGGGCAAGATCGACATTTTCTGTAACAAAGATAGCAAATTCATCTCCACCCAGTCTTATTGCCACGTCATTGGGGTCAACAAGCTTTTGCAGGCGCTGAGCAATAATTTTCAACAGGTGATCCCCCGTTTCATGCCCGAGGCTATCGTTTACAACCTTGAAACGGTCAATATCAAACATAAGTAACCATGCCACTTGGTGACTCTGTTGGATCTGCTCCATTACTTGACACACCCGCTCTTGAAGCAGGAGGCGGTTGCCAAGTCCGGTAAGCTGATCGTGCGTCGCTTGAAATGCAAACTGAAGCGCGCTGTCTTTTTCCGCCGAAATATCTTCGCCAAGAATAAGGTAGTAAGAAACCTGACCATCACTATCAAGGACAGGAGAAAAGGTGATGCGCTCCCAGTACGTTGAGCCGTCTTTACACTGAGCTTCCCGTTCTTCGATCCAACTTAAGTTGTCAGTAGTGCCATCCAAATCTGTGAAGTTATTTTTAACCAAAGCCTGCGCCAACGGCAAAAAATGGTTGTCCGGATTCTGGCAGTCCGCCAGGGTGTAGCCTTTTTTAGCAGTAAAATAACTATTGACGTATATTGGTGCCCCGTTGGTATCGGTCAAAAGCACCGCTACCGGGCATTGATCAATGGCGCAGCGCAAGCGGAAGGACTGTCGTTCCAACATCTTGTGCTCGGTTACATCCACTACCATACACAGGAGAAAATCCTGCCCTTCCATGCTTATCGGTTGTGCTTGAATCTCTACGGTTTTTATTTCTCCATCGCTACGGGTCAAGGCTGCGCTGATAGTTTTCCCCGCGGATTCGCGCAAATATTCGTAATAGGGTATATCCGCTGGTTTTTGGCCGCACTTAATGGAGAACAGATCTTGTCCCTGAGCGATTAATTGCTCGGGGCTGCTCCCCGCCAATTCGGCAAAATGCTTATTACACTCAACGCGCTTACGGGTTGTCAGATCGATCAGGGTAAAGCCGATGTCCATCTCATCAAAAATTAAGTGATATTTTCTTTCGGAATATTCTGCCCTGAGTTGAGCATCCTCGATGGTGGCTATCTGGCAAAGAACGGCACGGCGAAAATAAAGAAAAAACGCCATCCCCAAAGCCCAAAGCACTATTAACTGTTTAACTGTGAGTTCAAAAAGTGCGCTTTGCGCTTCTCTATATTTTTGCAACGGGACAGAAATGCTGATGCCGCCACGAACCTCACCGAGTTTATAATCCTGGTCAGCGTGGCATTTCAAACAACTCTCTTCGGTCACCATGGAGCGCATATAACGCAAATAACTCTCGCCGTTTATCAACTCCTCCGCGCTGATCTCCACCTCTCCAGCATGAAATGCTTGGAGGCAACTGGTCTCCCATTCATCGGCAAAATTTTCCGGGCGAATGGGGTTTAAGCTGGTTATATGCCCATAGCTGCCATATTGTTCGGCAGCCATTTGGTAAACTTGGCGGGTCATGTAGGCCGGGTTGATCAGGGTAAGCTGTTGCCCGGTGGTGGTGGTTATGTCGCGCTGAGGGAGCGCAAGGTATGGATTGGGGGGGGTGTATTCACTGACAGACACATAGACTCCGCCCTGTTTTGCAACCCAGCGCCGGTAGACCAGATCTTTATTGTAGCTCCCCTTGGCTTCGGCTGTAGCCATTGCAACTACGAGAGAATCATGACTTCGATACTGTTCCACCCCCAGCAGAGCAATAAAACCACTCCAAAGAAGAATCGCTACAGGCCATAAAATCCTTAATATTCTACCCTGTGTCATACATTCCCTTGTGGCTAATGTTTATTAGCCTCTTGAATTCAGGCCTCGTATTGCCGAAGTTTTTAGGAGACGGCATTGTGTGAGTCACAACAGAATACCCTCCTTCTCCAACTGATTACAGTAGCTGTTTTATTGTTCTATTCCACGCTGATACAGTTCATTTATATAACCTTTGCTACTATAGGCTATCGCTCTGACGTAAAGCAACAAACAACAACTAATAGTTTGCATTTAGTGTGTTAAAAACAAACAGTTAGCAGATTATTAGCCTAGGGTGACGGGCAAAGGGGTGTAACGCTGTCCCCATCAAGGATGGGTGCAGATGAAGCAGAATTCAGGCCATATCTTGCTTTATCCACTGCTGCAGAATGTGCCCTGCCATCGCATACCCGAATAGTGGGGGGATATAGGAGCAGGTTCCAAGGGGGGCTTTGCTCCAATCGGAGCCGATACGGCGTTGTGCGGGGGCTTGGTGTAAGAGGCGGAACTCTTCGGTGGAATACACCACCGGCACGGCGGCATCTACGTAGCGACGGCGGAGTTCTTTGCGAATAATGCGCGCTAAGCGGCAAATGGAGGTGGAAAAGATATCATCGACTTTTATCTGGCTTGGGTCGGTTTTATTGCCCGCGCCCATGGATGAAATTAGCGGAATTCTG
Source organism: uncultured Desulfuromonas sp. (assembly GCA_964411865.1). Lineage (GTDB taxonomy): Bacteria > Desulfobacterota > Desulfuromonadia > Desulfuromonadales > Desulfuromonadaceae > JAIVHC01. Next base: position 7,548 of record CAYPNO010000056.1, on the reverse strand, counting down.
GCGTTTACGCAGCGTTCAATTAAATCAATTTTGGCGGAGATGGAGTCGATGCAGTCAAATACGTAGTCGGTGGGGATGGCGAGGATATGCTGCGCGGTCGCATCGCAATAGTTCATCTGGAGGGGGGTGATATTTAACTGCGGATTGATGGCGTAACAGCGCCGCGCTGCAAGTTCGACTTTTGGCACTCCGATATCGGCGTGCAAGGCGTAGAGTTGACGGTTGATGTTACCACGGGCACTGGTATCGGGGTCTATCACGGTTATATTTCCAATTCCACCGCGCACTAGCGCTTCCACCACATAGCTGCCCACTCCACCGAGGCCTAAAACCGTGGCGCTGCGTTTTCCCATCTGCTCAACATGGCGAGTTCCGGCGAGTAACTGCAGTCGTTCAAAGGATTCTGCGTTGCTCTCCGGCATATTCAGGATAACTCCTTGTGGTGGGAGGTTGGTTCAGGAAGCAGAAACAGATTCCGGCTATTGTGCCACATTTGCTGACAAATACGGGTAGGGGTTTCTGCGTTGATTTCTGCCAGACGATGAACGATGGCGAACAACACTTTCGTGCGCTGAGCCGGGGTGGTATAGCCCTCCATCCCCCCTTGCGCGTCGGTTTCGAGGAGAAGGCGATCAAGGGGCAGATGGCGCAGCGCAGCGGGCAACTTGCGCGCACGCGGATGGAGCAGCAGCGGCCCCATCCCGAGGTAAAATCCCTGGCGGATAAAGTCATGGCCAATGTTGGCGCCAGCGCTGAAGGCGTGCACCACTCCACCCACCTGCTGTGCTTGTTCCTGGTGCAGGATCTCCAACATACGTGGATAACCTCTATTTATATGCAGTATCAGGGGTTTCTTTACCTTGAGCGCAAGGCGAATCTGGACGCGCAGCACCTGCTCCTGCACTTCCAGCGCTGCGCCGGCATCCGGGTCCAGCCCCACTTCGCCTACGGCGACAATCTCTGGCTGGTGCAGCAACTCCTCTAAACGCGCTGCACAGGAGGGCTCCCACTGCCGGGCAAACCGAGGATGAAGCCCAAGCGCCCCCACGCGGTGGGTTTTGCCCTCAAGCAGCGGGGGTAACGTGTGCCAGTGGCTCAGCTCTACGCTGGCGATAAGTTCACAGCACCCTGGTTGGGGTGGCGGATGTGCGTTGAGCACCAAGCCACAATGGCAGTGGGTGTCAAACAGGGGCGCCGTGCTGGCTGAGAGACAGGGCATTGACGGTGTCCATCCTGAAATTTATGCTGTTTCCATATGCACATCAGAGCTTCGCTTTTACGCCAGTGTTGAGGCAGAACTGATCTACCAAATGCACCACCTTGGTGACGTCAGGCTTACTGATATAGGCGTCGGCTCCCACCTCTTCACATTTATGCGAGGTGTTGTCATTGATAAGGCTCGAATAGATGACGACGCTGATGTTTTTCAACACCGGATCGTTTTTTATCCGTTTACATAACGACAACCCATCCAGCTCGGGCATCTCAATGTCGGAAACGACCAAGATAGGTAAAGCATTCTGCTCTTTAGCTCGCAACAGCGCCTCCATACACAACTTACCGTTGCCAAAGCCTTCAACCTGAACATAGCCGGCATTGCGCAGCACCGTCAAAATCCCCTGGCGGATAATGCTGGAGTCCTCCGCAAAGAATAGTTTTGCCTCTCCACGACTGTCCACCTTATCTTGCTGCATGGAGTCTTTTTCTGCTTCACTGCTTTCGTAGTGACGCCCATCGTTAAAGATTTCGTAGGTTATATGCTCCATATCCACTATCAAAATATCGCGCTGCGCGATGGTGACGCTGCCGGTAAAGCGGGGATGATAGGTCTCGAAAAACTGGTCCATCGGTTTTACCACTGCCCAGGATAGGCGATGAATTTGATCTACCCCATCGACTAAAAAGGCAATTACATCGTTGTTAAATTCACACACCAATACCACCGGGCGATGCTCTGTCAGCAGCGCTGAACCTTTATCGACTTGGGGCTCCTTCGTTGCTGTTTCTGCTTTGCCTAAGTGGGCAGCTAAATTGATCAGCGAGATGGTGGAACCACGCAGCAGCAGGGTTCCCATAACCGATGGGTGTGATTCAGGAATACGGGTGAGCTCGGAACTGTTGTAGGGAATAATTTCACGCAACTTGTGCACATTGATTCCAAACGATTGCCCATACAGGTAGTACTCGAGAATTTCAAACTCATTGGTTCCAGCTTCGAGTAAAATCCCCTTATTCTGTTTGATCTGCGGCATTCTTTAGCTCCTCTATCCATTTATGGGGTTGCGCCATCGTCACACGCAGGGATGGTGGCTGTAAGAACCAATCACATTTTTCTATCCCAGCTCATACACACTACATATCAACGATAAACAAGAAAAATACTCAAGCAAAATACAGGCCACCCATAGGAAGGTCAGGATAAATGGCACCGTAAAAAAGCATATATGTACGCATGTATGTACATATATACTTGACCTCAAACACCTCAACTGGTTAGTTTACCTGCTACGTGAGTTCCGTTCAAGTATCAGGATTATACTTGATACTTAGCTGATTCCATAGGGAGAAATCATATGTTATGCCGATGCTTGAAGCACTTATGCATAAGTGCTATTGCCTGTTTCACCTTTTTCACCAGCTCTTTTGCAGGTGATTTGACCAGCCTGAAAGATTGGAAGCCCGCGTTTGACCCTTCTGGAGCGAAATACACCTACATCTTATCCAATGTCGATCACCCTTCTATTGCCGGTATCGGGGTAGGCTTTAAAATACGCGATCGCGTCTGGGCCTTGAGCGAAGGGCGCATGTATGTCGATTTTCGCCCGCTGGCGCAGCTCGGGGGGGAGAAAGATGTTATACGCAAGCTGAAGATGGGGGCAGTGCAGGGGATGTTGTGTTCTTCGGTAGCTGCTGCCGGGGTTGCACCTGAGCTTGGAATTGTCAATCTGCCGTATATTCTCGATACCAGTGAAAAACTGGAACAATTCCGCACCACCCCAGAACTATTCGCCCCCTTCAGCAATGCCGCCATGCGCCAAGGGATAAAAGTGGTAGATTTCACCGGCTACGGCAGCTACGGCTGGGGCACTACTACCCCGGTACGCAATCTTAGCGAGGCTAAACCAGTCAATTTCAGGATTGCTCAGGCTCCTGTTAATACCGATATTTACAAGGCTTGGAATCTGAAATTTACCGTTATGCCCTGGCCTGATGTGCCACAGGCACTCCAGACCGGGGTTATAGACGGGTTGGATCATACCCCGATAGTATGCAGTATCACCAAAAAATTCGATGTGGCCAAATTCTTCACTAAAGTCAACTACACTCAAGGTCTGTATATCCACATGGTTAACCGACGCTGGCTCGAACAGTTGCCAGAGGATCTGCGTGAGATCCTTTTGATGGTGATTGAGGAAGAAAGCGCCAAAGCCAGAACCAATACGGATCTACAGCAACAAGCTCAGATAGAGGCGGCACAGCAAGCCGGAGTCCAGTTCTTTGAGCTCAGCGCCGCCGACAAAGCTACGTTAATTGAGCTGGCCGCGCCGGTATACAAGAAATGGGGGGAACGCATCGGCAGTACTTACCTGGATCTAGTCCGTAGTTCTTTGAAGTAAGAATGTTCGGCAGGTAGCGCAGACGAAGATGCTCCAGCGCCAACCCGGCGCGCTCTTTGAACAAACGGAGTGCGCCGGGCGGGTATCCTAACTTGAAACTTTAATTTCATTACGACAAAATTCATCCAATATTCCCCTGCATATCGATCCCTTTCTTTCTTATCCTCCCATCTCTTGGTATGGATACGTGTTAAGCGTCAAAGCGGATATGTGCGTATATCCGGATATGTCTATTCCGCAGCCTGCCTTTGCCCACATAAATTAACCAATAAAGGATTTTATCGTGTCGAGAGTGTTTATCCCTTTGCTTCATTTCTGCGTATGCGCTGTTTTTACCCTTGCCATCTGGAGCGCCCCGGCGCAGGCCAATTCAAACGTTAATTCATGGGCCCCGGCCTTTGACCCGGAAGGGGCACAATTCACCTACATCTTATCCAATGTCTCCCACCCTGCCATAGAAGGGGTTGGGGTCGGGTATAGGATTCGTGATCGCGTGTGGCAAGAAACCGACGGACGTTTGTTTGTCGACTTTCGCCCCCTGTCTCAACTCGGCGGTGAGAAGGATGTGCTGCGTAAGCTGAAAATGGGTGCGATTCAAGGGGTGTTGTGTTCATCTGTCGCGGCAGCGAATATCGCGCCCAAACTTGGAATAGTGAATCTCCCCTTTGTGGTGGATAGCTTTGAGAAGCTGGAGCGTTTTCGTTCTACCCCGGAGTTATTCGAACCGTTCAGCACTGCTGGATTGAGCCAGGGGGTCAGGGTCCTCGACCTCACCGGATACGGCCCCTACGGATGGGCGACCACTACACCGGTGCAAACCATCGCTGAAGCACAGAAGGTGAATTTTCGCATCGCAGAGGCGCCAGTCAATACCGATCTATACAAAGCGTGGGGGCTTAAATTTACTGTATTGCCGTGGCCGGATGTACCGCAGGCGCTCCAGACCGGGGTTATCACCGGCTTGGATCACAGTCCTATTGTGTGTAATATCACTAAGAAATTTGAGATCGCAACGTTCTTTACCCAGGTCAACTACGCGCAAGGACTGTTTGTCCATATGTGCAGTGAACGTTGGCTTAACAAGCTCCCTGAAGATCTGCGTTCCATCTTTTTGCGCATCGTCGCAGAGGAGAGTGCGGACACACGTCAGCGCACACAGCGTCAGCAGCAGGAGCAGATATTGGCGGCGCAACAAAAGGGGGTAACCTTTTTCCGCCTGGATGCGATGGAAAAGCAAACCCTTGTAGAACGTGCTGCACCGGTGTATAAAAGCTGGGAGCAAAAAATTGGAGTTGACTACCTGGCCAGGGTACGCGCCATCCTCGAAAACACCGACGATTAAACCACACCTGGCGTTTTCCTTAGCCTGGGGTACGTTCTTTAATACATCAAAACAGCTATGGCTGGAGGATTCGCTCCGGCCATAGCTGTTTGGTGCCTAGAGTGCTGTAGTTTAATTTCTTTCCTCACCCTTTATGCGCGCCCGCGCTGCGGTCGCCTGTCTGAGCAGGTAACGGAATTATGCCATGAAAAAAACATTTCGGATTATCGACAAAACACTGGGGGCTGTGGAAGATTGGTCGCTGGTAGGGATGGTGTCCATTGCCCTGATTTCCGGGCTGGCGAATATTATTTTGCGCAAGACCACCAGCATCAATTTATACTGGTCTGACGAGGTGATCCGCAAATCCATATTTTTCTGCACCTACATCGGCTGCAGCGCTGCGGTCCGCCGCCGCTCTCTCATCCGCGTAGATGCCATGTCGCAGATTATTCCGGTAACCCGAAAGTTTTTCAACTGCGTCAGCCATCTTGCCAGCTTGGTGTTTTCCTTTTTTCTGATCTGGCTCGGTTGGGGGCTGCTGAAGATGGTGTACGCGGATGAATATGCAACGACTGCGACCCTACAGATACCGGAGTGGTATTTTTACGCCGTTCTTCCCTTGGTCGGGTGCATGATGTTTATCCGTGTCCTGCTGGTGATGTGGGAGGATCTGTTTGGGAGTGATGAACCCGAACCCATTGCTGTGGCTGCAGAGGAGTTGAAGCATGGATAGCTCACAGCTCCTTATCCTCGCGCTGCTCCTTGGGTCTATGGCGGCTACGGTTCCGGTGTTCATGGCGCTGTTTTTTACCGGTCTGGCCGGCCTCACCCTGATTGTGGGGCTTAATCCTGAAATAACCATGGAAATTCTGTACCGCAGCATGGACAAGTTCGCCCTGATTGTGGTGCTGTTTTTTGTGTTGTGCGGCAACATCATGACCACCGGCTCGATTGTGCAAAAACTGATTAAAACCGCCAATGTCATGGTTGGGTTCCTGCCGGGAGGGTTGGCGATGGCGGGAATTCTGGCGTGCGGATTTTTCGGTGCGATATCCGGTTCCACGGTCGCTACGGTGGTAGCTATCGGCGGCTTTATGATTCCAGCCCTAATCGAAAACAATTACGATGAAAAGTTCAGCATCGGGGTTATGAGCACCGCGCCCATTCTGGGGGTGATTATCCCTCCCTCCATCGCTATGATCCTCTATGCGATGATTACCACCGACTCCCTTGAGGCGCTATTCCTCACCGGGTTTATCCCCGGATTTCTCATTATGGCGGCGATGTCGCTGTACGCCTGGATTAAGTGCAAAAACCTGGGGATGGAGCGTGGTCCTCGCCCCAAGGTACGCGAGGTTCTTGCGGTGCTGCGCGAGAGCATCTGGGCGCTTTTGCTTCCAGTGATAATCTTCGGCGGCATCTATTCCGGGTTTTTCACCGCTAACGAAGCTGCGATAGTTGCCTGCGTGTACGCCTTCGGGGTGGAGTTATTTATTCACCGCGATATGCGCTTCCGCGATATTAAGCAGGTTATTGTCTCCTCTGCGGTCACCTCTGCGACCCTGCTGGTGATCGTCGCGGGTGCGTCAGTGTTTGGCGAATACTTAACCTTTGAGCAGATCCCAAATCAGATCGCCAATGCAGCGGTTGGTAGCTTCAGCTCTACTTGGTCGTTTTTACTGATCGTTAATATCTTACTGCTGTTTATCGGCATGTTTATGGATATCATCTCTGCCACCATCATCCTGACCCCGATATTTCTGCCGTTGCTGCAGAAATTCGGTATCGACAGCCTCCACTTTGGCTTAATTATGACCCTGAATCTGGGGATCGGTTACTGCACTCCCCCCCTGGGTGTGAGTTTGTTTATCTCTGGAGCGGTGGCGAATAGAAATATTTTGTATGTTTCTCGTGCGGTGATGCCATTTTTACTAATTCAGCTGGCTATCCTGCTACTGCTCACGTTCTGGCCTGAGCCGGTGCTCCTCTTGCCGCGTCTGCTCCTTGGTTATACGGGCTAAGTAAAAATCGATTAGAACTAAAAAGGGAGAACCGCCATGAAGATACTCGTTCCCATCCGCGACGGGCGCACCAGTGAAGCAACCCTGAATAATATCATCGCGCACAAGGAGCAATTCACCGCCCCCATCACCCTGCTCCACGTAGTTAATGTCAAGGTGATGGACTACAGGATGATCCCAGATTTCCAGATCGAGATGATAAAGCAGCAGGCGACTAAATCCGGGCAAAAACTTTTAGAGGAGAAAAGTGAGTATCTGAAGAATGCAGGGGTTGCGGTAACTCCACGCCTGGAGCACGGTTACCCACGCGATGTTATCTGCTCTATCGCCAATAATGAGGGGTTCTCCCTGCTAATCATAGGGCGTCATGATCGCGGGGAGTTGCGCGAAGTTCTGCTTGGTTCGGTATCCAACTCTGTGCTGCACAGGGTCAAATGCCCAGTGTTATTGTTTTAGGACTGTACGCTTACGCACGGGGATATTCCCCGGTTTAAAGGAGAGATAAAAATGGATTCAATCTGGATTTTAGTTCTTGCGGTGGTTGTCTGGGTAGTGCTCAATCGCTGGGTGCTGCCCAAGTTTGGTT
>CAYPNO010000055.1:0-11961 GCA_964411865.1 uncultured Desulfuromonas sp. | reverse complement strand
GGTCGATTCCAGTAATCTTGCGAGCTGAAGCCTTTTTTCGGCTTCAACTGTGCCATAAAATGATGCAGGCGCTCACAGCGTGTGCAGCCGCTCAAACCAGGCAACATCTGTGGCGCTATCATTTACTTGAATCTTTGCCCGAATTCTTGGGTACACTTTTTCTGCGCCGACTGAGGGCTGGCTTACTTCTACCGCTAGCTCCTCTACCTTTTGCGTCTTTAGATTTAACTCCCTTCCCTTTTTTGCCTTGCAGGGTTGGAACGGGACGTCTTTGGGGGGGCCGTGGGCGTTTAAATTCCCAGCAGAACATCTCCTCGGTGGGCATATCATGAGGAATCTTGTTTCCGATACAGTCCTCAATAGCGGGCAGATTGTATACGAGCTCCTCATCAGCAAACATGATCGCCAATCCTGTTGCTCCAGCGCGGGCAGTGCGCCCGATGCGGTGCACATAATCTTCTGGATCTTGAGGCACATCATAATTAACCACATGGGTTACATCATCAATATGGATACCGCGGGAGGCCACGTCGGTGGCCACGAGAAGATCCACCCCGCCGTCCTTAAAGTCCTGCAGTATCCGCATCCGCTTGGGCTGCGACAGATCGCCGGAGATAAGCGCCGCTTTATGTCCGTTTTCTTTGAGGACACTGGTAACATATTCTGTCTCGCGCTTGGTATTGGCAAACACCATAACCTTACCCCCCACCATCTGCTCTTTGAGTAACCCCAGCAGCAACGGGATTTTTTCTGTACGCCCAACGTGATACACCATCTGCTCTATCGAAGTGCCTGCCAAGTGCTCCGGCTCAATCTGAATCTTGACCGGTGAATTCATAAAATCGTAGGCCAACTCCATTACTCTGGGTGAGAGTGTCGCAGAATACAGCATGGTCTGGCGCTGATCGTACGGAGGTAAGCGCCGCAGAATAAAACGCAGATCCTTGATAAAACCCATATCGAACATGCGGTCGGCTTCGTCTATAACCAAAATTTCAATCTGGCTGAAATTAAACACCTTCTGCTTGGCGTAATCGATAAGACGGCCTGGGGTTGCCACAATAACATCCACCCCAGCAGCAAGGGCCTGGCGCTGTTTATCGTAGTCAATCCCGCCATACACCGCCTTCATGGTTATGGAGCTGTCAGCGGATAATCCTTCAGCATCGCTGGCTATTTGCGCTACAAGTTCACGTGTAGGGGCAATCACCAGAGCACGTGGTTGGCGCCCAGTTTTGCTGGAACTACGCATGAGGCGGGTATAGGTGGAGATGATAAACGCTGCCGTTTTACCTGTTCCAGTCTGGGCTTGCGCCGCAATATCCTTACCCTCCAGAGCCAGGGGGATTGCTTGTTCCTGCACTGCGGTCAGTTCAGTAAAGCCTTGGGCTGCTATGCCACGGCGCAATTGTTCGGGTATGTCCAGTTCTTCGAAACGCATCTATCCCCCTTAAAGGTTGACACCAAAGGCGTCAGCCACCGTATGCATATCCTTGTCACCACGCCCGGATAAACACACTACTATGCTTTGATCTTTTTTCATCAGTGGAGCCATTTTAGCTACCTGAGCAATGGCATGGGCACTCTCAAGGGCGGGAATAATCCCCTCCAACTCACTCAATAACTTAAAACCAGCGAGGGCTTCTGTGTCAGTAACCGATACGTATTCCGCTCGTTTGAGCTCGTGAAGCAATGCGTGTTCAGGGCCCACACCGGGATAATCAAGCCCAGCGGAGATGGAGTGTGCATGATTGATCTGCCCCTCTTTGTTTTGGAGCAAAAACGTCTTGTTGCCATGCAGGACTCCAATGCTGCCAGCTCCAATGCTGGCCGCGTGCTTACCGCTCTCGATTCCATGCCCAGCTGCCTCCACCCCTATCATGCGCACCTGCAAGTCATCGACAAACGGATAGAACAATCCCATGGCATTAGAACCACCACCGATGCAAGCAAGAAGAACATCGGGCAGACGTCCAGTCTGTTGCATCAATTGCTCTCTGGTCTCTCGTCCAATAACCGCCTGGAAATCGCGCACCATCCTCGGGTACGGATGGGGACCGGCGACAGTGCCGATCACGTAATAAGTATCGCGCACGCTGCTAACCCAGTAACGCAGCGCATCGTTCATGGCATCCTTCAAGGTCGCAGTACCACTACTGACTGGATGCACCTTAGCACCCAGCAGCTTCATGCGAAACACATTGAGCGACTGGCGTCCAATATCCTCTTTGCCCATGAACACGTCACACTGTAGCCCAAAACGCGCGGCCACCGTAGCGGTCGCTACACCGTGCTGCCCAGCTCCAGTCTCTGCGATAACCTTGCTTTTACCCATGCGTCGCGCAAGAAGAACCTGCCCTATGGTATTGTTGACTTTGTGAGAGCCTGTATGATTTAAGTCTTCCCGTTTCAGATAAATCTGCGCTCCACCGAGACGCTCACTCAGGCGTTCGGCATGATACAGCGGATTGGGACGTCCGACGTAATTATGTAAATAATGGCGCAGTTCTTGTGCAAAGGCCGGATCAGCACAAGCTGAAGCGTAACCTTTTTCTAGTTCTAGCAGGGCTGGCATCAAAGTTTCTGCCACATAACGCCCCCCAAAACGGCCAAAACTGCCGTGCGCATCGGGGTATGTATACATCATTACTCTCCTATGAAACCATCAGTGCTCCGAAACGCGTACGCACATGGCACACAAAACTAAATACTGTTATCCGTTTTTCAGCAGGGGGGGGGAAACATCTGTTATGAAAGCGCAGCGTCATGTATTCTAAAGATGCTTAGGCGAACCAATGCCCGCACTCAAAACCGCGCTAACAAAAGCATGCATTTTTTGTACATCTTTAACCCCAGCGCTGAATTCTACCCCGCTGGATACATCCACAGCATAGGGTGAGACCTGCTGAATAGCAACGCCAACATTGTCAGCCGTCAGCCCTCCCGCCAAAATCACACATTGCTCGCAGGCAAGCTGCGCCGCCAGCTCCCACGCTGCACAAACACCTGTACCTCCGTAGGCATCTTGCACCCATGCATCCACTAGAAACGCCTCAACTCCGGCAGCGCGAAATTCTCGGCATTCCGCGAAATCAATGCTATCTTTTAAACGCAGAGCCTTGATCACTCTGACGCCAGGGATGTTGCACTGAGCAGGGGTTTCATCACCATGCAGCTGAGCTATATCCAGCTTGCAGTAAGACATTACATACTCAACATGTTCCGGCGCAGCATTGACGAACAATCCCACCCGGGTGACAAAAGGAGGGATGGCTGTACTAATCTGCTTGGCCTGCTCAAGGGACACACAGCGCTTACTTCCAGCATAGAATACCAAGCCAAGCGCATCGGCTCCGGCAGAGACTGCGGCACAGGCATCCTGCGTTGAGGTGATCCCACAAACCTTGATCCTGACTCGAAGCGGTTGCATTGCAGTTGTTCTCTCAATCTTCACAACACTGCCTAGCGCCGCGTAGTTCATACAATTTGGCCCTGTAGTCAGGTTCCCGCATCAAGCTCTCGCCAACCAGAAAAGCGTTAGCGCCAAAACTCTGCAGGGCTTCGATGTCGGATCTGGTGTTTATACCACTTTCTGACACCACCAACCTAGAGCCGGTAATGAGTGGGATCAAGCGCTCGGTGGCACCGATATCTGTTACAAAAGTTTTTAAACAGCGATTATTGATCCCGACCAAGGTGCAGGGAGTTTGCAGCACTGCCTCTAGCTCCACCTCGTTATGCACCTCCATGAGCACATCTAATCCTAACTCACGAGCAAGGTCGTAGTAATCCGCCAATTGCGCAGCTTCAAGCGCTGCCGCAATCAGCAGAACTGCATCGGCGCCACTGGCGCGTGCTTCGTAAATCTGGTACGGATCTACGATAAAATCCTTGCGCAACAAAGGGATGGTGACTTGGCGTGAAATTCTCTCCAGGCTGTCGAGACTACCGAGAAAAAACTCTGCATCGGTCAAGACCGATAGGCACGCGGCTCCGGCTTCTTCATACCCTTTGGCTATTTCAAGCGGATCGAAGTCCGCTCGGATCAACCCTTTTGACGGCGAGCCTTTCTTCACTTCCGCGATAATAGCCGTACCCACACGTGCCACTTGGCGCAGGCGCTGTTCAAAACCGCGACAGACCGAGCGTTTGGCACAGCGCAGCTCAAGCTCATCCTTCGATGTTTGATCCTTTGCCTTGCGCACTTCCTCTACTTTATGCGCCAGAATTTTATCTAGTATCATGTGTTGGTGATCCTTATGAGAGCGGCGAGTTTCTCCCGCGCGCTACCATCGTCAATCGCGGTGCGTGCCAATCGTATTCCCTCTTCAATGTTGTCAGCTCTCTGTGCAGCAACAAGGGCATATGCACTATTCAATACTACAATGTCACGTTTCGGGCCCAATTCCCCCGCGAGGATATGCTCAACAATCTTGGCATTACATGCTGCATCCCCACCCCGGATATCATCCATGGCACAGAGCTCAAAGCCAAGCTCCGTTGGATCAAGCAGAGAAACCTCAACCTGGCCATTCATAATGCTAGCTATACGGGTCGAGGTTGTGAGGGTTATTTCGTCCATACCATCGAGGCCGTGTACCACAAAACCGCGCCTACACCCTAAACGCACCAGCACGTGCGCTATAGGCTCAACTAGGTCTTCGCGGTAGACACCAAGTACTTGCCGATTGGCCGATGCCGGATTGGTGAGGGGGCCAAGGGTGTTGAATATGGTGCGGATACCAATTTCGCGCCGGGGTCCAATAGCAAACTTCATGGCCCCGTGCAACGATGGAGCGTAGAGGAACCCGACGTTGATCTCGTTTACAGCTTTTTCAACCGTAGCTACCGAAACATCGAGGTTTACCCCCAAACGCTCAAGGACATCGGCGCTGCCACATGCTGACGAGACGCTGCGATTGCCGTGCTTAGCTACTTTTACCCCACAAGCTGCTATAACAATCGCAACCGTAGTGGAGACATTAAAAGTTTTCGTGCCACTGCCACCAGTACCACACGTATCAATGATGGTCTCACGTTCGACGTTAATCTCTTCACGGTCAATACCAACGCCTGCCCCCACCTGAATAGGGGTCGCCCGTGCGCGCATAACTCGCGCCGCGCCACTGATCTCTTCGACGGTTTCGCCTTTCATGCGTAAGGCGGTTATAAATGAGGCTATCTGCGCCGGGGTGACTTCACCCCCCATAATCTGATTCATCACCTCAACCATCACTCCTTCACTCAAGTCTTCACCTTCAACCACCTGAGCTATCGCCTCTTTAATCATGTCTGTACTCCGTTGCGTCCGCTAGCTTCAGGAAATTCTGCAACAATTCGTGCCCTGCCTGGGAAATAATTGACTCAGGATGAAACTGTACCCCCCATACCGGCAGCATGGTATGCGCCAGCCCCATTATGGTCCCATCCTGTGTGTGTGCGGTCACAACCAGTTCAGGTGGCAAGCTCTGCTTATCAACTACTAAAGAGTGATATCTAGTAGCTTCGATGGGGTTGGGTAGTGCGTGAAACAAGTCTGTATCAAAGTGATAAATAGGGCTCGTTTTACCGTGCATTAATTCAGGGGCACGGATGATTCTTCCCCCAAAAGCGCGCCCAATGGCCTGATGACCCAGGCATACACCCAGAAGGGGAATCTTACCGGAAAAATTGCGCACAACCTCCACGGATATGCCAGCATGATCAGGATCACACGGCCCCGGAGAAATAACCAACCTATCAGGTTTAAGCATCTCTATATCGGCAACATCAATGGCGTCATTACGATACACCACCACCTCTTCGCCCAGCTCTCCGAAATACTGCACAAGATTATAGGTAAAAGAGTCGTAATTATCAATCATGAGCAACATCAGACTAAACCCTTGCGTGCCATATGGATAGCCTGCATGACACCCTGCGCTTTGTTGATAGTTTCTTCATACTCTGCGCTTGGGTCAGAATCGGCCACTATCCCAGCACCGGCCTGCAAAAACATCTTTCCGTCTTGGATCAGGAGCGTCCGAATTGCTATAGCCATATCCATATTTCCAGTATAGGAAAAATACCCAACGGCTCCACCATATATGCCGCGACGCTGCGGTTCAAGTTCGTCAATTATTTCCATAGCTCGAATTTTAGGCGCACCGCTTAAGGTCCCAGCCGGGAAGGTAGCACGTAAAGTATCGAAAGCATTAATTTCAGGCCTGAGCTCACCGCTGACATTAGAAACGATATGCATTACATGCGAATAACGCTCAATATGCTTGAACCCGCCAACCTCAACGCTACCAACACGACTGATACGCCCAAGATCGTTACGTCCAAGATCGACCAGCATGATATGTTCAGCAACTTCTTTCGGATCGGCAAGCAGTTCTTGCTCCAACTCATTATCTTCCTGCGGCGTAGCACCACGTCGGCGTGTTCCGGCAATAGGACGCACATCCACCCTGCTGCCATCTTTACGCACCAAAACTTCAGGAGAAGCTCCCACCACCACGGTTGTATCCATGCACAGATAAAACATGTATGGCGAGGGGTTGATAGTGCGCAAGCTCCGATAAATATCTAGAGGATCAACATCGGCCTCTCCACTGAAACACTGGGATAAAACCACCTGAATCACATCACCACTGCATACGTATTCTTTCGCCTTGCGTACCGCAGCTTCAAATGTTTGGCGGGTAAAATTGGCCTGTAGATCAATGCCAGCAATCTGAGGCGAAGGCGACTTATACTGCAACGGCGCGCGAAGCAGACGAATCATAGACTCTATCTGTTCACAAGCGGCTGCGTAAGATGAATCAAGATCTTCGTCAACTTGCACGTGAACGTTGTGGATGATTTTGATTTTATGATCTTTATTATCGAAGATGAGCAGGGTGTCGGAAAAAATGAAACAACTATCCCACGCATTATGGACTGAGGGCTTTAAAATTGGAAGATGTTCAAAAAAACGCACCATGTCATAACTGCAATATCCTACAGCACCCCCAAAAAAGCGAGGCAATGCAGCATTAATCACAGGAGCATACTGCTCAAAAAGGGTTTCGAGCTCACACATGGGATCACGACACCTGCCAGATCTGCAAACCGAATCATTGCGCAAAAACTCAAAATATTCTCCGCGTGAACGAAATACGTTCGCATCTCCGGAACCAAGGATAGAGTAACGGCCCCATTTTTCACCACCTTCAACACTTTCAAGCAAATACGCCCATTTCCCTTTCTTTATCTTCAGAAAAGCGGATACAGGCGTTTCTAGATCGGCGAGCAATTCAGTATAGACGGGAACGATATTACCTCTGTTTGACTGCTGCTTAAACCCTTCAAGGGATGGAAATACTTGCATAAATTAGGTCACCTGGCATTAGTCAGATAAAAAAAGGCAAGGGATTCCCCTTGCCTTTTTTTAACATGTATGTAGATGAAATCACTCAGATACTGCGGTCGCTTGATCATGCTCGACAAATTCTATGATAGAAACAGGAGCATTATCACCTGCTCGATTCCCAACTTTCATAATCCTGGTATAGCCACCATTGCGTTCTGCAAAACGTGGCGCTAAGCGCTCAAATAGTTTAGCTACAACCTTTTTATCTTGCACTACTGAAAGAGCCTGACGACGTGCGTGCAGATCACCTTTCTTCCCAAGAGTTATCATTTTCTCAGCTAGTTTACGCAGTTCTTTTGCTCTGGCATCGGTAGTCGTAATCTTTTCAGCATCAAGCAATGACGTTACCATATTACGCATCATCGCTTTTCGATGGCTGCTGTTTCGCCCTAAGCGCCTTCCACTTTTATTGTGCCGCATATCAGATAGTCCTTTCCTATATCAACTAAAAGAGATCAGATTGTCAAATCAAACCTCTTCGCGCCCTTTCTTCAAGACCTTGAGATACTCAGGATCTGGAAAATTCTCCAGCTTCATCCCCAATGTCAAACCCATTTCGGCTAAAATATCTTTAATCTCGTTCAATGACTTACGCCCAAAGTTCTGCGTTTTAAGCATCTCTGCCTCTGTCTTCTGAACCAGATCTCCAATAAGTGAAATATCTGCATTTTTAAGACAATTGGCACTGCGTACTGAAAGTTCCAGCTCTTCTACACTTCGGTAGAGATTTTCATTAATCTTGTGAACTTCTTCTTCCTCAGGTTCTTCATCGGGGATCTGCTCTTCATCAAAATTGATAAACATCTGCAGATGCTCTTTGAGGATTTTTGCTGCATAAGCGATTGAATCTTCAGGCTTAACACTTCCGTCGGTCCACACTTCTAATGTTAACTTATCATAGTCAGTAATCTGCCCCACGCGTGCATTAGCAACTGCATAACTCACTTTAGATATAGGAGAATAGATTGCATCAATAGGAATGGTGCCTACTGGAGCCTTATCATCTCTATTTTTATCTGCAGTTACGTAACCCTTACCCATACTTACAACTAAGTCCATCTCAACATCAGCTTCTTTAATACAGGTAGCAATATGATGTTCTGGATTAAGGATCGTTACATTAGAGTCAGTAATAATATCTTTAGCAGTTATTTCTCCAGCTCCTTTTTTCACAATCCGGATGTTCCGAATATCATCACCCTCAAGTCGCACTAAAACTGACTTGAGGTTTAGGATAATATCTGTAACGTCTTCAGTAACCCCTGGAATCGTTGAGAACTCGTGCAGAACACCTTTTATTCTAACAGATGTAATCGCTGCACCCTGCAAAGATGACAACAAAATTCTACGCAGAGCGTTCCCAACTGTAGTGCCAAACCCACGCTCAAATGGTTCCGCAGTAAACTTACCATAACGCTCCGTCAGGGTACCGCTATCCACCTGTAACTGCTTAGGCTTGATAAGGTCGCGCCAGTTCTTATACATGTATCAGCTCCATCGAAAAGGGTTGTCAATTGTAAGAAAAAATTTACTTGGAGTAAAGTTCTACAATCAACTGCTCCTCAACTGCTGGGGAGGTGATCTCAGCACGCACAGGTGCCGTTTTAACAGTGCCTTTGAAGGCATCACGTTCGAGCTCAAGCCAAGGTGGAATGCCACGGCGCATAACGGCATCCAAAGCCTCGACAATTTTCTCAACTTTTCTACTCTTCTCTCTAATTTCAATAACATCACCTGAATCAACTAAGGCTGAAGGGATATTCACCTTACGACCGTTGACAAGGTAATGGCCATGGCGAACGAACAAACGCGCCTCAGCTCTGGTAGAAGCCATTCCAAGACGATAAACCATATTGTCAAGACGGCGCTCCAAGATTTCTAACATGTTATGCCCAGCAATACCTTTCATTGCTTTAGCCTTAGCGAAAACACTCCGAAATTGCTTCTCGCTCAGCCCGTAGCAAAAACGCACTTTTTGTTTCTCTAGAAGCTGCCGAGCATAATCAGAAGGCTTTCCTTTCCGCGCAGCGCCATGATCCCCAGGTGGGGTAGGACGTCGTTCTAACAGTCGATCGTATTTAGGGTTACCATAAATATTAGCGCCAAGACGACGGACTATCTTCCCTTTGGGTGTAAAATTTTTAGCCATTTATTGATCCTCTAGTATCAAGCGTCAATGAGTCAGATTCGTGCCGGTTAGACGCGGCGACGCTTAGGTGGACGACAGCCGTTGTGTGGAATAGGAGTTACATCCTTTATCAAGGTGACATTTAAGCCAGCCGCTTGAAGAGCACGTAGAGCAGATTCACGCCCTGACCCAGGCCCCTTAACACACACCTCTAAACTACGAAGTCCATGCTCTTGCGCTTTTTTAGCCGCAGTCTCAGCCGCAATTTGAGCTGCAAAAGGTGTGCTTTTTCTGGAACCCTTAAAACCCATACCACCTGCAGTTGCCCACGAGATAACGTTTCCACTAACATCCGCAATCGTTACAATTGTATTATTGAACGTTGCCTGAATATGGGCCACACCGTTAACTATATTCTTCTTAACCTTAGCCTTACGTACGACTTTCTTACCGGGCTTAGCCATTGTTCCTCCAATTATTTCTTCTTGCCTGCTACAGTTTTGCGGGGCCCTTTACGAGTACGCGCGTTAGTTTTAGTTTTCTGCCCACGAACTGGCAAACCACGGCGATGCCGCAAACCACGATAACACCCAAGATCCATGAGGCGTTTAATGTTCATAGAAATTTCACGGCGCAGATCACCTTCTACCTTATGCTCTGCGTCAATCACTTTTCTTATCAACCCTACCTCAACTTCAGTAAGATCATCGGAACGAGTATCAGGATTAACTCCTGCCTGAGCTAATATTTTTTGTGCAGAAGAGAGTCCAACACCATAAATATAGGTCAGCGCTACCTCAATACGTTTATTCCTTGGTAAATCAATTCCTGCTATACGAGCCAAAGTTTTATCCTCCTGACCTAGCCTTGCTTCTGCTTATGCTTAGGATTATCACAAATCACGCGCAAAACGCCTTTACGCTTGATGAGCTTGCACTTGTCACACATTTCTTTAATTGAAGCACGAACTTTCATAACTACCCTCTACTTATTTATGTATTTAAAAATAGACTTATGCCTTGCACAAACACCCTTAGACGCAAGTCAGTATCTCATATCCTCCGTCCGTAACTGCCACCGTATGTTCAAAATGCGCTGACGGCCGTCCATCTTTGGTTACAGCTGTCCACCCATCTTTTAGAACTTTAACATGTCGCGTCCCTGCATTAATCATTGGTTCAACTGCTAGAACCATCCCCTGTTTTAGAACAGGTCCAGTCCCTGGGCGACCATAATTGGGAATCTGCGGATCTTCATGCAGCTCCCGTCCAATCCCATGACCTACAAATTCTCGCACAACTGAAAAACCACCGGCTTCAGCCGTTTGTTGTACTGCTGCTGAGATGTCCGACAGTCGGGCACCTGGTCGAATCGCATCTAAACCAGCATAAAGAGAGGCTTCAGTTGTTTCTATTAACCTTTGCTTCTCTTTGCTTATATTCCCTACAGGAAGCGTAATTGCCGCGTCCCCATAAAAACCGTCATACAATACACCGAAATCAATGCTAATAATATCACCTTCACTCAACTTCTTGTCCGTAGCAAAACCGTGGACCACAACTTCATTGGGAGATGAACATATCGCGAAAGGAAAGCCTCCGTACCCTTTAAAAGCTGGAACTGCATTACATTTTTTACAGTAATCTTCCGCTATCATATTGAGCTCAAGAGTCGTTATTCCTGACCTTACCACTTCGCGCATTAATTGGTGAAATTCAGCAACCATACGACAGGGAGCACGCATACGCTCAATTTCTTGCGGGGACTTAATGACAATCAAGACCTATCCCTTAGCACTGCCTCAATATTGGAGCGAACTACCTCTATACTGTCCGTCCCGCTAATCTCATGCAACTTACCAGCTTCCTTATAGTACTCCACAAGAGGCAGGGTTTGCTGAGCATATACTTGCATGCGGTTGCGCACAGTCTCTTCCTTATCATCGTCCCGCTGAAGCAAAGAAGCGCCGCACTTATCACATACTCCCGCCTCACACGGCGGATCATAAAGCAAATGGTAGCCCGCGCCACAAGCAGAGCAAGTACGTCGTCCAGCAAGGCGCTCAACCAACGCATCAATATTAACCGTCAAGGATAACACAGCATCAATTTTCTTGTTTAATTGCTTCAACGTTGCGCTCAAGGCATCTGCCTGAGGGACTGTACGTGGAAAACCATCAAGGATAAAGCCTTGACTGCAGTCATCTTTCTGAAGGCGTTCACGCACTATACCAATAACCACCTCATCAGACACTAGATCACCTGCATCCATACAGGCCTTTGCCTGCAACCCCATCGGGGTTCCTTCTTTTACAGCAGCACGCAACATGTCCCCTGTTGATATTTGAGGAATAGCGTATTTTTCAACCAAATATTGCGCTTGTGTACCCTTGCCGGCACCCTGAGGCCCCAAAAGTATCGAATTTATAGTCCGACCA
>CAYPNO010000054.1:0-12056 GCA_964411865.1 uncultured Desulfuromonas sp. | reverse complement strand
ACCTAGACTCTGGTATCAAAAAAAATACATCACCAAACAGAATTTTGAATACAGTTAAGAGGTTCTGCACCCGCTTCCCTAGGTGGACGCTGTGAAAATGCACCAACGATAATACGATTACGGTAAGGCAGCCCAGCAGCGTGACCGAGGATAAGCACAAAACTCCAACCCCCCTGATCTGCAGCTCATACCACACGGCACCAGAGCCTCCGAGCAGGTAGGTGGCAAAGGCGATAGCAGCTGCAGCGATGGGAGCAGAAAAACCCACGATCAGAGAGATCCACCCCGAAAGAAAGGCAGGCAGAGGGCCGAAGGCGCGAGACAGGTAGGCGTACTCTCCTCCAGCTTTTGGCAGCATGGCGCCGAGCTCGCCATAGCACAGCGCTCCGGTCAGGGCAAATACGCCGCCACACAGCCAGCACAGCATAACCATAGGCGGGCTCCCCAACTCTGTCAGGATAAAGCCGGAGGTGGTGAAGACCCCGCTCCCAACCATGTTGGCGACCACCAGAATCGTAGCAGAGTACAGACCTATCTGACGGACCAACTGCTGAGTTTTGGCTTTCACTGCAGAAAATCTCCGACGTAGATGAGGTGCTCAAACGGCAGCTTTTCACCCCCCAACACCGCAATAATACTGTCAAGGGTGGCCTTAATCACCCGCTCCTGCGCCGCAGAACCGGCATACAGCACGATGGCTATCGGAGTTTCACCCGCATATCCGGTCTTGAGTTGAGTCACAACTTCGCTCAAGTCCATCCCCATTGTGTAAAACACCATGGTGGAGTTGGTTTGCGCAAGGCGAGGGAGCGTATCTTTGCCGGTGTAGTTCTGGCGCGCCCCGGAAGCTGCTGTGAGAATTACCGAGCGACTGTGCTTGCCGTGGGTGATGCCACATTTGAGCGCGGCATTGGCCGCATTAAAGCTGGAAATACCCGGTACAATCTCCGGATTTAAGTCGGCAAACTCCTGCAGATACCCGGTTTGGGGGCCATAAATGGTGGGGTCACCGTAATCTACAATCACAACATTTTTTCCGCTGCCCACGCCGGTGCGGATAATGCGGCGTGCGTTGGCCTGCATCTCTGCGCGTTCCTCCGCATTGCCGCGCCACGCATGGCTTCCAAACAGGCCGTGCCCAGCTGCATGTATAGGCTTGGTGCCCAGCAGCTCGGGAAATGTTTTCCGGGCCTGCTCTGGATGCATCGCAAACAGGATGTCCGCATGTAAGATGGCGTTGTGGGCGCGGATGGTCATATTGTCTGGATCACCGATTCCGGTACTAACCAGCTTCAGCGAACCAACAGCAGCAGGGTTATCCGCCATATTTTCCAGCATATCCTCCGCCATGACTGGCAGTACCGCGCACAGAACTGTCCCCACACACAGGGCTATGAAAATTCCGAGGCATATAATATTTTTTATCTTTAGTTTCAATACGTTCAGTCTCACTTGCATTCTCCTGCTTCATGCTGGTTGTCACTGGATTCTTGAAAAGAATTTGATTCAACAATACGCTTAAAAACGATAGCTGAGACCAACGCGTAGATCACGACCTGGTTCCGGCAGGATCTCTCCATCCACCCCACTGGCAGCAATGGAGTTGTGCTCACTGTATTTTTTATCGAAAAGGTTGTTAAGTGCCAGAGTCATGCTGAGGCCCGGGATACGTGTCACGTTCCAGCGCAACTGGATATCATGGAGTGCATAACCAGCCCGTTCGGGTGTGCCTGCCGGCACGTCATCCAAACGCGCTACAGCGGTGAGGGTGTAGCCGAAAGTAAGATCTGAACGTATGGAAAAGTAGGTATCCCAGACCAGACGATCTCCGCTCGAACCAACTTTACGCCTGATTACCCCAACAGGGTCGCCGTCGCTGTTTTCGGTATCGAAGCTGGAGAAGCTCAAGCGCGTCTCCATGTTGGGCAAGCCCCACACTGCGCGGAGTTCGTACCCTTTGGAGATGATGGTTTCAGGATTGTTGTAGATAGCGGTGATGGGACGTCCTCGGCTGCCGCCGGTTTCAACTTCCAGAGTGTCATAGAGCCGAATATCGTAATAGCCAACCTCAAAATCAAAGTAATCGCCCTGGCAGAAAAGGTTCTCCCCCCGATAGCGGATACCGCCACTGCGCTGGCGTGAATGCTCAGGCTTGGTGCTGGAGCCACCATTGATCACTACGTTATCATCTATGTTCGCAAGCCACTGCACCGGAATAATACTGCTGCCGCGTACCGCTTCTCCATAGTTGCCAAACACACTCCAGCCATGCCCGAGCCTGGTTTCTACGCTGAAGTGGGGTGAAATCTCATCCCCGTCCACAGTGGAGGGGCCGTAGTCTGCTGAATAGTTATCGTAGCGTGCCCCTGCCCCCACGGTGACAATCCCCAAGGTGATCTCGTCCTGAACAAAAGCGCCAAAGGTATCAGAGTCACTGGTTACGCTCCCGCCCCCAGCTTTGTAGCGCCCCTCTTCCTCGAAGAAGTCGACTCCAGCCTTGAACTCATGCCGGGTTTTCCACCACGCAAAGCGTGCGGTATTGCTCAGTGAACCGCCAATCTCCTCGCTGAATACCTTGTTACGCGCATCTACGTTTTCGAGCATGATCTCATTAGCGTACAGGTTCATACTCCAATCCAGCCACGCTGACTCCCCTTGATAGCGGTGCTCCAGAGTATAGGTCTCACGCTCCATCTCTTGACGTACCGCCGCGAGAGAATCCTTGGCGTAGCCAAAATCGCTGCCACCCCAGTTATAGCTACCGTGATTGGTGTTGAGCTCCGCCCCTAGGCGCACGCTGTGTCCGGCCATATCCAGCAGGCTCATCTTCACCAAATAATCTCGATCCTTTGCGGCAGTATTGGCCGCGTGTCCACCGTCGCCGATACGATAGTCATCTGTATTTAGCGCACTGACGTGCGCCAGCACTCCAAGATGCGCCCCAAAACGCCCGTATACGCTTGCGCTCCCGCGCATAGCCTCATCCGCCGTTGCATATTGTGTACGCAGCGTGGCTCCCTGATTTTCCCCGACATCGAGCAGATCTTGCGCATCAACGGTGACAAAACTGATGCCACCTCCCAAGGCTCCGGGACCACTGTCAGCTCCAGGCCCCGCCGTAACCTCAACCTGCTTGAGCAGATCGGGGTCGATGCCGTTCATATTGCCGCGATGCTGAAACAGGTTGCGCCCCTGGCGTGCCCCATCAATGGTTATATTCAGGTTGCTCCCCTCGATGCCGTGCAGATAAATACGCTGCGCATTCCGCGCGCTCCCCCCGATAGTGACTGCAGGCTCACCCTTGAAGATCTCGGCGGTGCCTGTCGCCAGAGTACGTCTTACGCGTTCAAGCTTGATGCTGCGCCCAAAATCCTCCCCTATGGCATCGGCCCGAACCTCCATGGTTTCAGCTTCTACAGAAAGTGATGAACCTTGATTTTCATCTGCCCCCACGGAACTCAGTGCCCCGCTTAACAGCAAGAGCGGTGTCAAAAACACCAACATCCTTGCAAACCTGGTTTTACACATACCCAACCTCCATCTTTTATAGTTTTTGTGCCGAGAGAAACGCTGCGCTTTGCCCCTTTGACTTCGGGCCAAAGCGTACTGACATGTTTTGAAGATGAATATCAATTTCCGTTTCGGCGCGCCAATATAACAGGGTAGATAGGGAAGAAATGTGACTTAGATCACGTTCGGGGGAAAGTTTTCCGCCATCGCTTTCTTTGTATATGTACACATATTAACTGCTAAAGTTATCCTTATACCTCAAGTATCTCTGCATTTTATGAGATTGATAATAATTTTCATTATTGTGACCGAGGTCACGCACTTCGCGTTAAGCAGCGTGATAAATCTGTTTTCAACATCAGGCAACGTCCATGTTTGTGCACACGTTGCAAACTGGGATTAACCGGAAACCGAACACGTTAAAAGGGGGGAATTAAATGCACAGGGAAGCACTAAGAACTGTTGTTTCGATGGCGCTGTGGGGGTGCTTTTCATGTCTGGCAGCATCGACAGTGTGGGCCGCGCAAAGCACCGAAACCACCCGCGCAGATACCATGGTTGTTACCGCTACCAGAGTGGAGACACCGGTGCAAAATGCGCCGGGTTCCATCAGCGTGATCGAACGTGAAGCTATTGAGGAGTCCCCCGGACGGGACCTGGTTGACATCCTGAGCGAGACGCCGGGGATTTCACTTGCGGGTCAGGGGGTTGGCGGACGCAAGACCATCTCCATCCGAGGCGCTGACAATCGCCACACTCTGATACTGGTTGACGGACGACGTATCGCCGCTAGTGATGCGGTGATGGGGCATTCCAATTTTGAAAACAGCTGGGTTCCGGTGGAAAGCATCGAGCGCATTGAGGTGGTGCGCGGCCCGCTTTCGGCTCTGTATGGTTCCGAAGCGTTGGGTGGGGTCATCAACATCATAACCAAGGCCCCTACACAGGATTGGCACGGGAGCGTGAAGATTGGCGGGGGAGTTCCTGATGACAGGGGCGGTGAAACCAGCAATATCGCCTTCAATATCGCAGGTCCGTTAATCCGCAACAAAGTGGGATTTTCCCTCGGGTTTGACTATCTGCACGAAAACGCCACCCCGGATGAAGATCAGCCCCGTTACTCCGAAATTGAAGGGCGCGAAGTGATTTCGGTCAGCCCCAAGATTTTTTTCACCCCCAATGATGCACACCGCTTTGAACTATTTGCGAATATCGTCGATGAGGAACGCGACCTCATGAGCAGCAGTCGAGGCAGAGATCAGGGCAGTGAATACGAGCTCGACAAGTATCTGGTGGGGATAAACTGGAGTGGCATCATCGGCCCAACCGAATCTAAAGTAAATCTGTATCGTTCACAGACGGATAAACTGAGCATAAAAACCTACCTTGATACCCACGAAAAGAGCAAAGCCCCCGACAAAGTTACCAATGATATTCTGGACTTCCAGACCTCTATGCAGTTACCTGCCAACCGTGTCACTGTTGGTGGAGAGTATCGAAAAGAAACGGTAGAGGCGGAGTCCCTGGCTAACGCGCAAGGGGAGGAGGAGGTTACCCACAAAGCCCTTTTTGTGCAGGATGAAATCGATCTGTTCGGGGGGAAGCTGCTGCTGACTCCGGGCTTACGCTACGATGATCATGAGTATTTTGGCTCGGAGACCTCGCCCCGCATCTATCTACTTTATAAATTGACTTCAGCGCTCAATCTTAAGGCGGGCTATGGCCAAGCCTTCAACGCCCCAACCGCAAAGCAGGTTTCTCCCGACTATAACGCCAGCACCGGGCCGCATACTTTTATTGGCAACCCTGAGGTAGACCCGGAGACTTCCAAAAGTTATGAAATGGGGCTGGAATACTACGGCGATGCCATCTGCGCCAAGGTGTTCTTCTTCAATAACGATATTGAAGACATGATTGCCTACAGGCGCGTGGGCAGTACCGGCCCCGGTGGGCGCTTCGCAATCTACCAGGCAGACAATATCGACAAAGCGCGTTTGCGCGGGGTGGAGACCGAACTAAGTGCAAAACTACCCCGGAACCTTGATCTCACCCTTGGCTACAACTACCTCGATGCAGAAGACACCCAAAACCACGAAGCACTCAGCGGACGACCGGAGCATAGCGTCAGCGTTAAACTCAAGCACCATTTACCCCCTCTCGGGCTCGACTCGGTGCTGCGCTACCAATATGTGGGCAACCAATCCTTTGAAAACGATGCCGCCAAAATGGAGCGGATAAGCGGATATTCGCTCTGGCATCTGGCCTTTACCAAAAAACTCACTACCCATTTCGAGCTGCAGCTAGGGATTGAAAATATTGGCGATGTTCGCCTTGCAGATAAATCGAACTTAATCCCCTATACAGAGCGCGGCCGTTACTTCTATTCCAACCTACGCGGGAGATTCTAATGCAAACAGCTAAGCCAGTACGCCATCAGCTCCATATGCACCATCAGCCCCGGGCACACCAGCTTTTCAGATGCAGCGGCCTCATTTTATGCACGACTCTGTTACTGATATTTCTGTTGTCCGGGTCGGTGTGGGCACACAACCTGTGGCTCAACGCCACCGATTTCAGCCCTGTCCTATCGGGACGCACCGGAGCGCATACGAAGATATATTTCGGCTTTGGGCACCGTTTCCCGGTAGATGATTTTCTTGCTGCGGAAAAACTCACCGAGTTCAATCTCATTCTGCCAGATCAAAGTGTACAACGACTCGACGCAGGTAACGGTGGTTTTCTTTCCACCCCCATTGTGCTGAAAACCCCCGGCGGACACACGGTCGCAGCGGCCACCAAACCAGGATTTTACACCATGTTTTCCCAGGATGGGCGCATTCTTCACCGTATGGGGAGCATGGAAGGGCTGGAGGATATTGTACTGAGTATTTACTTTGAAAATTACACCAAAGCGCTGATCGATGTCGCCCCGAGCGCACCAGATGCCTTCACCCGCCCCATCGGTCAGAACATGGAGATTGTGCCGCTGGAAAATCCATACCTCAAGCGTGCTGGCGACAAGCTGCAGGTTCAGGTTCTGTATCAAGGGGAGCCGGTTCCCTATTGCCAAGTTTCTGCGACCTTTGTGGGTTTTTCTTCCCGCGACGCCTTTGCGTACAGTTGCAAAACCGACAGCAAGGGGGTTGCCTCCATACGCTTGCTGAACCAGGGGCATTGGATGGTGCTGGCGGTGATGCGCAAGCCAGCCCCGGAAGAGCTTGGCAAACTGTGCCGCGAATTGAAAAACTCCGCCAGTCTATCGTTTGGGGTTCAATAATTTTTTCTCCGGTGCGGGCAGAAAAATTCCGCCCGCACCCATTACCTGGAGTTTTGCCAATGATCCGTGCAACGTATTTCCGGGGCGTAACCTGTGTACTATTAAACCTGCTGTGCGCAACAGCGGCGCTGGCCCACACCCCCCACATGGCTTGTTATGACAACCAAGATCAGACCATCAGCTGTTTTGCCGAATACTCTGACGGCAGCTCCGCAGCCCGAACCCCGATGCGTGTTGTAGACAGCAACAACGCAATCATCGTTGAAGGGCACATGGACGCGCTTGGCGAATTTACATTCAAAAAACCCTCTACCCCTTTCAAGGTGATTTTTGATGGAGGCCCGGGACATCAAGTTTCTGAGCCAAGCCGTTCGATTAGATAAGTCAGGAGCCAATATGCAACAAAAGCATAAAACCACCTCGCAGCAGTTTGACCCGCCCAGGATTACCGCGACTCCACTCACCCATGCGTTCGATTCCAAATATGCGATCCACGCCGGGATGATGGGTGGATTAAAGGTTGAGGAGAACCTGGAGGAAAAATTTATCAATGAAGTCCGCCAAACTCCGGCGCAGCAGTCGGCCATGGCATATATCCATATTCCGTTCTGCAGCAGCCGTTGCTTGTTTTGTGGCTTCTACTCGCAGCACTCAACTTCTGAGAGTATGACCCGCTACACCGGCGCTTTGCTTGAAGAGATCACCCATACGGGGCAGATATTAAGGGACGCCGGGCAAACCCTGGGTGCGATTTATTTCGGAGGGGGAACCCCAACGGACCTAGACGCAAAGGCACTCAGAGAGCTGCTGCAGGCGGTCAGGCGTGAACTCCCGCTCACTGCGGATTGTGAGATTACGTTGGAGGGGCGTCTGTATGGTTTTGATGACCCTAAAATAGAGGCTGCGCTGGAAGGGGGCGCCAACCGCTTCTCCTTTGGGATTCAGTCATTTAACACAGCTATCCGCCAGCGTGTCGGACGTCGTCAACCAAAAACAGAGCTACTACAACGCCTTGAACGCATTGTTGAGCTAGCTGCACCGTATCGGGCTGCGGTTGTGATCGACCTCATTTACGGGTTGCCCGGGCAGGAAGCTCCGGAGTGGCTCGAAGACATTGACTGTGCTGTCGCCGACACCGGCATTCATGGTCTCGATCTTTACCAGATCAATATAATACAGGGCACCCCGCTGGATAAAAAAAGAGCCGGACTTCCCCCAATGGCGACCTTATCCCAGCAGGCGCTCCTGTTTGCGTGCGGACGCGAACGGATGATCGAAGCCGGGTTTCAACGGCTTTCCATCGCCCATTGGGGGCGCGATCCTCGCGAACGCAACCGCTACAACCGTTGGAACAAGCTGGGGGTGAACTGTATCCCCCTTGGATGTGGTGCCGGCGGACGCTGGGGCGCGATGCGCGTATTTCAGGATAATGATCTCGGGCGCTATCAGGAGAGTATCCGTGCGGGGAAGAAACCGTTGGCAATGGGGATACGTGTACCGGATTACGCTGCAGTAGTGGCGGTAGCTATCGGTGAACTGGAACAACGCCAGCTCAATATCGCGCGCCTGGAAGAAAGTGCACGGTGCTCATTAGCAGAGCCCCTGTTGCCTTTTTTGGAACAATGGGAAAGTGCCGGTCTGCTCAGGCTGCAATCCAACGGCATCCATCGCCTTAGCGTAGCCGGAGAGTTCTGGAGTGTTAATTTGCAGCAGTTGTTGAGCGTACAACTCAAGGAACTGTTAGCTCTGAGCTAAAAACTGCCATTGTGGTAAATCGAGGAAATCATATGCAAAAAACAGCAAAAAAACTCCCAGCTTTTCTGCAATGGAAAACTGAAGAGCTGGTTTTAATAGGGACGTTCGCAGCGCTCATCAAGTTACTGACCTTGACTGTTTCCCTCATCGGAGGCGGGATGAATCCGCTGACACTGGTGCTGAAAAATGTCATCGCGACATCGATGCTGGTGGTGCTGATACATAAAGTGCCGCGCTCTGGAGTGCTCATTCTCTACGTCGTACAACAGGCAGTTGTTACTATGATGCTGATGGGCAGTGGGATGATCATTCTGCCGGGGTACCTGATAGCGGCCGCCATCGCCGAAGGGATGGCGTTCCTGGCCGGGGGCTATCGCAATACTGGTGCTATTCTGTTGAGTGTCGGTTTTTTCGATCTGACCTCGCGCATTGTCGCCATGGGGATGAGCTGGCTGTTTATGCGCGAAAACCTCACCATCTTCTTCACCTCGCTGATCATTGTGGGGATCAGTTATCTGGGTTGCCTCATCGGCCTGGGAACCGGAGTGAAGTTTGTTAAGGAGTTCCGCCATGCCGGTTTTATCCGCAACTAAAGGTGCCCTGCCGTTACCGGACGGGTGGTTCTCGGGCTTGATGCGTCGGCTGGATATCCGCATCAAGATGGCAACCCTGTTTTTCCTTTCACTCACCCTTATTTTTATGCAGAACCCGCTGGGATTATCGCTGCTCGGCGCACTGTCTATGCTGTGCCTGCTCAGCATGAAACGCTACCGTATCATACTTGTGCTGTATGGAATCATGCTCACGGGCTGGCTCTTTTCTCTCGGTTTCAGCAAGCTAATAGGGGGGGTTGTCCCTGCCATGGGGGCGCAGGATTCGCTCCAGACCCTGATCCCTTTTTTGCGCATGTGGCCATTGCTCAACATGGCTTTATCTGTCGCGTTGTCTATGGAGACCGGCAACGCTATGAAGTCACTGAAGTCGATGCGCTTACCAAGAATTATCTATCTACCGGTAATGGTCACGCTACGCTTTATCCCCGGTTTTATTAACGACATCAAGCAACTGCGCGACTGCCTGCTTCTGCGCGGCATCGCTCTGTCGCCCTGGTTGCTGGTGCGCCATCCGCAAAAAAGCCTGCGCCTGCTTTTTGTCCCTATGGTTATACGTGCGCTCAAACTCGCAGATGAATTAGCTATTGCCGCTGAACTGAAAAGGGTTGGCTACGGTGCAGGGCCGCAAAAAAGCACCAAGACTCTGCTCCGACTCCATGATTATACATTTTTTGCGTTGTCGATGTTCGCCCTGATTACAGCCTGGAATATGCCGGGCACGGATGTAGTAACTGGTGGAAGTTCTAAACATTTGCAACACATAAATTCCCTGGAACCTGCCTCTACAAAACAGGATACGCAATGATAGATTTTAAGCAGCTAAGTTATCATTATTCCCATCAGGAACAGCCTGCGCTGGAGAATATAAACCTTCGGGTTGCAGCTGGTGAAACAGTATTGATTACCGGCCCCAGTGGTTGTGGGAAATCAACCCTCGGGCGTATTATTAACGGCCTGATCCCCTCACATTTCGGCGGCATCTTCAGTGGTCAGGCGCTGCTCAATGGTCAGGATCTTCGTTGTGCCAGCCTGCACTCCCTGACCCAGCTTGTCGGCTCCCTGTTTCAGGATCCGGAGCAGCAGTTTTTATCCACCACGGTTGAAGACGAAATCCGCCTGGCACTGGAATGGCGCGGACATACTGAAGGGCATATCCAGCAGATTCTCGATCCTATCGTCGAGCGTCTGGGCCTGAGCCAAAAGCTGAAGCTATCGCTGTTTACTTTATCCGAAGGGGAAAAACAAAAGGTGGCTCTTGCCGCTATCCTGGCGTTGAAACCACGCATTTTAATGCTCGATGAACCAACTGCGAACCTTGATCATACCTCGATTCAAGAGCTATTACAGCTCCTGCTGCAGCTGAAACAGGAGGGGATGACCATCGTTCTGTTTGACCACAGGCTGTACTGGACTAAGGAGTTGGTGGATCAGGTGCATATTATGGAACACGGAACCATTGCCCATAGAGGTCCTTTTGCCGAGCTTGAAGTCCGACGCGAAACCTTCGGGTTGCGCAGTACCGCACCCCACCAAATCACTACACCACTGTTGGGAGCAGACGCCATGCGCCGTGCCACCGGCTTATCCATCAGACATCTGGATTTTGCTTTTGCACGCCATTCCCCGTTGTTCCATCAATTCAGTGGTGGATTCCCGGCGGGGAAAGTGGTGGCAATCGTCGGAGCCAACGGGCGGGGCAAAACCACCTTGGCGCGCATAATCATGGGGCTGGAAAAAGCCTCAAGCGGTACGATAAACATAGGGGGGCTCCCCATGGCGGCAAATAAACGCCGCGAGCTTTGCAGCCTGGTGCTGCAGAATACCGAGCTGCAACTGTATATGCAAACAGTGGCAGAAGAGCTCAAGAACGCCGCTATTCACAGCACCACAGGTGAAGAACTCAACCCAAAACAGATTGGACGGATCCTGGAGGATTTTCAGCTTGGAGGGTTGCAACAGCGCCATCCACAATCCTTATCGGGAGGGCAACGTCAGCGTCTGGTGATTGCATGCGCCCTGCAAAAGGAACCCAAGGTCTTGATCCTCGACGAGCCAACCAGTGGTCTGGATGGAGGTAACATGGCACTACTCGGGCAACAGGTTCACGCATTAGCCCGGCGGGGCAGCGCTGTCGCTATGATTACCCACGATCACGAGCTGATCAACAGCTGCTGCGACTATATCTGGGATATTTCACAACAAGGAGAATAAAATGGATGTATTAATTTGTTATTCAAGTAAAACCGGTAATACGCGCAAAATTGCTGAAGCGATCCAACAGGCAGTTCCATACGCCGCAATCCATCCGGTTGAAAGTGCCCCGGAGCCGAGCCGGTTCGACCTGGTGTTTATGGGATTCTGGGTTGATAAAGGCACTGCTGATCCAAATGCCAAGAACTATATGTCCTCCCTTAAAACGCAGAAAGTTGCCCTGTTCGCAACCCTGGGAGCCTACCCGGACTCGCAACACGCGCAGGATAGTCTTGACAACGCTGCCACCCTCATCCCGGACTGCAATATTGTTGCACGTTTCATCTGTCAGGGTGCCATCGATCCGAAGCTCACCGACTGGATGCGAACCCTCCCCGCTGAGCATCCCCACGCGCCCAACGAAGAACGGATACAGCGCTGGGCTGATGCTGCCTCCCACCCTGACGCGGAGGATTGTCGCAACGCGCAACTCTGGGCCGAAAATGTAGTCGCCACTCTTAACTGATCTTCAGGCCCTCTCCGGGTAGAATTTGAGGCAACATTTGAATGCTGCCCGGAAGGGCTGCATATTCTGAAGCAAACCGGCCACCGATTCCGCTGCAAAGTGGGCCACCCGTTCCGGAGCAAACTGTGCCATTTTTCCTTAGGAGGTGCACCGTTGGCTAACAAGAGGTTATCTATGCGTAAAA
>CAYPNO010000053.1:0-12149 GCA_964411865.1 uncultured Desulfuromonas sp. | reverse complement strand
CCGGCCACCCAGTTATGCCTGGGGTTTTAATCATTGAGGCAATGGCTCAGGTCGGAGGATTGTTTGCGATCCTGAATGACGAAATTCAAGAAGGGAAGATCACTTACTTTACTGGCATTGACAAAGCAAGATTCAGAAAGCCGGTGATTCCGGGGGATGCCTTGAAAATGCACATGGTTCTTCTGCGCCGGCGTCGCGGTATATATAAATTCTCAGGCAAGGCTTACGTTGGAGATGTCCTAGTGGCTGAAGCGGAATTGAAGGCAACTTTTGCGGATCGGGAGGTCTGAGTGTCGCGTATTCACGCTAGCGCTATTATAGAAGTGGGTGCGCAACTCGCAGATGATGTGCGTGTTGGTGCCTACAGTGTTATCCGCAGTGAAGTAAAGATTGAGGCCGGTACAGTTGTAGGTCCTCATGTGGTTATTGAAGGACGCACCAGCATAGGTCGTGATAATGAGATTTTTCAGTTTTCCTCTATTGGAGCAATACCGCAGGATCTAAAGTTTCATGGTGAAGAGAGCACCCTCGTCATCGGGGATAGAAATAAGATTCGTGAGTTTACTACCCTTCATCTTGGCACCGAAGATGGCGGGGGGCAGACAATTATCGGCAACGACAATCTATTTATGGCCTATACCCATGTGGCGCATGACTGCAGGGTTGGGGATCATGTCATCCTTGCAAACGCTGCTACCCTAGCTGGGCACGTGCAGGTGGATGATTATGCTATTCTGGGTGGCATGTCAGCAGTGCATCAATTCACCCGCATTGGCAGTCATGTGATGGCCAGTGGTGGCTCCATGATTGCACAAGACGTGGTTCCTTTTGTAATTGTTCAAGGTGACCGAGCTAAAACGGTCGGCCTCAATTTGGTCGGGTTGAAGCGGCGCGGTTTTACTGGTACTGAGTTAAGCGCCATCAAGAAAGCCTATCGGGTATTGTTTCGCTCTGGAAAGCGGCAAGATGAAGCGCTGGATGAACTTGAAGGCTGGGATGATATCCCGACACCGATAAGACAACTGATTGAATTTGTGCGTCAGAGCGAACGCGGTATTGTCCGTTCCTGATACTAGGCTGAAGGGTAGATGCTGTGGGTGAGAAGCACAAACGGGTTTTAATTATTGCCGGTGAAGCCTCCGGAGACATTCTGGGCGCCAATGTGATTGAAGCTGCTGCTGCACTTGACCAGACCCTCAAGTTTTATGGTGTCGCTGGTCCCAGAATGGAGGCTGCGGGGTGTGGTGTTTTACGTTCTTCATCTGAGCTGGCAGTTATGGGCTTGGTCGAAGTAGTGCGACATCTGCCAAGAATCTGGAGTGTTTATCGAGACATTAAGCACGCCTTGCTTAACCGCACCGAGCGTGCCGATGTGGTGGTTCTTATCGACTCTCCTGATTTCAATCTGCGCATTGCCAGACTGGCACATAAGGCAGGCATCCCGGTACTGTACTATGTCAGCCCTCAAGTTTGGGCTTGGCGGCGTGGTCGGGTACACCGCATAGCCCGAGATGTGGATAAACTAGCGGCGATTCTGCCGTTTGAACCTGAGTACTATGCTGGGCTAGATATAGATGTGCGTTATGTCGGACATCCGCTGCTGGATGAAGCTAGGATAGAGACTTCTGCGGAAGTGGTGCGGGCGGCGCACGATCTGAATAGATCGACTCCCGTCATCGGATTGCTGCCAGGCAGCCGCGCCAATGAAATACATTACTCATTGCCATCCATGCTGGAAGCAGCGCAACTGTTAGCGTTACGTTATCCAGACATAGGTTTTTTACTCCCAGTGGCAAATGGGCTTGATCACTCACAGCTACACGCCACCGTTACAGCCAGCGGTCTGAACGTGAAATTAGTGGATGACACCATATATGACACCGTAGCCGCCTGCGATGCGGTTATCGCTGTGTCTGGTACGGTAACGTTACAGACCGCACTGGTAAAAATCCCCATGGTTATTATCTACCGGGGATCGGCACTTACCTATGCGATAGGTAGGCGCTTGGTCGCTATCACCCATTTTGGCCTTCCCAACATCGTGGCTGGACGCACCGTAGTCAAAGAACTGCTCCAGCACGAGGCAACCGCCGAAGCTATCGCTACAGAAATACAGCACATTCTTGATGACACTCCATACCGTTCAGAGATGCTCACCAACCTTGAGGAGATCCGTACTCGAATGGGTACGCCTGGTTGTGCCAAGCGGGTGGTACATATGATTCAAGAATTGAGTCAGAAGGGTAATTTTGAAGAAAGATAGTCTTGATGTCTATAAACGTCTGCTGCGCTATTCCCGAGCATACCTACCCCGCATAGTCATTGCAATGATAGCCTCTGTGGGGGTTGCCGCCAGTGATGTAGCCATCGCTAAGTTGGTGCAACCAATGGTGGACTATGTGATTGCGCCGGGCGGAGAAGCTTTAATTCACTATGTGCCCCTTATAGTGATTGGTATTGCTCTGCTCAAAGGTGGATCACGCTATGTGCAGGAATTTTATATTAAAACTGCAGGGCAACTGGTGGTGCAGGACCTGCGCAATGATCTGTATGCGCATACACTACGTTTATCTATGGGGTTTTACTCCAAGGTTCAATCAGGCATGATGGTCTCGCGTATCATCAATGATGTCGCAACCTTGCAAAAGTCTGCTGCAGATGAATTGGTCGCCGTTGTGCGGGAAAGCCTCACCCTGATCGGATTGGTAGCGTTGCTGTTTTATAACGACTGGCGTCTGGCTCTGGTAGCGTTCGTGGTGTTACCTGTTGCGATAGTTCCAGCTACATACATAGGGCGACGCATCAAACGTTATGTGCGCAAGAGTTTAATAAATATCGGCAATCTGACTGGGATTTTGCAGGAAGCCTTTAGTGGCATCAAGGTAGTAAAGGCTTTCGGTACCGAAGAGTACGAAAGCCAGCGTTTTGAGCGAGAAAACCATACCTACTATCGACGTGTAGCAAAGATGATTCGTTATGATTCAGCTAGTTCGCCCATTGTCGAGCTGCTTTCTTCATTTGGGGCTGCAGGGGTACTGTGGTATGGCCTGAATCGGGTTCTGCAGGGACACATTACCGAAGGGGAGCTCCTTTCGTTTATCACCGCCATGGGGATGATGTATGGCCCACTGAAGCGACTGGTGAAAACCAATAACGTTATCCAGAAGGCTATAGGCGCGGCTGAGCGTGTGTTTAGTATGATAGATACCCCCGTCGATCTGGATGATGTCTCAAATGCCCCAGCCCTGAATAAAGTGAAGGGTCACGTTGTATTTGAGCACGTAGATTTTGGCTATGCGTCTGAGGGCGCTGTGGATAAACCTGACGTTGGGTCTGCAGATGAGTATACAGGTGAGCTCGTCCTGCATGACTTTGATCTGGAAGTAAAACCAGGAACAACGGTGGCGCTAGTTGGAGCTAGTGGAGCAGGAAAATCGACTGTAATCGGCTTGCTTGCACGCTTTTACGACCCAATCCGTGGCAAAATAACTATTGATGGCAAGGATATCTCCAGTGTAACCCAAAAGAGCCTAAAGCAGCAGATAGCTCTTGTTGATCAGGAGATCTTTCTGTTTCACGACACTGTTGCCAATAACATCCGCTACGCCAGACCAGATGCGAGTGATGCTGAAGTATGGAATGCACTGGAGCAGGCATTCGCCGTAGAATTTGTACAGCAGATGCCGCTGGGTATTGAAACCATTATAGGTGATCGCGGTGTGCGTCTATCTGGCGGACAACGTCAGCGTCTGTGTATTGCGCGTGCGATTTTACGCGACGCGTCTATCCTGCTGCTGGATGAAGCGACCAGCGCCCTTGACACCCAGAGTGAAGCAGTGGTGCAGGATGCGCTCGAGAATCTTATGCGCGGACGCACGACTTTTGTCATAGCGCACCGCTTGTCGACGGTGCTGCATGCCGATGAGATTCTGGTTATGCAGGATGGCAAAATAGTCGAGCGTGGTAGTCATGCAGAACTTTTCGCAAACAAGGGTTACTATTTTGACCTACATCAGACTCAGTTTAAGGGATAGTCAACGAGAGCATTGGATCGGGTTAGAATGAAAAACCGATTTAAGCGTGTCGTGAAACGCATATCTGATTATCTCCTCATCCATTTGGTGCCTCCGTTAGCCGTAGTCTGTATTCACATTATTTATCTGTGTTCGAAACGGGAAATAGTGGTGGATGAGCAGGTTCAAAAGATGTGGCTAATAGATGAGAAAATGATCTTGTCTTTCTGGCATGATCAATTGCTCCTTATGGCGCGGGCGTACAAAGCTAAAGCCCAGATTTTGATAAGTGCTTCTCAGGATGGTGAGTTAATTGCTCGCGCCATGGAATATATGGGACAAAAGGCAGTGCGCGGCTCGTCCTCCAGAGGGGGAAGTAGTGCATTTAAAAAACTTTTGCGCCTGACCAGAGAGCCCTATGATCTGGTTATAACCCCCGATGGGCCCAGGGGCCCCAGGCATGAATTAAAGGAAGGGGTCGTCCATCTTGCACGCTTAAGCAAGCGTGGGGTAGTTCCCATGTCGATGGCATGTAGCAGAGGACACCGGTTTGCATCTTGGGATAGGTTTCTGCTCCCATTTCCATTTGGACGCTTGGTTTTTATATACGGTGAGCCCCTTTATTTCGGCGTAGATGAGACTAGCGCACAATTCCACCAACGCCTGAGTGCAGCCATGGACGCTACAGCTAAACAGGCCCGTGACTATTTGGAGAACCATGGCTTATCTGCTGTATGATCTTTTTTTACTCTTGAGCATGGTGTTTCTGCTCCCCTGGTATGTTATCCGCGGCTGCGTAAGGGGAAAAGGGCGCCAAGGATTGCGTGAGCGCCTTGGTTTTTTATCCCCAAGCACTCTTGCTTTACTTAAAGGGCGACAGGTTATCTGGATTCACGCTGTTTCTGTAGGGGAGACGCGAGCAGCTGTACCTCTCATAAAGAGTTTACGCATTACTTACCCTGATGCGGTGTTGCTGCTCTCAAATGTGACGGAAACTGGGCGAGAGATAGCCGAATCCATTCCTGAAATCGATGTGTGTATCTACTTCCCAATAGATTTTTCTGCAGCTGTTAGGCGCGCAGTAAAAACAGTGAATCCCGCATTGATGTTGATTGTTGAGACGGAAATCTGGCCACAGTTTGTACGCATGTGCCATAAGCAAGATGTCCCCGTAGTGTTGGTTAACGGGCGCATTTCCGATCGATCCTTCCCACGCTATAAGCTTGTTAAGCGATTACTTGAGCCTGTTCTGGCTCAGATCAAGTTCTTTTGCATGCAATCAGAGTTGGATGCTCGAAGAATTGAGCTCTTGGGTGCCAACCCTGAAAGTATTCACGTAAGTGGGAATATCAAGTTTGATCAGAGTGAGATCTCGACAGGGGCGCTAGATTCAGACAGATTGCGTGCGCAGTTCGGCATCGCTCCTGAGACCAAGGTGTGGGTGGCGGGCAGCACCCATCAGGGAGAAGATGAAATTGTGGTGCGTGTGTATCAGCAGCTCCTGCAAACCTTCCCCGATTTTATTTTAATCCTGGTTCCAAGGCACCCGCACCGGAGCCGATATGTCAGCGACCTGCTCACTAAAGCAGGGGTCACTTGGTATCTGCGTTCCGATAATGTTTTCCCACCTTTGAAGGGTGGCAGCGTATTGCTAGTAGATACTTTAGGGGAGATGCTGAGCTTCTATACGGTGGCCGATACTGTTTTTGTCGGAGGCAGCCTGGTGCCGGTAGGAGGCCACAATATCCTTGAGGCTTCCATGGTTAAAAAACCTGTAGTATTCGGCCCCTGGATGCAGAACTTCAAAGATATTGCCAAGTTTATTTCGGCTGCTCAGGGGTTTGGCGCGGTTCAGGATGAAGAGGAGTTGCGCCAACTGTTGACTCAATTGCTGCACGACAAGGATTTAAGGTGCAGCGCTGGGGCACGGGGCGCTGCAATACTGGAACAGCATGCTGGTGCGACCAGGAAAACTATCGAAGTTGTACGTCAGGTGTTGGAGGTTTAGGTGCGCGCGCGAGTGCTTACTCAGGTCGCACTATACTATCGCCGCTTTGGAACCCAAGGGTGTAGGTATCTGCACGATTATATGTTAATGGCGCTACTCCTGCCGCTTAGTTTTGTCTATAGTCTTATCGGTAGATTGCGGGTCTGGTTTTATCAGACTGGTTTCTTGCGGAGCTATACAGCACATGTGCCAGTAATTTCGGTGGGTAATTTGGTTGTCGGTGGTACTGGAAAAACACCGGTAGTGGATTGGTTGCTTGAGTTTTTGCACCAGTATGGTTATCGGGTTGCGGTTATAAGTCGCGGTTATGCCTCTACCCCTGCGAGAGGGGAGCACGTGGATCGAGCTAGAAAGGTTACCGCTGAGATTGCAGGTAGTCGCTCTAGGGCAGCTGCGCAGTTTGGTGATGAGCCTGTTCTGCTTGCGTCGCGTCATCCGCATGTTTTGGTAGTTGTTGCACCGCGCCGGATAGATGGCGTGAGCTATATTCAGGAACAGCATCAGGTAGATGTTATTGTGCTAGATGATGGGTTTCAGCACTTGGCCTTAAAGCGCGATCTCGATCTGGTTCTGCTCGATGCTGGGTTGCCGTTTGGCAACGGCCATGTTCTCCCCGCAGGATTAATGCGTGAGCAGCATTCTGCCTTGAAGCGTGCCGATCTGTTGCTACTTACGCGCCATAGTGAAAACAGTCCTGAATTCGACCCGCTGAATAAACCCATGGTGCGCGTCAAATATACTCTGGCTCAATATGCTGTGGATATGGATGGGGTTAAGGTTGATCTTAGTGAACTGAAGAGCCTTAAGGTAGGTGCTTTTGCAGGGGTTGCTAATCCAG
This sequence comes from uncultured Desulfuromonas sp., assembly GCA_964411865.1. GTDB lineage: Bacteria > Desulfobacterota > Desulfuromonadia > Desulfuromonadales > Desulfuromonadaceae > JAIVHC01. The sequence continues at coordinate 5,290 of CAYPNO010000053.1, read as the reverse complement.
ATGATTTTTTTGCATCCGTGCATGAATGTGGTATATATCCTAGCGTCACGGTGGCATGTGCCGACCACGTCTCCTACACCCCAGAACAGGTGCGGCATATTCTCCAACAATGCGCTGGAGTAGACGCCCTTATAACTACTGAAAAAGATGCGGTTAAGCTGGAGCCCGAGTTTCTTCCTGTTCCGTGTTACTTTATTCCGCTGATTATTTGTCCATTGGATATGCAAGTATTCGCAACGGCAGTGCTCAAGGTGCTGAAGTTGCAGACGAACAGCACCACAGTATAGAACTGCCGCGTTGAAGCATACAAACAATAACCTGAAGAGATAAATTGTTCTCGGAGTATTTAGAGTATATGCAGCAAACTCTCCCAAATGATAACGCTATCTCCCTGCCGCTTGATCTCATCGTTTGTCCTCTATGTAGGGGCGACCTAGAGCATAGATACGTCGAAGATGCTCCGCATCTCTGTTGCTCCCGTTGTAGGCTTGCATACCCAATTAAAAGTGGTATTCCGCTGATGTTGCAGGACGAAGCAGTAGCGATCTGATGTCTGCCACAGCATTGGGTACAAGTAGAAAGATCTTAGTGCGTGGAACCAACTGGATCGGCGATGCGGTGATGACTACACCCGCGCTGACAGCATTGCGCTCTTGCTGCCCGCATGCAGAGATCGTGCTGTTGGTAAACCCTCTCGTGGCGCCTCTGTTTCAGCATCATCCTGCTGTTGACCGAGTTTTGGTGTATGCGAGAAAGGGACAACATCGCGGCATGCGTGGATTTTTTCGTATGGTGCAAGAGTTGCGACGTGAGCGCTTTGATGCAGCCATTTTGCTCCAGAATGCCATTGAGGCAGCGCTGCTAACCTTTGCTGCGCGTATTCCACGCCGTGCTGGGTATGCGACGGATGGACGACGTTTGTTACTCACTGATCCTGTAACGGCAAGCGCAGCGGATAAAAAGCTACATCATACCGCCTATTACCTAACCTTGCTTGACAGGCTTGGGTTGTGCAACAAAAGGGCTATGCAGCATCCCGCCAGATTGTCCTTGTACCTAACCCCACAGGAGCAGACTTGGGCACACACTACCCTTAATAGCGCTAACGTAATTGCGATGAATCCTGGAGCTGCCTATGGTTCAGCTAAGCGCTGGTTCCCAGACCGTTTTGCTGCAGTTGCAGATACACTTGCTCAGCGCTATGGGGCTACTATCGTGTTAACAGGCGGACCTTCTGAACGAGAAATAGGCGAAGATATCGCCGCATTTATGCAGCATGACTGCATAAACATGGTAGGGAAAACGGATGTCAGGCAGATGATGGCGTTGCTAGGATCCAGTCGTCTCCTAGTCACCAATGACTCGGGTCCCATGCATGTTGCATCAGCACTAGGTGTCCCGATTGTAGCAGTGTTTGGTCCTACGGATCATACCACCACATCGCCGGTATCAGAGCGAGTGAAGATTGTCCGCAAAGAGATTGAGTGTGCTCCATGCCTGTTGCGCCAATGTCCCACTGATCATAAATGTATGCAAAACATCAACTCAGATGAAGTAATAACTGCCGCCGTAGAACTATTGAACACTACAGAGCCGATGGAAGAAGTGGATGAAAATTCTGATAATTAAGCTCAGTGCTCTTGGCGATGTTATTCATGCCTTGCCGGTTCTGCGTTATATTAATCAGGTAGAACCTGAAGCCCAAATTGACTGGTTGGTGGAAGAAGATTTTAGCTCCCTATTTGCAGCGCACCCTTTAATCAACCAAGTTTTGTGCGTAAATACGCGTATCTGGAGAAAATTATCCTATATACGCATGTTGAGCGCATTTCGCAACTTTGTCCAAGAATTACGCCTTCAGCGCTACGACTATGTCTTTGACCTGCAAGGCAACAGTAAAAGTGGGATGTTTACCCTCGTGAGCAGCGCGAGTAAAAAATATGGTTTTTCTCTGTCACAGGTGAGGGAGTGGCCAAATGTGCTCGCGACTAGATATAGAGTTCCACTCGGCTCAGCAGAACAGCATGTGGCTAAGCGTGCGCTAGCAGTGGTTCGGGCAGCTCTTCCAGGTGGAGGAGATGTCCCACTGAGTGGCCCGCTACCGATTGATGCAGAGCTCAAGGCGCAAGTCGATATCAAGCTTCAGAAATACGGGCTTGATCGCAGCAGAATCATCATTCTGCACTATGGTACAACTTGGCAGACAAAACTGTGGAACTTATCCTTTTGGCAGCAGTTGGCGGTTAAGTTGCAACGACGCTCCGATATCGGCTTGATTTTGACCTGGGGTAATGATGCTGAACTCCAAGCAGCAATAAAAATTCAGCGTAAAACTCAAGGACAGGCGGTCATTTGGTCACGGGGGTCATTACCTGAGCTGGCCGCCTTGCTGGCCCGCGCTGATCTGGTGGTCGGTGGTGATACTGGCCCAGTGCATATAGCTGCCGCCGTGGGTACACCAACGGTATCCATATATCGTGCTACGGATGCATTGCGCAATGGGCCAGAAGGGGCCTCGCATATCCGTTTACAAGCTCCGATGCCGTGTACTAAGTGTTTACGTAAAAAATGTGAGTATGATGCACAATGCTCTACATCTATCCGAGTGGCTGATGTGCTCGACGCGATATGTGAAGTTTTACCATGTTGTCCAGAAGATGGCGGCGAAGAGGAAGAAAGTGTGGGGAGGGTTGATGAGTAATAACATGCAACGCTGCATTGAACAGCACATAAGACGCCATATTGAAGTGTTTGAGGATGTTTTTTTACCTATGGCCCCACAGCTTGAGCGTTGTGCCAAGCTTCTATGCCGTAGCTTCAGGGCTGGAGGTAAGGTTTTGGTTATGGGCAATGGCGGTTCGGCTGCAGATGCACAACATCTGGCAGCGGAGCTAGTCGGACGCTTCATGAAAAACCGAGCAGCACTTCCTGCCGTGGCGCTGACGACTGATACCTCAATTTTAACGGCAGTCGCCAACGATTTTGGTTACGAAGAGGTGTTTCGCCGCCAGGTAGAGGCTCTGGCGCGGTCAACAGATGTAGTGATAGGTATTTCGACCAGTGGTAATTCTCCTAACGTAGTACGTGCTCTGGAACTTGCGCGCGATTTAGGCTGCAGTATCGTTACTTTCACCGGTAGAGATGGGGGGATGATGGCACCATTCGCTGACTTATGTCTGAATGTGGCAGTGGAGGAAACGCCTCGGATTCAGGAAGTTCACTTAAGTATAATCCATATACTCTGCGATCTTGTGGAACGGGAGATGTTCCCCGAGCAGGAGGAGATTTGAGTACATCGGGTTCAGAGGTGCTGATTTTACCCGAGACTTGGAAGGACGCTTGGGGGCATAAAGATTACTTCGAGCAGATATTCGCCCTGCAGGGAGATGAATATCGTAACATGGATGGGCGTCGAACCCTGCGCTTTGATATGTTGGGGCAGAGCTATTTTGTCAAGATGTATCAGGGTGTCGGCTGGTGGCGTGTGTGTAAAAGCCTACTTACCTTCAGAGCTCCCCCAGTTTTCTCAGCATACAACGAGTGGTTAGCGATTCAAGTCCTGACTGAACTAGGCGTAGATACCATGACCACTGTAGCCTACGGTGAACGTGGGCGTAATCCGGTAACGCGTCAGTCTTTTCTAGTGACGCAAGATCTAAAGCCTACTGAAAGTCTGGAAGATTTTTGTTCCGAGTGGGAGAGCAGCCCACCTGTTGTTACCTTAAAGTGGGCACTTTTAAGACGAATAGCCGAAGTAACGCGCTTGCTACATAGCCATGGAATTAATCATCGAGACTATTATATTTGTCATTTTTTGCTGGATCTTACCCCTGGGCGAGAACACATAACTTCCAAGAACTTGCGAATTTCACTTATTGATCTGCACCGAGTGCAGTTTCGGAAGCGTGTGCCACAACGGTGGCGGATAAAAGATCTCGCTTCCGTATGTTTTTCCGCCCAAGATATTGGGATTACTCGACGTGATTATCTCCGTTTTATCCGCAGCTATATGGGCTTATCCCCAGGTACATCTTTACGCGGCACCTTAACGCAGGATAGAGGACTATGGACGCAGGTAGAGCGTCGTTGTGCTAAACTGTACAAGCGTTATCAGCGCAAGTATCTGGGCAACGATGCGTAACTATTCCTGGACTCCCCGTGGCTGGAAAATATTATATGAATTCATACAATATCAACATATCTGATATAGAAACGTTCTTATCCCGTAGCATAGATATTACTGCGGTGGTTGTCGGCGATTTGATGTTGGATGAATACCTCTGGGGTGAAACGCAGAGAATCTCTCCCGAAGCACCGGTGCCGATAGTGAGTGTTGAACGTGAAGATACGCGCTTGGGCGGCGCAGGTAATGTGGTCAACAACCTACGGGTATTGGGGGCGAAGGTAGTATTAGCCTCAGTCCTTGGAGATGACAGTGACGGAGCATTGATCAGCCAACGTTTGCAACAGGCGCAGGTAGATATTGAAGCAGTTGTCCTTGATTCACGGCGAGTCACCAGCAGAAAAACTCGGATCCTCTCCGGTAATCAGCAGATGCTGCGTATCGATCGCGAGAGTAGACAACAAATAGACGCTGATGTTGAAGCTAGGCTGCTGGAGAAACTGACCCTGAAGTTGGCTACTGCCGATGTGGTGTTTTTATCGGATTACGGTAAAGGGGTGCTCTCGAATACCATTATTCAACATATCGTCGAATTTGCAAAAGTCATCAGTATTCCGGTAGTGGTTGACCCCAAAGGGTGCGACTATGTTAAATATCATGGTGCCACTGTGCTTACCCCGAATCGGCGCGAAGCAGCTCAAGCCAGTGGAATAACAATCACTGATGATGCCAGCCTGTGTGCTGCAGGAGATAAGATTCTGCATATGGCCGGGTTGGAGGCTTTGGTGCTTACTCGCAGTGAGCAGGGGATGAGCATCTTTCAGCCGGATAGAAAGCCGGTGCATCTCCCAACGCGCAGCCGTGAAGTGTATGATGTGTCCGGCGCGGGGGACACCGTTCTGACGGTGGTGGGGCTAGGACTTGCCGCAGGTTTTTCTGTCGAACAGGCGGCGTTTATGGCTAATATTGCCGCTGGTGTTGTTGTTGGGAAGGTGGGGACATCTACTGCAAGCCCGGCTGAGCTGGTTGAGGCTGCAGGTTTTCTTCTGGCAGGGGATAAAACCAAAATATGTGACCCTCACGCGCTTCAGATTGTCTTGCGGCGTTTACGTCAGATGGGGCGTGAAATAGTCTTCACTAATGGCTGCTTTGACCTCCTGCACGCTG
>CAYPNO010000052.1:0-12643 GCA_964411865.1 uncultured Desulfuromonas sp. | reverse complement strand
CGTCATCCTCGCACCTTCCTCCACTTCGCTTCAGTAACGCTCCAACACCTGGTATCCGGTAGTACGGCGCACGGGGGTAAAGCCGGCGCTGCGGATCAGGTGGATTATTTCGGCCTGCGACATGCGAAACGATACTCCGGCGGCGGCGACGACGTTTTCTTCGAGCATGGTGCCGCCCATATCGTTGGCGCCGAAGCGTAGCGCTACCTGGGCCATTCGTGCCCCTTGGGTGACCCAACTGGCTTGAATGTTGGGAATATTGTGGAGCAGCAGGCGCGACAGGGCCACCACGCGCAGGTAGTCGGTGCCGCTGGCACCAGCGCTTATTTCGCGCCCGAGTTCGGTGTTGTCGGGCTGGTAGCTCCAGCTGATAAAAGCGGTGAAGCCACCGCTGCGGGTCTGAATCTCGCGCACGCGCAGCAGGTGCTCAATCAACTGCTCCGGGGTTTCGCCGCAACCGAACATCAAGGTGGCGGTGGTTTTCATCCCCAGAGCGTGAGCGGTCTCCATCACTTCGGCCCATTTGCGCCAACCGATTTTATTGGGTGAGATGTGGCTGCGCACCGCATCCACCAGCACTTCGGCCCCGCCACCGGGGATCGATTCGAGTCCGGCAGCCTGGAGGCGCTGGATACATGCGCGCAGGCTTAGCCCCGCCTTGGCGGCCAGATGCACCACCTCCGCAGGAGAGAGGGAATGGATCTGTACCGAGGGAAAGCGCTGGCGCAGAAGGGTAAACAGCTCTTCAAACCAGCTTAAAGGGAGTTCGGGGTGAATACCTCCCTGCATCAGCAGTTGGGTACCACCACACTCCACCAGCTCCTCCACCTTGGCGCAGATTTCGGCGGTGCTGAGTACGTAACCCTGCGGATCGGAGATATCGCGGTAGAAGGCACAGAAGCGGCACTGACATACACAGATATTGGTGTAGTTGACGTTGCGATCTACCACAAAGCTGACTTCACCTTCGGGGTGGAGGGCCACACGGCGCGCAGCGGCCATGCGCCCGAGGGTGATGAGAGGCACCTCGTGGTACAGATACAGGGCCTGTTCTCTGGTCAGCGGAGTGGCATGCGCCAAGGCGGTATTAATGGTGTCGAGTTCTGAATCGGGCTGAGTCATTTTTAGGATAGTTTCTGGCATAAGTTATGTGCGGCGTGGACGTTTTAATACACGTGTAAATCCTGATACAGGGTGTCTCGTTCCACCGGGGTGCGTCCTGCACTGCGTATCTGGCGGACAATCTCTTCCTTGTCCAACGCCTGGGGGGAGTCGGCGCCGGCATTGTGGCCGATTTTTTCCTCCACCACGGTGCCATCGAGATCGTTGACCCCGAAGTGAAGTGCCACCTGGGATATTTTGAGCCCGAGCATCACCCAGTACGCCTTGATATGCTGAAAATTATCCAGATAGATACGGCTGATGGCGAGGGTTTTGAGGCAATCGATACCGTCGGGGCCGTGCTCCACCTTGATATTGGAGTTTTCAGTCTGGAACGCCAGAGGGATGAAGGCCTGAAAACCGCCACTGCGATCCTGCAGCTCGCGCAACTTACTCAGATGATCGACGCGGTGGGTGTAGTTTTCGATATGCCCGAACAGCATGGTGGCGTTGCTTTTCAATCCTGCGGCGTGAATCTTTTCGGTCACTTCGAGCCAGCGCGCGGCGGAGATTTTTTCCGGGCAGATCTGCTGGCGGATTTCAGGCGCGAAGATCTCCGCGCCGCCGCCGGGGGTGGAGTCAAGCCCAAGGCGTTTGAGCTCGCTGAGCACTTCTTCCACTTCCAGACCGCTGATGCGGGAAAAGTAGTCGATCTCAACAGCGGTAAAGGCCTTGATTTTGATGGCGGGGTTGTTAGCCTTGATGGTGGCCATCAGGCGCAGATAGAACTCAAACGGCAGTTCTGGATGTAACCCCCCCACCATGTGGAGCTCGGTAGCGCCAGCGGCGGTGGCCTCGGCGGCTTTCTCCAATACTTGGCTCAAATTATAGGTGTAGGCGTCGGGATCGTTACCATCTTTGCAGAAGGCGCAGAAACGGCAGTGGTTTACACATACATTGGTGTAGTTGATATGCCGATTGACGTTAAAAAACACCCTGGTGCCATTTTTTTTGCGGTTGGCCAGATCGGCTAGTTCGCCAATGGCGAGCAGGTCGTCTGATTCAAACAATTGGAGTGCTTCGGCAGCAGTGATGCGTTGTTCCTGTTCTATTTTGGCGCGAATGGTAGTAAAAAATGGATTCATGTTGTTCAGACCTTCTATAGAATTTAGCAGTGGATCTTTTTATGGCGACGTAGCTATGGGGTGCTCCGGCGTGGAAGGGTCTCCCCAGCGCTGCAGGAGATTATGCTGCAGCTGGAGTTGGTCGAGGATGCGTCCGGCGACAAAATCGACCAGATCCTGCACAGATTGCGCCCCCATATAAAAAGCGGGCATCGCCGGAAGGATCACCGCCCCGGTTTCGCTCAGGGTGAGCAGATTACGCAGATGAATACTATGCAGCGGGGTTTCGCGCGGCACCAGAATCAACGGACGCCGCTCTTTCAACATCACATCGGCGGCGCGTTCGATCAGGGTGGTGCTCACTCCGGCGGCTAAGCGCCCCACTATCCCCATGGATGCGGGGACAATCACCATTGCGGAGCAAGGGGCCGAGCCGCTAGCTACCGGAGCCATAAAATCATGCTCGGCGTAGCAGTGGAGCTGCCCAGCGCTCGAGCGGTAATATTTTTCGAGCTCGCGCTGTTGCAGCGCCGGATCATCCGGCCAGCTTAATTTGTCCTGCATGCTGGCTTCCTGCTCCAGCCGCAGCACCTGGCGCCCAGCGGCAGAAGTCAGGAGAGAAACCCGGCACCCGCAGGCAAGCAGGTGTTGCAACACGGTAAGGGCATATTGGGCTCCGGAGGCACCACAGATGGCCAGGGCGATGTGGCGCCGCGTGTGCAGTTGTTCAGGATCCGTAGGCTGGCACGGTCGATTATCTGCTTCAGCGGTATTCATCCAAGCACCAACACATCGGCAAGGACAAAGAGAAACAGGATAATACTGATGTAGCCGTTCATGGTGAAGAACGCGGCGTCAAGGCGGCTCAGATCGTCGGGCTTGACCAGAAAGTGCTCATACACTAGCAACGCAGCTACAACAGCGACACCGATAAGATAAATCCAGCTGAGTCCGGCGCTGAGCCACACCAGCAGCAACAGCAGCACCATTCCGGCGTGGAGCCAGCGCACCAGGATACACGATTTGGCCGCCCCGAGGCTAACGGGGATGGAATACAGCCCATATTCGCGGTCGAAGTCCAGATCCTGCAGGGCGTAGAAGATGTCGAATCCGGCCACCCATAGCAGCACCGCAAGCCCAAGGAGAACCACGGATATATGGATATCGCCGCGCAGGGCGATCCATGCGCCGATGGGCGCCGCCGCCAGACACAACCCCAAAATCAGGTGAGCGTAGGGGGTAAAGCGCTTGGCATAGGCATATAAGACTAGCAGGAACAGCACCACAAAGGATAAATAGAAGCACAGGGGGTTGAGCATCCAGGCAGCGAGCTCGAATACCAGAATAGCGATTATAACAAAGATCCAGGCCTCAAGCATTGATACCAGACCCGCAGGAATGTGGCGTGTTTCGGTGCGGGGGTTCTGGGCGTCAATGCGCGCATCAATGATTCGATTGAGCCCCATGGCAGCGGAACGCGCCCCTACCATGGCGACACATATCCACAGCAACTGTGCCAAGGTGGGCACCTGCTTGCTGGCAGCGGCGGCAAGCACCACCCCGATGAGAGCGAAGGGGAACGCAAACACGGTGTGGGAAAATTTAATCATCTCCAGCAGCGCCTTGATTTTAGCTCCGGCGCGCTTGGGCAGGGTGGGTTGGGCAATACTTGCGGACATATACTCTGGTTTCCTTTCTCAACCAATAGGTATAGCGCCTTTATCTAGCACACTATCTGTGCACACATGGCAGTGCGAATTTATACACCCGCACCCGTTGTAGAATCAAGTTCTTTGCCCTTCAGAGGGCATTGCATAGGAAGCAGGCAGGCCCATAGTGCAGGTTCCTTGAGTGCAGCCAATTATCCTTTTAAAAAAAATAGTACGGTGTTATATTTGTGCACAATTAAGGAGGTGCCATGTTTTTCATCCTGTTTCTGACTATGGTTTTGAGTCTGTTCTGGCTGTTGCTATCGTGGCAATTCACCCCATTTGTACTCTGGTGCGGGGCCGCGTCCATAGCGTTGACCCTTTATCTGGCGCGACGTATGCAAGTAGCGGACGCTGAGTCTCTCCCCCTTCACCTCTCAGCACGCATTGTGTGGTACTGGCTCTGGCTCGCCAAGGAGGTAGCCATATCTAACTGGGATGTGACACGCCACATATGGGGTAAGAAGACACCTATTAACCCCAGAGTGATCCAGGTAAAGACCCCTATGAAAACGCCGTTTGGATTAATGCTGTACGCAAACTCCATCACCCTCACCCCTGGCACGGTATGCATCGACATCGAAGCTGGACAGGTTACGGCGCACGCCCTCACTGATAGTGCTGCTGCGGGCCTGGAGTCCGGAGAGATGGGGGAGAGAATCCGCAGGTTGGGGCTATGATCAGCATACTTGAGCTCATGCCCAGTGTATACGCAGGTGCCAGCCTTGCGCTGTTGGCGGTAATGGGGAGCACTCTGATACGTGCCATTCTTGGCCCAACCGCGTTTGATCGAGTGATGGCGGTCAACATGTTCGGCACCAAGACCGTGCTGCTGCTCTCGCTGTTAGGTTTTTTGAGTGACCGCCCCGACTTTCTCGACATCGCGTTAGTGTACGCGCTGGTAAACTTTTTGAGTACCATCGCGGTACTCCGCTTTTTTGAGGGTCGCCCTCAGGCGATGCAGCAATGTACAGATCCCGACGCAGATTCTGGCGCAGCGACCCCGGCCACGGAGGAGTAGATGGAGACATTTCTTGCTTGGGCTTCAACCTTATGTATTTGCACGGGGGTGTTCCTGGGGATTACCGGAGCGGTAGGAATCTTCCGGATGCCGAACTTTTTCGCCCGCCTGCACGCTGCCAGCGTCACTGATTCGGGGTGTGCGTTTATGCTGTTATTCGGGTTGATGCTGCAGTCCGGCTTTACCCTCCCCACCATTAAACTGTGCTTTATTCTGATTTTCTTTTTGATCAGCAGCCCGACGGCAGCCCATGCCCTGGCCAAGACGGCACTGAACCGTGGCGCACAACCGACACCCTCTCTACATAAGGAACGCCGATGGAACTGATTATCGACATCACTCTGCTGACGTTTCTGGGGCTGACAGCTTTGGCGATCAACCGTATCGACAAGCTGTTCTGCATTATCATGCTCTCGGGGATTTACAGCCTGCTGTGCGCTTCGCTGTTTGTCACTATGGATGCAGTCGATGTGGCCTTTACCGAAGCAGCGGTGGGTACCGGGATAGCCACGGTTCTACTGTTGAGCACCATCGGCGCGACCGAGACCCAGCAGCGCAGCGCCCCCCGTCGCCCTCTCTTCGCGTTACTGGTGGTATGTGCGACGGGGGCGATTCTGGTCTATGGCACCATGGATATGCCTGCCTTTGGTGATCCCGATGCGCCCATTCACCAACATGTGGCACCACGCTATCTGCAGCAGTCACAACAGGAGATAGGCTCCGACAATATCGTCACTTCGATTCTATCAAGCTATCGCGGCTTCGACACCCTGGGGGAAACGGTGGTTATTTTCACGGCCGGGTTGAGCGTGGTGGGACTTATCGGTTTTCGAGGGATGCAAAAGTTCGGAGACCGCCAGCGGGCTGCGGGCATTACCCAGGATGATATGGGAAAACATCTGGTGCTGCGCATTGTGATCAAGATGTTCATCCCGCTGATTCTGCTGTTTGCCTTGTATGTGCAATTTCATGGCGATTTCGGGCCAGGTGGTGGGTTTCAGGCCGGGGTTATTTTTGCCAGCGGTTTTATCTTCTACACCCTGATGTTCGGGCTGGATGCGGCGATGCGGGTTGTGTCCCCACGCACCCTTAGCTATATCGCCGCACTGGGGGTGCTGATATATGGCGGGGTCGGTATAGCAACGATGCTTATGGGGGGTAATTTTCTTGCCTACGATGTGCTGCTCCACGATCCGCTGCATGGACAGCATCTGGGAATTTTTCTGATAGAACTCGGAGTTGGAACTACCGTGTTCTCTGTAATGGTACTGATGTTCTTTGCATTCAGTTCCAGGAAGGGGTTACGCCAATGACCAGAAAAGGGCGGCGCCAATGAATATAGGGGCACACTACAATTACTGGGTGGCTATTTTCCTGATGATGACTGGATTTTATATCGTTATCACCCACGGAAATCTGGTCAAAAAACTGATCGGACTGAATCTGTTTACCACCTCGGTGTTCATCATCTACATCTCTCTTGCCAAGGTGAAAGGGGGCACAGCTCCCATCATCGCGCCGGGAATCGAAGTGTACTCCAACCCGCTGCCCCATGTCCTTATTCTTACGGCTATTGTGGTGGGGGTAGCAACCACCGCAGTGGGGTTGGCACTGGTACTGCTGATCTATGATCGCTATGGCACCATTGAAGAGGATGAGATACGCCTGAAGGATGACTCGCTATGAATCATCTTGCTGCCATTCAGGTCATTATTCCTCTGCTGTGCGCGCCCCTGTGTATGCTCCTGCGCTGGCGCACCGGCGCATGGCTCATCGCCACGATTGCGACTTGGACTACCTTCGGCGTCAGCCTTATACTGACACGTACTGTTGTCCTTAACGGCGCCATCACCTACGACATGGGAGGCTGGCCCGCGCCGTGGGGAATCAACTACCACGTTGACACCCTGAGCGCTTTTGTAGTGCTTATTGTGAGTGGCGTCGGCGCTTTGACCCTCGCATTTGCGTATAAAAGTGTGCAGCGTGAGATCCGCCCGGAGAGTCTGCGCGCGTTTTATGCTCTGCTACTGATCTGCCTGGCCGGGTTGCTGGGGATAGCCCTTACGGGTGACGCCTTCAACATGTATGTGTTTCTCGAAATCTCCTCGCTGTCGTCGTATGCCCTCATTGGCATGGGCCAGCGGCGGCGGGCGCTGCGGGCAGCCTTTCAATATCTTATCATGGGTACCATCGGGGCAACCTTTATCCTCATCGGAATCGGCCTGCTTTACAGCCTCACCGGTACCCTGAATATCCAGGATCTGGCGGCACGGGTCGAGATGATTCCCGGTTCGGCGTATGGGAATCATACCCTGATCACTGCGTTTGCATTTCTTACCGTGGGTTTTAGTCTGAAGCTCGCCCTGTTTCCGCTCCATCTATGGCTACCCAATGCCTACACCTACGCCCCTTCGGTGGTCACCATCTTTCTGGCGGCGACCGCGACCAAGGTCGCTGTGTATATGTTGCTGCGCTTCTCGTTCTGCATCTTAGGACAGCGCTTTGTGTTTGAGCAGCTCACTTTGGGCAACATTATACTCCTCCCCTCTCTGGCGGCGATTCTGGTGGCTTCGCTGGTGGCGATTTTCCAGTACGATATCAAGCGCATGCTGGCCTATTCCAGCATCGCCCAGATCGGCTATATGACCTTAGGTATCAGTTTAAATTCCCATGCAGGGCTGAGCGCCGGGATTCTGCACATGTTTAACCATGCCTTGATGAAGGGGGCGCTGTTTATGGTGATGGGGGCAGTGGTCTACCGCACCGGCTCGGTTTATCTGAGTGATTTCCGTGGTCTTGGACGGCGCATGCCCTGGACCATGGCGGCCTTTGTCCTTGGGGGGATGAGTCTGATGGGGATGCCTCTCACCGCTGGTTTTATCAGTAAATGGATTTTGCTGCAGGCGACACTGGAAATTGGCTGGTGGCCGGTGGCCGCTATTATCCTGCTGGGTTCGCTGCTGGCGGTGATCTATATCTGGCGCGTAGTGGAGACGGCGTATTTCAACCCGCGCCACGAGATTGAACACGGCACCGCTGAGGCACCGCTGAGCCTGCTGCTGCCCATGTGGGTTTTGATCGGAGCCAATATCTATTTCGGCATTGACACCTCGATCCCGCTCCACATGGCAGAGCGTGCCGCAACCATTCTGATGAGCGGAGGAACCTTATGACACCTGTGGTTCTGATGCAGTTGTGTATTCTTATCCCCGTGGTTGGCGCCGTACTGATCGGTCTGAGTGCGCGTGCGCCCAATATCCGCGAAGGTGTAACCCTGATGAGTGCGGTGCTATTGCTTGGCGCAGTGGCGGGACTGTACCTTGATCCTTCCGCCCTGAGTAGCGCAGCTGTGGTGGTGGCTGAACCCATCGCTGGTGCCGCTATCAAGCTGAAGCTTGAACCTCTAGGGTTGCTGTTTGCCGGGATCGCGAGTCTGTTGTGGCTGATCACTTCGGTGTACACCATCGGCTATATGCGCAGCAACGACGAGGAACATCAGACTAGGTTATATATCTGCTTTGCTATAGCTTTGGCTAGCACCATGGGGATTGCCCTGGCGGGAAATCTGCTGACCTTGTTCATCTTCTACGAAGCCCTCACCCTCTCCACCTATCCGCTGGTAGCGCACAAGGAGGACGAAGACGCCCTGTACGGGGGGCGCTTCTACCTTGGAATCCTCATGTCCACTTCGGTGGGGCTGCTTTTGCCCGCAATTGTCTGGGTCTGGTATACCTGCTCCACCACTGATTTTGTCCTTGGCGGCATCCTCCCCGGGGGGATGGGAGCAGGCAGCGTGTGGTTACTGCTGTTATTGTTCGCCTTCGGAATTGGCAAGGCGGCGCTGATGCCGATTCACCGCTGGTTGCCCGAGGCGATGGTGGCGCCAACTCCGGTGAGTGCCCTGCTGCACGCGGTGGCGGTGGTCAAGGCCGGGGTGTTCTGTATGGTCAAGGTGATCCTGTATATTTTCGGCACCGAAATCCTGCTTGAATCGGGCGCGAACATGCTCCTGCTGGTTTTGGCTTCGATTACTATTATAGTGGCATCCCTCATTGCGCTGCAGCAGGATAACTTGAAACGGCGTCTAGCGTATTCTACCGTCAGTCAGCTTTCATATATCACCCTGGCCAGTGCGATCCTCACGCCGTTATCCACCACGGCGGCGCTGCTCCACATCGCGGCGCATGCGTTCGGGAAAATAACCCTGTTCTTTGGTGCCGGAGCCATCTACACCGCCGCGCATAAGACCAGGGTGAGTGAACTGAACGGCATCGGCAGACGCATGCCCATAACCATGGGTGCTTTCGCCATTGCTACCCTATCGATGATTGGTGTGCCGCCTGCGGGGGGATTTATCTCAAAATGGTATCTGTTGCAGGGGCTATCTTCTGCGGGTTACTGGACTTTATTGCTGGTGTTATTGGGCAGCACTCTACTTAATTGTGCCTACTTTATCCCCATTGTGTATGCGGCCTTCTTCCGCCCGGAAACCTACACCCCCGAACATACGCCGAGGCAGGTTCACGGGGAAGCGCCCTGGATGATGGTGACAGCACTGAGCATCACGGCGCTTCTGTCGCTACTATTGTTCTTCTACCCGCAGATCCCGCTGGACCTGGCACAACAGCTTCAAGGAGGTGGATAGATGCGCGACCCCATTAACTCTACAACTGGCTCTGAAATTGGCTCTAAACCCAACTCCCGGCTACTCCTGATTGTGCTAGCGGCACTGCTGCTAGGTGCGGATCTCATCTGGATTCCACATACCCCCGTACGCCATGTGCCCCAGTTTGGAATTTATATGCTGATAACCCTTGTCGGCACAGTGGCGGTGCTAGGTGTGACCTTAGCGTTACGTCAACTGCTGCAGAGGAGGGGGGATTACTACGATGAGTGCTGAATTTATCTACATCCCCGGGATAGTGCTAGTTTTTGTTGGAATACTCCTCGGCTTCTTGCCAGTCTGGCTGCGGCGTAGCATCATTATCGCTCTGCCCCCGCTGCTGCTCCTGCATATGTGGACATTCGCGGGTGGTGATATCCAGGTGACCTGGCTGAACTACGAGCTCACCCTTCTGCATATGAGCAGCACCGGCCTGCTGTTTGCCAGTGTGTTCATGTTTGCGTTGTGGGCAGGCAGCCTGTTTGCTCTGCAGGATGCATCTCCGCTGGAGCTTAGCTCTGCATTTATTTATGCTGGAGGCGCTATCGGAATCTGCCTGTGCGCCGACTGGATAACCTTATTCTGTTATTGGGAATTGATGGCACTCTCCTCCACCCTGATCGTGTGGTGCGGTAAACAGCAGGATTCGTGGCGGGCAGGGCTGCGCTATCTGCTGATTCATCTGGCGGGGGGAGTGGCGCTTTTGGCAGGTATCGGGGCTCTGGCTGCGGCAGGTGACAGTCTGGAACTGGGACTTCTACCCTCGGGTGGATATGCCTACTGGCTCATACTGGCAGGCATTCTGCTCAACGCGGGTGCACCACCGTTTTCTTTCTGGGTTGCGGACGCCTATCCCCAGGCCAGCCCTTCGGGGATGGTATTTCTATCCACATTCACCACTAAAACCGCTGTATTTGTCTTGATTGCCGCTTTTGCCGGTGAGGTTGCCCTCATCCCTATCGGGATATACATGGCATTCTACGGCATTATATATGCCCTGTTGGAGCAGGATGTGCGCCGCATTCTAGCCTACAGCATCGTCAACCAGGTGGGGTTCATGCTCGTAGCGATCGGCGTTGGTACTCCGGACACCCTGAACGGTGCGCAGGCGCATGCGGTCGCACATATACTGTACAAGATGGTGCTTCTCATGGGTGCGGGGGTGATAATGCGCGCACTGGGGACAACCAAAGCGCAGGAGTTGGGTGGAGGGCTGTGGCGTCGGATACCGTGGACCACTGCCTGCATCCTGGTGGGTGGCGCTGCGAGTATGGGGGTGCCCTTCACCTCGAGCTTTGTTACCAAATCTGTAGTGCTCTCCGGCCTTGCCGATGCGAATATGGGCTTTATCTGGGTGCTGATGCTGGTGTGCTCTGCGGCGGTAGTGTTTAATGCCGGGGGACGTTTCCCGTGGCTGACCCTGTTTGCACCGTCTTCAGCTGCGCCTTCACGGGCAGAAACACCTGAGATTGCAGACCCAAAGGGATTTGCACTTATCGCCATGCTCGGCGGAGCACTGCTGTGCCTGGGGATCGGATGGATGCCGCAAACTTTGTACTCAGCCCTACCTCATACGGCCACCTACCATCCGTACACTTTTGGGCACATCCTGGAACAAGTACAAATTCTTGCAGTAGCTGGCGCTATGTTCTGGCTTACACGCAGGGTGTTCTATCCTTCAGCATCCATTACCCTGGACACGGATTGGTTTCTACGTGTCACTGTACTGCGTGGGTGGAAAAAGTTCACCTCTGGCCTTGCGGTTGCATATGCTAGAGGAATTGGACTGCTTGCGAGTTCACAAATGCGCAGTTATATGCTGATCTTTATTCTGCATGGACCACGCGGTATTCTAGCGCGTTCGTGGTATACAGGCAGCATTGCCCTATGGGTTGCGGTGATGCTGGCTAGCTACATCATTCTATACAATCTTAACGCCATTCCAGGGCTTAGTGTACTTCAGCAGCTTCTGGGAAGATAGCTTCCGCGCACTGATTAATCATACAAAAGCGAGTTGGGCTGAAACAAGGATAAGACCGTCGCTGAATACGCCACAGCCGCTGTCACACCATTGAAAGATGGACAGCGGCTGTGTATCAGCCTTGCAGTAATTAAGTTACAAACTCTAGTACTTGAGAATTACCCTGTCTAAAGTACGCTTGGGCAGATGGTAATTACCCTGGTCATCGTGCCAGCCATACGCATCCTTTCCCGGACCCTGCTCTTCAATAATGATCTTCTCGCCAGGTTTCCCAATTGCGACCACCAGAAGAATTTCGTAGCGCGTCGGCAGATCGAGGGCTTCCCGCAACTTACGCCGCTGAATTTTGGCGACAATACATCCACCCAAGCCTACCTGAGTCGCCCCGAGCAGAATCGACTGGGCAGCAATACCCTGGTCAGCTACATAGCTGCTACAGATTGTTTTATCTCCAAGGATAATGATATAGCCCGTGGGCTTAACCCCTTTTATAGGCCCACCCCAGCCGCGCAGGTACCCCTGCCACGATAGTGTGTCAAAGATCTCTTCGTTGCGCTCTGGCGAACTCGAGATGATATAGCGAAGTGGCTGCTGGTTCAGGTTACTAGTAGAGGGAGCAAGGCGTGCAAGATCCACTAGTTCTAGCAAGGTTTCCTCTGCTACTTTTTCCGCCTCAACAAAATAATGATAATTTCTAGTCTTTTCTATCAACCCTTTAAAGTTACACTCATCTATCTCTGCCATATCAAACACCTTTCTATTTAACAATTAAACTTTCCATAAATACGCTTTTTTGCACTGTACCAGTGTCATTAAAGTAGCTGTATGGACAATGCTCAAGGAGCCAACATAAAACTAATTGCCTTTAGGACTGGCATTTTTCACTTCACTATAAAATAGTGTTTGTTTTTACAAAAAACAAGTATTATTTAAAAATTGCAAAACGGAGCAAAAACAAACACTCATTCCGTCCGTTATTGCCACTGAATAAGCGATCAAACAACTTTACATATAGGTTTACTCAAATCAGAAAGGGATTACAAC
>CAYPNO010000051.1:0-12680 GCA_964411865.1 uncultured Desulfuromonas sp. | reverse complement strand
GAGTGCATTTTATCCTACCTATCTTCTTACCGACGTTTCACCGACTCCGGTGGAGACCATTCGGCGTGCCCGCAATATTGGTAAGCACGCTGGTCTACGCTATGTATACGCGGGGAATATATCCGATGAGGATGAAAACACTTTGTGTCCTCAATGTGATGCCGTTGTGGTGCGCCGCCACGCATATCGAGCTGTTGAGGGTGCTATGGATGCGGGTAAGTGCCAGGCTTGCGGGGCGTTCATTGCGGGAGTTTGGCATGAAAGTGGGAATTAAGTCAGCGTTCATAAAAAAGGATGGAGTAGACTATGTCAGGAATGCCTGATAGGCGCCGTGTGGATGACGGGCGCTACGCCGATGACAGGCGCGCGGGTAGTAATCGGCGCCGCGGACCCGATTTGCTGCGGCGTATATTGCCACTTTTTGCTGCAACCAGCTGGGGATGCATTATCTTGGCACTTTTTGTGCTGAGTTGGGCGAAGCCCAAGTCTCTGACCTTTGTCAGGGCTTTTTCCCCGCAGCCGGTATCGTCCGCTTGGGATGTGGAACTGCTTAACTACGTTTTCTGGCTTTTATCTGGCGCCATCATAGTCGCGCTGACTGGGTATATGCTCAACATCATGCGCACCAAACGCAAGGGGGATAATCTGTACTTCTCTCTGGTTTTGGTCTGTTTGTTAGCGTCAGCCTTTTTGGTGTGGATTCTTAGTCTCTGATCTGACCCGAAGAGAGCCTGATTCTGTATTAATCGGTTTGCGCTGGATTATGTTTTGCTGGATGACTCGCCTGTGCTTTTAGATCCTGGTAGTAACGCAGGCGCTCACCAATATATTTTTCGTAGCCACGATCCACTGGAGCGTAGAAGGTGGTGCCTTGCAGGGCATCTGGCAGATATTCCTGCGCGAGGTAGCCGGCATCATTTGCGTGAGCGTATTGATATCCTTTGTGATAACCCAATTCCTGCATCAATTTAGTAGGGGCGTTACGGATGTGTAGAGGTACCGGTAGGGAGCCACTTTTGCGTACTTCGGCCAGGGCGGCATCGATACCAGCATAGGCAGCGTTGCTTTTGGGGGCGCTGGCCAGATATGTGGTTACTTGCGCCAGCACGATGCGTCCTTCAGGCATGCCAATCAAATGTACCGCTTGCTGCGCCGCTACCGCCAACTGTAAGCCGCGCGGATCTGCGTTGCCGATATCCTCTGCGGCCAGAATAACTAGCCGCCGCGCAATAAACATGGGGTCTTCACCCGCTTCGATCATGCGCGCGAGCCAGTACAGCGCTGCATCCGGGTCGCTACCGCGTACACTTTTGATGAACGCGGAGATGACATTGTAGTGCTCTTCGCCCCCTTTATCGTAGCGCAGAGATTGCTGATTCAACGCCTCGTGCAGAAATTTTATATCTATGTGCTGTCCAGCGCTTAACTGTGCGGCAAGTTCCAGATTGCCCAGGGCGATACGAGCATCCCCGTCGGCGCTGGTGGCCAGATGGGTCAGCGCATCGGGGGTTATATCCACTTTAGAATTGGCCAGCCCTGCCGAGGACTTTAGGGCGCGATTAAGCAGGGTTTCGAGTTCAGCTACGCTCAGAGGCTTGAGGGTGAAAACCCGGGCGCGGGAAAGTAGGGCAGAGTTGACCTCGAAGGAGGGATTTTCGGTGGTGGCACCGATGAGTACCACATCACCATTTTCCACCGCAGGGAGGAAAGCGTCCTGCTGTCCTTTGTTCAGGCGGTGGATCTCATCTACAAACAGCAGGGTACGCGCGCTGTAGTGGGCGCGGTCTGCGCGCGCCTGGTTGACAATGGCGCGGATCTCTTTAACCCCATGCATGACCGCAGAGAAAAACACAAAGCGGCTGTGTGAATGCTGCGCGATAACCCGCGCCAGGGTGGTTTTACCGGTGCCCGGCGGCCCCCAGAAAATTAAAGAGGTAAGCTGATCGTGCTCAATCAAATGGCGCAGTGCTCCCTCGGGGCCGAGCAAGTGTACCTGGCCGCACACCTCATCTAGGCGGGTGGGGCGCATCCGTTGCGCTAAAGGAGTATGTCCATCACTGATGGTGTCGCTAAAAAGATCCATTGCCTTCTCTTTGCATCGCTTAAAAGGTTGAATTAGGATGCCTGGTAGAGCTCGAAATGTAGGGTATAAGTAGTCAGGGTATAAGGACGCTCGCAGGTGAATGTAACACAAGGACGTTTTATACCTCAATGTTTGCGCAGATAAGGGGGGTATGCTAAATTGCGCTCTTACTGCAAAAGGTTTGATTGTACATAGTCTATACCTGCATCTAAAGGTGTGGCCGAATGGATGTAGCGTGGTTGTTTACCGTGTTGATATGGATTGAAAGGAACCGCAATGGAATGTATCGGGCTGTACGCTAAACGCGCCAATCCAGACGCCATAAAAGTCGCGGAAGAGCTGTGCCTCTGGCTGCAGGAACGTCAGGTAGATGTTCTGGTGGAGGAGAAACTCGGTGCCGATATTCATGCGAGCAACCCGACAATCACTTTCAATTGTGCCAATACCGATGCTATCCCTGCACAGGTTGAATGCATTGTGGTTCTGGGTGGGGATGGAACCCTGATTTCGGTCGCACGTTCCGTTGGTTCTCGTGCCGTGCCTATCCTGGGGGTGAACCTGGGTAGTCTCGGGTTCTTGACTGAGATCACCCTTGAGGAGTTGTACCCGCAGATGGAAAGGGTGCTAGCGGGCAAATTTACCGTATCTGAAAGGATCAGGCTCGACTGCAATATTCGGCGCGACGACGAGGATGTTGCTAACTATCAGGTGCTTAACGATGTAGTCATCAATAAAGGTGCTCTGGCGCGAATTGTTGATATTGCTATTTGGGTAGATAAAGACTATCTGACCACCTTTAAGGCGGATGGACTTATCATCTCTTCGCCGACGGGCTCCACTGCGTACAATATGGCTGCAGGTGGTTCCATTGTGTATCCAGGGGTGAATTGTCTGATGATAACCCCCATTTGCCCCCATATGCTTACCAATCGCCCCATCATTGTGTCGGATCGCTCTGTTATAACGGTGAAGATGAGTTTTGATAGTGAACGTGTATTCTGCACCGCTGACGGGCAGGTGGGGATGGCGCTGCAAGGGAGCGATGAGTTAGTTATAAAACAGGCTGAAGTGGGAACCCGTCTGATAAAAAGTGCTACCAGAAACTATTTTGAGGTGTTGCGCACCAAATTGCGCTGGGGAGAACGATAACCCGCATGCTGAACGAGCTGATAATTCATAACCTCGCGGTAATCGAGCGCACCGAGGTGAGTTTTGCTCCCGGCTTCAATGTCCTGACTGGTGAAACCGGTGCAGGGAAATCTATTCTTGTTGATGCGCTGGGGTTGCTGCTGGGGCAGCGTAGTCGTACCGATTTAATCCGTACTGGGCAGGAAAGCGCCGGAGTTGAGGCTGCGTTTAGTATCCGTTCGCAACCGCAGGTACAGAACTGGCTGCAGGCCAATGATTTGACGAATCCCGATGATGAGCATCTTTTGCTCGTAAAGCGGATTCTGTCGCGCCAAGGGCGTAATAAGGTATATGTCAACGGTTCAATGGCGTCGTTGACCCAGTTGCAAGAATTGATGCAGCCGCTGGTGGCTATCTACGGCCAGCATGAACAACAACAGCTGCAGCGGGTGGAAAATCACCTGCGTCTACTTGATACCTTTGGAGGTTGCGGTTCTTTAGCCGAAGATTATCGCACCACCTTTCGGCATTGGCAGCAACTGGAGCGTGCGTTGCAACAACTTCAAGCCGAAAGTGCAGAGCGCCGCGACCGCATGGATCTGCTGTTGTTTCAGAGTAACGAACTGCGCGAAGCAGGGGTTAAGGCCGGTGAATCCGCTGAACTGGAACAGGAACATTTGCTTCTGCGTCATGGTGAACGCTTAAGTTCTGTCACGCGTAAGGGTTACACGACCCTGTATGCTGCTAAGGGTGCAATCTGCGAGCAGCTCGGCACTTTAAAGGGTGAGCTCGAAGGGATACTCAAGATCGATCCCCATTTGGGTTCGGCCCTTACAGCCGTCAGCGATGCCATGTATGGTCTGGAAGATGCGGCTCTTCAGTTGCGTGATCGTGCGGATGCGGTGGTGTTTGATTCGGAGCGCCAGCAGGAGGTGGAGCAACGCATGGCTATGCTGCAGGGGCTGAGGCGTAAATATGCCGCCGATGAAGTCGGGCTGATGCTCAAGCTGGAGCAGATGGATGCAGAACTGGAGCGGATGGACAACAGCGCCGCTGAAATTCAGAGTTTGGAGCAGGCGCTGCACCAGAGTAGGCAGGTTTTAGAAAAAGCTGGCGCACTTTTGACCGAGGCCAGGGGTACAGCAGCCAAACACCTGCAAGAAGCTCTGTACCTAGAGCTAGAGGGGCTGGCCATGCCTCGCGCCCGCTTTGAAGCGCGTTTTACCCCCCGCACCCAACCCGGCGTGGATGGAATGGAAGAGGCCGAATTTTTTTTCAGTGCCAACCCCGGCCAGGGCTTGCGCCCGCTGGCGGTGACAGCATCAGGGGGTGAGCTCTCCCGCGTAATGCTGGCACTGCGCAAGGCTGCGCCTGGTTCTGATACGCTGAGTACGGTGGTTTTTGATGAAGTGGATGCCGGTATCGGGGGCGAAGCGGCTACCGCTGTGGGGCAGTGTCTGCGTGATGTCGCAGGGCGCAGTCAGGTGCTCTGTGTCACCCATCTGCCGCAAGTAGCGGCGTTTGCTACGACTCAATTTCGCATTGAAAAAGTGGTTGAAGATGAGCAGACCAGCACCAGGGTCCAGTCTCTTGAGGCAGAGCAACGAGTCAGTGAATTGGCGCGGATGCTTGGCGGTACATACAGTGGGCAGCAGGGACTCGAACACGCCCGCGCCTTATTACAACACAGTGCGCAGCGCTCGGTATAGCACTCAGCACAACTGGGGGGATAAATGATTCGTAAAGCGCGCATAGAAGATGCCAAGGCTATTCATAAACTGTTGTCTGAATATGCGACAGCCGGAAAAATGTTACCGCGTACCCTTGCGGGTATCTACCAGACCATTCGCTCCTTTTATATTTACGAGAATCATGGGCAGGTCGCCGGCATTGCGTGCCTGCAGATATGGTGGGCAGATCTGGCAGAGGTACGTTCGCTGGCAGTTGATGCTGCACATGCAGGTAAAGGGTGTGGACGCCAGCTGGTGGAGGCATGCCTGCAAGAGGCTCAGGAGTTAGGGATTTCGCGCGTATTTGCTCTGACCTACCAGCAAGAGTTTTTTTCCCGTATGGGGTTTGAGGTAATTGAAAAGCGCGAACTGCCGCAGAAGATATGGGGTGATTGTATGCAGTGTCCTAAATTCCCAGACTGTGATGAAATTGCCATGGCTAAAAGCATTCTCCCCCGCGAGGTGTAAATAGTATCCTCTTGTGATTTTCCTCATCTCCGGTTAATCCTGAACAACCCTAGAGAATTCTGATAAATATATGCTGCAGTTACAAAAAATAGAACTCACCTTCCCAGGCCACACCATTTTTTCCGGAGTGAGCTGGCATTTGCGCCCAGGCATGCGGGTTGGTCTGTGTGGCGAAAACGGTGCCGGCAAAACCACGTTGTTGAAACTACTGTCTGGCCAAATTGAGCCGGACAAAGGCGACATCATGCTGGCCAAAGGCACCACTGTGGGATACTTGCCCCAGGATGGACTGTTTTACCGTGGTCGCAGTCTGTATGCCGAGGTTGAGAGTGCCCGCACCGAAGTGCTTGAACTCGGGTGCGAAATGAGTGCGTTGGAACAGCAGATTGCACAGAATTCAACCGAGGAACAACTGGAACGCTATGCCGAAGTGCAGGAGCAGTTTCACCAGCAGGGTGGATTCACCCTTGAAGCAGACCTGGCGCGGGTGCTGCATGGCCTCGGATTTACCAGGCAGGACTGGGATAAACCCTGTGAGGATTTTTCTGGCGGTTGGCAGATGCGCATTGCGCTGGCACGCCTGTTGCTGCAGCGCCCGAATCTGTTGCTGCTCGACGAACCCACCAACCATCTGGATCTGCCGGCGCGTGATTGGCTTGAGCAATATTTGAGTAATTATCCGGGCACGGTAGTGCTGGTATCGCACGACCGCTTCTTTATGGATCAGGTGGTGGAACGTATTGTTGAAGTATGGAATGGGGTGCTGACGGAGTATCCGGGCAACTATTCCCTCTATCTGCAGGAACGCGATCGGCGGGTTGCTGCCCTGCGTGCGGAAAAACAACAGCAGGATGATGAGATCGCTAAGGTAGAAGCCTTTATCAGCCGCTTTCGTTTTCAGGCCAACAAAGCATCCCAGGTGCAGAGCCGGGTTAAGCAGCTGGGCAAAATTGAGCGTATCAAGATTCCACCGCAGCGCAAAAAAATCGCATTTAAATTTCCCCAGCCGCCACGCAGTGGGAAGGAACTTATAGTACTCAAGCAAGCCGCACAGCAATATGGCGACAATCTGGTGTTGCACGATGTAAACTTAAGCGTAACCAAAGAAGAACGCATTGTGCTGGTTGGCCCCAACGGTGCGGGCAAATCAACCCTCATGCGCCTGCTTTCTGGAGTGGAAAAGCCTAGTTCCGGCGCGCGCGAGCTTGGGCACAATGTGGAGATGGCGTATTTTGCGCAGGATCAAGCACAGGTGCTTGATGAAAGCAAAACCGTACTGGAGGAGATAAGCGCCCATGCCCCGGTGGATATGGTGCCGCGCCTGCGCGATGTGCTCGGGAGTTTCTTGTTCAGCGGTGATGATGTACACAAGCCGGTTGCGGTACTCTCCGGTGGTGAGCGTAATCGTCTGGCGCTGGCCATTCTGCTGCTACGTCCGGCAAACCTTCTCCTGCTTGATGAGCCCACCAACCATCTGGACCTGCAGTCTAAAGATGTGTTGCTACAGGCTTTAAGCTCTTATAGTGGTACCCTGGTATTTGTTTCGCATGATCGCTATTTTGTTGATGAATTGGCGACGCGCGTGGTGGATGTAAGTGCCGGAACTGCAGCATCATATCCGGGCAATTATGCCGATTTCCTCCGTACGAAACAGGCTGAAGGAGTCGACGAGCACAGCAGTGATCGCGTCGAAACCCTGCAGCAAGGGGGTAGTTCAGGGAATAAACCCGATGCAGACAAAGAACAGCGCAAACAAGAGCATGCGCGGCGACGTGAGGAACAGAAGCGCATCCGCAAGCTTGAAAAAGAGGTGGAGCAGTTGGAGCAAGAGGTTGCTCGACTCGAACTACAGCAGACACAACTGGAACAGGACCTCGCAGATCCTCAATTATACGCTGACCATCTCCTTTTTAATGCTAAAACTGATGCCCACACCGGTCTGAGGCAGGAACTGAATGATTGTTACGTAAAGTGGGAAGCCAAGCAGGAAGAACTGGAGAACATCGGGGTATGTACAGATTGATACTGCCACGAGGCATAGTGGTAAAGCAGTTTGACGATTCGAAGCGAGTAAAAATACCACAGATGTTCGAACGCTTTACCTCCAATCGTTTTAGTGGGTATATGCAGTTTGATTTTGCTACAGACACAGGGATAGTGTGCTTTCAAGATGGGCATATTGTCGCGCTTTTGTTTGAGCAACAGGTGCTGATTTTTCGGGAGCGTGAAGCTCTACTAGAACTATTCAGGGCTTTGCATCGGGAGGTGGGGGTAATTAAAATCTACCGCCTCGAAAGTGAGCTCGTCTCTTTTTTAGCGCGGATGTGCCATGGTCGGATCGAAGCTCGAGGGCAGTTGATCCGTTTTTTAGATTCCGAGCGTTTGCTAACATATCTGGAACGTGAAAAGTTTGACGGTTGCATCAGGGTTTACACTGACGTTGAGGCGATCTTGCTATTTTATACTGGCGGACATGCCGAGGGTTTTTTCCCCGATGGATCTTCAAGATTGCACGCCAGTCTAGATATTACTCGTTCTCTGGCATTTGACCCAAAAAGTTGCTATGACCTGATTCGTACTCCTGAAACAGGGAACGCCGCGCTTGTGTCTTTGAATGAGATGAATCTCGAAAAAGAATGGCTGATGGTCTGGCGCGAGTTCAATATGTGACGTTGGTTTGCGATTATTGGGGGCGGAGTTGATCACCCCCGGTAGCCTGAGTCCATAGCATCCACCCCCATTCCCCTAATTCTAGATGTGAATGGTTCAACTAATCCTTAAAGATATGGGGTGCCACCACCGCTGATATGTTCCTCACAGGGTTGTTCTCATTTGAGGTCGCTGGCGAAGTTAAATGCGCAGAGTTATATCGAAATGCCCAATTTTATTGAGCTGGTACTTACTTGTCCAGCCCTTTCCTGAGCCGTTTTTTCTTGATCTTTTCTAGCAGGGTTGTGCGTTTGAGATTTAGCAGTTGCGCGGCTTCTTTTTTGTTGCCCCCAGTTCTAATCAAGGCCTGCAGGATAAGACGATCTTCAAATTCACTTACCTGGGTATTGAAGTCCGTTTTGCCATCATTGTTATTTGGGATGTGAGAGGTGTTGCTGGATGAGTGCAGGTATTTTTCTGGCAGATCATCGGGGAATACAATGTTGCCTGTGTGTAGAATGGACAAACGTTGCACCAGATTTTCAAGTTCTCTGACGTTGCCGGGCCATGGATATTGTAGCAAGTATTCGATTGTGCTTTGGGCAAAGCTGAACAAAGGACGTTTTTTGCTGCGGCAAAAGCTTTGCGTAAAGGTGTCGAGCAAAAGGGGAATATCATCGCGTCGTTGATGCAGCGCAGGGATGTGCAGCGGAACAACATTGAGGCGGTAGTAGAGATCTTCACGGAAGGTTCCCTCTTTTATGGCCTCTTCGAGATTGCGGTGGGTGGCAGCTACTATTCTGACATCTATCTTGATACTTTTTATGCTCCCTACAGGTTCAAATTCTTTTTCCTGAATTACGCGTAGGATCTTGGCTTGGAGCAGCGGCTTCATGTCCCCGATTTCGTCCAGAAATAAAGTGCCCCCATCTGCGTGGTGTAGTCGACCTTTCTTATTAGCGGTGGCACCGGTGAACGAACCTTTCAGATGTCCGAAAAGTTCACTTTCAAGGAGATCTTCGGGGATTGCGGCACAGTTGATAGGGACGAAATTATGGTGTTTTCTAGGGCTATTGTAATGAATTGCTTTGGCAACCAGTTCTTTGCCGGTGCCACTTTCGCCATGAATAAGAATGGTGCTATCGCTGTCATCAGCCAGAAGTCTAATCATGTCATAAAGCTGCTGCATTTTTTCAGTGCGGCCTATTATTTCTGGAAAAGCGGGAACGTGTTTTTGAGACTTCAAGCTGGATGCGTAAAGGGCTTGGTAATGTTGTTCCGCTCGTTGGATTATTTCGATAGCTTCTGCGCTGTTACATGGGACATGTAGATAAAAGTGTGCCCTGATCTGTAAGATTTCGTTGATGGATGCTTTGATGTTCTGTGGAACGATAAGGAGGATAACCGTATTAGGTGATGTGGCTCTGACCGTTTTAAGTAAATCTACGTATTCGCTGGTGTTTGACCCCAGTGCGCACAAAAACAACTTTATTGTTCCACAACGTATAATGTCACGAACTTGATCGGCAGTCTGTGTCAGATTTAACTCTGTCCCAAGCTGCTGGGTTAAGCACTCCAGCAACTGTGGCTCTACAGCATTATCAATATTTAGCAGAATGGATTCAGCCAAGAATTTTTCACTCTATAAGGGATCTTGGAATTATTGCGGGGCGCTTGGACTGTAAGGCATTGTGGCGGTTTAGCGGATTATTAGCAAGTCTCTTTCAGGTTCTGTTGTACCTTCGCTCGGATTTCATCGGCAGTGGCTGGGGTGGGGATAATATCGTTAACGCCGTACTTAACAGCTTTTAAAACGGAGCTTCTAGTCCAGGTAGATCCAGCAACAATAAGGGGCTGGCTAGCTGGGGTTTCGGAACGGATTTTTATCATAAGGGCGAAGGCGTCATCATCCACTTTGTCCAGTATCAGCAGGGAGCCGCATACCTTGTTTTGGCGCAAGGAGTTAAAGCTTGCGTTGGCTGCCAGTGGCACTGGCTTATGTCCACATTCTCCTAGAATAACGCTATATGGCTCTGCTGCAGAGCTATTTTGATACACTACAGCCACAACTGATTCTTTTGGTGTTGCTTCTGTGTCAGTGCCCTCGGGGGTTGACGCAGGTGCGGAGGTTGTTTCTGGCTTGGGCTGGGTAGGGGCTGCAGCACTGCTCTGTGGTTTGTCTAGAGCCTTTTTTTGTGTCTGCGGTTTTGCGCTTGGCTCTTCGCGAGTGGTTTCCCCCCACCCTGCTTGCACTGGTCTCGGGGGGATTTGAAGTAATTCTACTGGAACAAGATAGGTTAAGCGTCCCAGATCGTGAGTGTCGCATTCCATGCTGGCGCTGACACTATAGTACTCTGCGTTGGGAAAAGGTTTTGGATTTTCAACCATTACCTTGGTGGGGGTAAAAGCCTCGACGTTACCTTTCTTTACGTGGAATTTACGTGGGAACATGTCGGCGAAATTTTGGACAATTCCACCGCTGATAATGTTGGCAACTTCTCCAAAGGCATCTTCTATTTCACCATCAAGTTCTCCGGACTTCATTCTACTTAAAAGTTCTTCTTCGGGCAGCATCACCAGGGTACCGCCAAAATAGATGGAGTCTTTAAGGTCGGCAATGAAGTAGGATGTTCCTTCTCGATCACCATTTACCACCATTTCAGTCACGGTGGATTTAGGCCCAGGCTTGGCAAAGTATTCCTCTTTGGAAACATAGCCAGTACTTAGGCTGCTCAGCTCTATCTCGATGTCGAGCATGGAGCCTATCTCTTCTGCGCACTGTGTAATGGCGGCCTTGAGAGCTCGATCTGCTATAGGTAGTTCGACATGTTTTATGACCTCAGCCGGAGCTTCTCCCTCTGTTTCATCCTCGCGTTGAAGGGGATCATCCTTGGAGTCAGGGGTTGTCTCTGGACTTGGTAAGTTGTTGTCAGTGGAATCTACGCCGATCTCGCCGGTATCAGCTTCTTCTTTATCTTCTACATTTTCCTGTGGTGCAGCAGCTGTTTTAAGTGGTGGCGCCAGTCCGAAAATATATGCAGGGACAATTACTTCCAGATTCTCCATGCTCCGGTCTTCTAGTTTTATGGAGCAACTAGAGTAGTAATATTCTCCTGGAGGGAAGGGAAGATCCGCATCGGGATCGAGTTTAGTTGGGATGAATTCGTTTACGGCAGTGCGCTTGAAATGGAGCTTTTCCGGATACATCTCCTGAAATACTGAGGTGTATACCCCTGCAATAATGTTGGCTACTTCGCCAAATGCATCCGCAGCTTCACCTTCAAAAGTACGTTGTTTTTGGTTCTCTTCAATCTGATCAGGCGGCAGCAAGATCAGTGTCCCTCCTAGGAGGATGGAATCTTTCTGGGAGGTGATTATAAAGGCGTTATCTTCTTGCTCTCCACTGATCACCATGGTGCTGAGAATGGAGCGACTGCGTTTTATTTCAAAGATCTGGTTCTTGCTTAGCAGCTTGGTTTGGTGCTCTCCGAGGGCAACAGTGGTGCCAAGCAGGTCGCTGACCTCTTCAGATGTTTGTTCAATAATTGCGTTGAAAATGCGATCAACGACTGCTTTTTCTGCCACAAGAGTACCTGCTAATCCAAGGTTTTAAGTTTTAATTCAACAAGGAACTCACCAACGTCAAGATTAAAAGGGACGGTTGTCCACGAGGCGTAATCCACAGTTTTAACTCGATATGAACGTCCAGCCAAAACCGTGGGAATTGCCAGACTGATATCTGTCCCTTGTTCCAGAAACGTATCTTTGATGCCGCCCAGAATCATGTTGGCCATTTCACCTATAGTATCCTTAACATCCTCATCCATGCTTTCGACTTCAATCCCAAGGAGTTGTCCTGTGATTGTAAAGGCTACCTGTTGCGGGCAGTGAATAGTCAGCATCCCCTGTATATCTCCGGAGAAACCTAACATTCCTGAGATGCTGTCTTTGAAGAGGTATACTTTATCCGCCAGTGTCTCCCCGGATGTCACGGGTAACATCAACATGGTATCGAATACCGACTGAGTCGCATCGATAATTTGTTGCTGCAGGCTGTTTTCCAATATGAGCTCCTGTGTTAAGTGCCGGCTCTGTTTACGCACTAAATATGCCTGTTTTAAGTAGATTTCTTATCTCTTAATCAGTTCTTTACTTGGAGTTCTACTAGAAATTGGCCGCTTTCGAGGTTAAATGGAATGACCACCCGCTCGCAGTCGGCGGTGCTGTCCAAGGTGTATTCATCTCCATGGACGCAGGAAGGAATAGAAAGGGTTACATTTTTTCCCGCTCCATCCAGTATCATTTTGATGTTGCCCGCCACCATGTTGGCCAGTTCACCGATGGCGTCGGTTACATCATCATCCACTTCCGTTACTTCCATCCCTAGAAAGCTACCGGTAATGGACATGGCGACCTTCTCGGGTAGATGGATAGCAAGGATCCCCTTGCAGGTGCCGGCCAAACCGATGATGCCGGATATCGAACATGTAAAGGTATTTATGTTTTCGACTAAGGGATCACCAGCAGTGATATCAAGCATAATCATTGTTTCAAAAATTTCAGTTGTTGCATCGGTAATGTGTTTTTGTAGTTCCACGGGCGATCTCCTGCGCTCATAGTAG
>CAYPNO010000050.1:0-12800 GCA_964411865.1 uncultured Desulfuromonas sp. | reverse complement strand
TCTTTATCGCCTGGATCGTTCCACCATGCACCGAGCAGGGTGGAACCCATCTCGTCTGTGCCGCTAGGGTCGGTGTGGCTCCATCCACCAGCAATAAAATAATTGAGATCTGCAACTTTGTCCAGATAGACAAACGAGGAGTGATAGATATCTCCAAGATTTTCACGGTCAAGCCATCCATCACCAGTGCCCATGGCAACTTCCAGCGGATTGGCGAAATCGACCCCAGCGGGTACGTTGACAATATTAGCCGCGAGGAATACCTGGATATTCATGAAGCGGTCGCCCTTGTTGATAATATCCCAGCTGATGCCGCCAAAATCCATGTCATCGAGTTCGTTGGACCTGTCGGTAGGACCAGCTTCAAAGCCGCGCCCATAGCAGAAGCGAATTTTGCTGTAACCCATAAACTCAAACGGGTTCTGGAACACCGCCCCGATGGTGGCTCCGTCGAAGGCATAGTCCATGAAATTGACCGGAGTTGCCATACGAGTGCTGCTATCTAGCCCCATGCGCAATTGAGCGGGGGGGCCATCAGTGGTGGGGCGGCGCCCAACAGAGATCCAGATGGGCAGGTCGGCGACATTATTCCAGTTGATGTAGGCACGGTCCACGCGCAGGATGCTGTCATTAGGCTGACGCGAAGTGGCGCCATCCATCTGGCTGAAGCTGTTCATGTAGTAGGGGCCAACTGCGGTGGGGTTTTCTTGCATACCCCAAGCCTTGTACATGGCCAAACGTCCTTTAAATTCAAGATTGTCGGAGATATCGGCTTTCATGCCAAGGCGAAAGCGGTTGGTGTAGAGGATGTCGTTTTCCCAGTTATTTTTTCTGGTCATATTGTAACCGTTGGTAATCCCAGCGGCATTTACCTGCGCCAGAGCGGTGGGAAATGCCGCTGCAAATGCGGCGGTACCCGGCATAATCCCTTGTTGCATCAGCCCCATTTCAGCTAAAGAACTGGGCAGATTTTCCATCATACCTTTGCGCTGGGCTGGGGTGTATGTGTTCATCATTCCCAAAATAGACTGGGTATCCATACCGGTTACTTTGTTCATGTCAGCAACGGCATTGGCTATGTCCATTGCACCCCAGTATCCTTTGGTGTCAGTATCGCTGTAATCCATGCGAAAGCGGTAATCGCCAGAAAACTGGATCCGACTGGCTGCGTCCCATTTTTCTGCGCTGGATTCGAGGATTTCGACAGAGTCCGTATTGTAGCTGGTGCTGTCTTGTACCTCTTGAAGTTGGATCCGCATCTCTTCGAGCTGTTCTGCAAGCATTTGCACCTGTTTTTCGAGCTGTGCAGCCGATGGTGCAGCCAGTATGCTCACTGGCAGCAGCATCAGGGTTGCAAGTAGCACCCCTACCATTTTTCTTTGCATCGTTTGCCTCCTATGATGTTGAGTGGGTAGTGTTCCCCCAGAGCGCGGATTGTCCACAGAGCTCCTGTGGCAAGGGCCGCATTATCTAGATATTCGGAACTTGCAATGTCTGATATAACACAATATGTGCCAAGCCATATAAGTCTCTGAAATTACGAGTCTATATATGGTATGGTTGTAGAAAAAGACTCAGGGGTAGTCACACAGACCGTGGAGATAAAGTTATTTAACGATGTGGGGTAGGTTAAATGGCTAGAAATGAACGCACACAAAATTTATTCGCGGGCATGGACAAAAAAATACGCTTTTCGCTGCTGCATAGTCGAATATAGGCTCGATGGCAACAGCGAAAAGCGCGTGCGGGCAAAACTTGCGGGGTAGTTCTTTTGAGGTGTTATTTGTTTAGAGTAGCGTGACCCAGTTGTGGGTATCTTGAATGCGTCCGTACTGGATCCCCGTCAGAGTGTCATAGAGTTTCTTGGTGAGCTCTCCAGTTTTACCTCCGCCGATACTAAAGGTT
This sequence comes from uncultured Desulfuromonas sp., assembly GCA_964411865.1. Lineage (GTDB taxonomy): Bacteria > Desulfobacterota > Desulfuromonadia > Desulfuromonadales > Desulfuromonadaceae > JAIVHC01. Next base: position 10,895 of record CAYPNO010000050.1, on the reverse strand, counting down.
TTATCTCGGTAGGTCAGGTGTCCGACAGGGGACACAACAGCAGCAGTGCCAGTGCCGAAGGCCTCTTGTAGACGTCCGGATTCCGCACCTTCCAGCACTTCGTCGATGCTCATTGCACGTTCCTCTACGGGGTAGCCCATCTCGGCTGCCAGGGTGAGGATGGAACGGCGTGTAATGCCGTTGAGGATTGTGCCATGCAGGGGGGAGGTAATTATCTTGTCATCGTACACAAAGCAGATGTTCATACTCCCCACCTCTTCGATGTATTTACGTTCAACACCATCGAGCCACAAAACTTGGTCGTAGCCTTGTGTCGCTGCCTGGGTAGCGGCGCACAGGCTGGAAGCGTAGTTTCCTCCGGTCTTAGCCTCACCTGTGCCGCCGGGCGCGACCCGAACATATTCATCTGACACCCAGATCTTAACTGGGTTCAATCCACCTTTGTAATACGCTGCGACGGGGGAAAGAATTATGTAAAATAGATACTGATCCGCCGGCTTTACTCCTAGTACTGCTTCAGTGGCGATCATTGTTGGGCGAATATACAGGCTGGTTCCTTCGGTGTGCGGTATCCACTCCTGCTCAAGCTTTAGGAGTTGCTGTAAAGCGTTAAGGCAGAAATCAACATCTAGTTCTGGCATACACATGCGTCGTGCACTGAGGTTGAAACGCTCGAAGTTATCCCGTGGGCGAAAGAGGGCAATACTGCCATCTTGACGTCTGAACGCCTTCAGTCCCTCGAAAATTTCCTGGGCGTAGTGTAATACCAGCGCAGCCGGATCCAGCGAGAGCGGGCCGTAAGGTTTAATCTGTGGTGAATGCCATCCCAAGCCTTTGTCATAAGGCATGGTAAACATGCGGTTCGTAAATTCTTTGCCAAAAACGAGTTGCGCCTCGTCCTGGATTTGCTGTTTGGGTTGAGTGACAGGTAGAATTTCGATTTCCATTAGAATTGCTCCTCCAGAAACTTGTTCGAATGCCGACATAGATAGCATAACATGATAGCGGCAGGTTTATGTAGTAACTCATTGGTACGCAATTAGTAAAATTAATACGCGCTACTAGGTCCGTTACAGATAGTTGCGCCAGATGGTGCCAAAATTTCTTATAGATATGCCACGCGAAACTGAAATTAACTAGCATACTGCTATTGAGTAACGCAAGTAGATTGTTATCCCGATTTGATGCCATGTTTTCAGGCAGTGATGTTCAGCGCTTATTTTCAGGTGGATAATTGTACAGAAGTGTTCTGCGATTTTTGCGCTCCTCAGCGGAGGAAAAGTCGGAAGCTTCGCGCTGGAGTCTGGCTGTGGTGGCCTTACGTTCCAAGGTTTTTTTAGCGTCATCTTCGGTGTGTTGTGTGGTCATAAGACCCTCCTGTCAATACATCGTACGGACATCCATTTTGTTGGCTGATCTGTTGCAGATTAAGGGACATTGTGCCAAGGGTAACCGTAGAATGTAAAGAAAAATACCATAGATGGGACGGGATGGGTGTTTTGCTGGCTAAAATTAGTGTTGCAGGCTGGCACGAGAAATGGCTACTGCTGCGACCCTGTGTCCTGCTTTAGTGAGGACTTTAGAACATTCACGGCATGTAGCAGTGGTGGTTACTACATCGTCAATAAGGAGAATACGTTGTGGTGATAAAGGGGCCTCAATGCGAAATGCCCCAAGAATATTTTGGTGGCGTTGTTTCAGGTTGAGCATGGTTTGGGAGGAGGTTGGTTTGGTGCGGATCAGGTGTTTGGTGTCAACCCTGATATCGAGTTCTGCTCCCAAGCAGTGTGCTATCAGCAGTGATTGGTTGAAGCCACGGACGCGCAGGCGTTGTGGATGGAGAGGAACAGGGATAATGGTGTGAGGGTTGAATGCGCTGATATCAGGTTGAAGACATTCGATAAGCAGTCGGGCGAGCGTTTCGGCGAGTTGAAATTGACCGGCATACTTGAGGCGCTGTACGGCATATTGTAGTTGATCTGCGTGCAAACCGATGGTTTTAAGCCAAATGAACGGCGCCGGAGAAGTTGTGCATTGGCTACATAGATGGGAGATTGCACTCTTGCTCTGGAAGGGTTCTGCGCAAATTGGGCATGCAGCAATAGGCTGCTTGGTACATCCACTGGCGCACTCGGGGCACAAGTACGGGGAGCATTGGCGTGTGCTTAGTTTGGTGCCACACAATAGACATGCTGGGGGGAGCAATAGTTTGAGAACATTTTCGAGGCCACAACACAACACGCCGGGCAGGACAGATGTTAAGAAAGATGACGGGCCCGTTGGTTTATGGGGCTTGATTCCGTGAGCAGTTGCCGGTTTAGTGACGTCAGGGTGCTGTGGATGCTTACCCATCGTTGTGAACCACCTTCAGCGCATCAAAATCGCAGCAGTAGATTGTGTCCGGCCATAGCCTCAGGCTGTTGAAGGCCGAGCATGTGTAGGAGGGTTGGGGCGATATCTGCTAGAATCCCTTCGCGTAGTTCAGTGTGTGCGGGGGTGTCGGAGCTGACATAGATGAGGGGAACTGGATTAGTGGTGTGAGCCGTGAATGCTCCTCCATCTGCTGTAATCATCTGCTCGCAATTACCGTGATCCGCGGTGATCAACATATGCCCGCCAGCGCTCACAAAGGCATCGCAAACCAAACCGCAGCAGTGATCCACACATTCCATCGCTTTGATGGCAGCATCGAGCTTGCCCGTATGGCCAACCATATCTGGGTTGGCAAAATTGAGGATGATGAGGTCTGGGCAAGCGGTCTGGATTTTGTCGATGACGCGGCGTGCTACCTCCTCCGCGCTCATTTCGGGTTTTAGGTCATAGGTTGGTACCTCTTGCGGAGACGGAACTAGTATCCGCTCTTCCCCAGTGTATGGTTCTTCCTTGCCACCATTGAAGAAAAATGTGACGTGTGCGTATTTTTCCGTTTCCGCTATCCGCAACTGGCGTAGACCAGCGCGGGATACAACCTGCGCCAGAATGTCGGGGTATTTTTCAGGAGGATAGGCAACCGGTAGGTTCAGGGTTTCATCATATTCCGTCAGGCACACATAACCGTTCAATGCGGGTACGCTGTTGCGGGTGAAGCCGTCAAAATCTTGGTCGGTTAAGGCACGGGATATTTCACGCGCACGGTCAGAGCGATAGTTGAACATGATGACCCCATCACCACTTTTGATGCGCGATGTCGCGTCCACCGCGCCAATAATGCATGGTTCCACAAATTCATCACTGATGTCGTTGGCATATGAGGTTTTAATAGCTGTGATTGCGTCAGGATAATGAGCCCCTTTTGCTTCGGTTAGGCAGGAGAAGGCCCGCTCTATCCGGTCCCAGCGTTGGTCACGATCCATAGCGTAGAAACGTCCACTAATGGTAGCGATTCGCCCGTACCCCAGCGTATTAATCTGTTCTTGAAGCTGATGTAGATAGGTGACAGCGCTGCGGGGCGGAGTGTCACGTCCATCAAGAATAGGGTGGATGCGCAGGTTTTTTATCCCCTGCTGCTGCGCCATTTCCATCAGGGCGTACAGATGCGTGTTGAGGGAATGCACGCCTCCATCAGACAGCAATCCAAGCAGGTGTAAAGTGCTTCCCTCTGCTTTGACCTGCTGCATCACTTCAGTAAGAATAGGGTTGGTGAAAAAGTCACCGTCGGCAATGCTTTTGCTGATTCGGGTTAAATCCTGATACACCACACGCCCTGCTCCAATATTCATATGGCCTACTTCGGAGTTTCCCATCTGTCCCTCGGGCAAACCAACAGCAAGACCTGAGGCCTCTAGCCGGCTGTGTGGGCAGGTGGCAAAGAGCCTGTCAAGGTTCGGAGTGCGTGCCAATGCAGTGGCGTTACCTTCCTTCTCTGCGCTGATTCCCCAGCCGTCGAGGATGCACAGCATGGTGGGGCGGTGGTGGTTTTGTTGTTCAGGTTTGACCATGCTGGGTTAGGCTCCGTGGGGAGTTGGGGTCGGCTCGACCACCTTGCGGTTGGCAACCGCTTTGCGAAATACAATACTGAAGCTCCCCCAGGTGCCGCATTCAGGGCAGCGACTGTTCCAGTCTTTAGAACCATAACCGCATGTGTCGCACACGTAGCCGAGATTAATCTGAATATCAACACCGAGGGCCTTCTGGTATTCGTCAATGGCTTCTTCTGTGCGTTCGCGCCGCCGGTGTGCTTCTGCAAGTAGAATGTGCAACTGAGGGAAGTCAGGGGCAGAGTTTTCTACTATATATATCTGCTCCAGAGCTTCATCTACCATCTCCAGACGTAAACATAGCTTGGCGTAGAAGAAATGCAGGACTAAGTCACTTTTGTTCAGGGTCAGGACTTTGTTGTAAAAGCTTAGCAGGGACTGTGGATCTTCGTTTTCAATGTATAAATTTTCCAAGCGCGAGAGAAAAACACTGCGTCCCAGCTTTTGATATCCTTCTTGCCACACTTTAGCTGCATCGGCGTCGTTGTCGTTTTGAACATGGGCGTCGCCTAGTGTTACTATCGCTGCGGTGAAAGATCCATCTTCCTTGATGATCTGTCTTAGTGCGCTGATGGCCTGATCGGTGTTAGCTGCTGCAAGACTTTGTTTAGCCGTCTCGTAGCGGATTGAGAGCATCAACTGTTTTTCCTTCTGAATCCGATTGTTGCTAATTCCTGCTTTGAGCAAACGGGTCTGCAATTCCAGCGCTTTATCCCAACGCTCGTGCTTCATGTGCAGGTTACGCTGTTTGCGCATCGCTTTCCGATTCCCACGGTCATGTTCAAGGATTTCTTCGTATTCGATACATGCAGCATCGTCCTGATCCATGTTTTCGTAGGTATCTGCGAGTTTAAACAGAACTTCTAGGCTCTTACCATCTAAGCTTTTAGCTTGGCGCAAGAGGGAGATAGTTTCCTTGTTGTTGCCTTCTTGAGCTAAAACACTCGCCATGGCGATATAGCCCTCGATCTTGTTCGGAGCCTTGTCGATCACCTTTTGTAGCACGCTGTGGGCACGCTTGATGTCGCCGGAGAGGAGACGTCCTACCCCTTCGCGGTAGGTTTCGTTTATCTCCTTGTCCCTCTTTTCGTTGCGACCACGTATCCAGTTGCGCAGAATATAGGAGAAGTTGCCGTACAGGTGGACGCCGTATCCGATGAACAAGCCCACAATGACACAGCCGAGGACAATAACTGTAACCGGATAGGTTACGGATTGCTCGGGGGTGAAAAAGATTGTCATCTCCTGCGGGTTGATCCCCGAGAAAAATACAAAAAAAGCCAGAAAAACAATAACGATTAGCAGAAATGACATGAGGGTCATGCGGTCCTCCTGTAGGTGTGAACCCGAGCAACTAGATATTTAAAGTAAATTTGAAATAACAGCAACGTGTAGTCTATAAAATTGCGTATACAGTTGTAAATATATAAAACAACGTTTGCACAAGGTTGTGCACTTCAGCGGTTATGGTACGGTTCACCGCGCATAATGGTAAAAGCGCGATAAAGCTGCTCCAGCAGAAGTATACGTGCCATCTGATGGGTAAAAGTCAAGCGGGAGAGCGACATAACTATATCGGCGCGTTTGCGCAGGTCAGAGCTTACTCCGTAGGCGCCGCCGATTATGAAGCACCAGTCTGCATTTCCGTGCAGCATGCGGCGTTCAAGGGTTGCGGCTAATTCGTCAGAGTTAAGCTGACGGCCTGCTTCATCCAGTAAAATGCAGTATGCTCCTGCAGGTATTTTTTCCTCCAACCGTTGGGATTCGCGCGCACGTATATGGGCAACGGCGGAATTCTGTCCGCTCCCTTTTTCTTCCTTCAGCTCGATAGTTTTCAGGGATGCGTAACGCTTTATCCGTTTGCTGTACTCTTCCGCACCCTGGTGGAGAAAATCGAGACTTAGTTTGCCTACACATATAATCGTAATTTTCATTGTGCTAAGTCGCTATGGGGTAACCTTTTCAGTAAGTTCTACTTCTTCTGCTTCAACCCATAGCCCTTCAAGATCATAGAAGCTACGCACATCTGCCTGGAAAACATGTACCATGACATCTCCGTAGTCAAGGAGTGCCCAGCGTCCTTCGACTGCCCCCTCGACTGCTATTGGGATGTTTCCATGCTGCTGCTTAAGTTCCATGCGGACTGCTTCAGTAATAGCCTGTACATGGCGGTCGGAAGTGCCGGTAGCTATCACCAGATAGTCCGTTACGGATGACAACTCAGATATGTGCAGAATCCGCAGATCGAGGGCTTTTTTGTCTAGTGCGCTTTTGGCACACAGTTGCGCTAAGATATCAGAATTCAAGTTACGTTTCCTTGGAATTATCGAGATGTTGTTAATTCTTTGTAGAGATCATGCTGATCAATGTATTGCTGTACCGCTTTGGGCACCATGCCGTCAAGGGGTTGGTTGTGCAGCACTCTGTGCCTGACCTCAGTCGATGAAATATCTATACAAGCTTCGTGTAAAAAGTAGAGGTTGCCATGGTAGATATTGGCCGAAATAGCGGGCTCTTTGTTGTCTCCACTATCACCGTATATGTAGGTAAAACTGTCGCGCGCGACATCATAACAGAACAGCTGGCGCAACGCAACGGGCAGGTCTTCACGACTTACGTATGCTGGTGTACCAGGGCGCTGTGCTACCACTATATGGCTGTATTCAAAGAGTCTATGATATTCCTTCCAGCTGTCCAGTTTGGCAAATGAATCCATCCCCATAAGAAAGTAAAGGGTAGCGTGGGGATATAAGGCGCGCAACTTGCGTAGAGTATCCACGGTGTAGCTTCTCCCCTGAAGTTGCGCTTCCAGAGCGCTGACTAGGAATTTATTTTCAGTCTCTATTGCTAGTTCAAGCATCGTATATCGATGTGAAAAATCACTTATTTCTTTGGTTTCTTTATGCGGCGGTGCCAGTGCCGGCATAAAGATAATACGCTCAAGGGCGAATTTTTTCTCCATCAGACGTGCGATACTAAGGTGACCATAATGGATGGGGTCAAAGGTGCCACCGATAATTCCAATTTTTTTCGCCTTAGGCACGAACCTGCCCTGTCCCAAATACGATGAACTTGCGCGTGGTTAGATCTTCTAACCCCATGGGGCCGAACGAGTGGAGCTTGGTGGTTGATATCCCAATTTCGGCCCCAAGCCCAAATTGATTTCCATCTGAAAAACGGGAAGAGGTATTCACCATGGTGACGCTGGAGTTGACTCGGCGGGTAAACTCTTCGGCGTTGGCATAGCTATCGGTAACGATAACCTCAGTGTGAAGTGAACCGTGGCAGTCGATATGCGTAATGGCTTCATCCATACTTTCAACCACACGTACTGCCAGGGTTAGATCGAGATATTCTGCATCCCAGTCGGCATCTGTCGCGGCGGACATTTCTGCAACTATACTACAGCAGACGGGGCAGCCGCGTAGCTCTACGCCGTGCTGGCGCATATCCATGGCGATCCGAGGCACAAAGGTTGCGGCAATGTCTTGGTGAATGAGGAGGGTTTCCATGGCGTTACACACGCCCGGCCGCTGGGTTTTGGCATTGATGCAGATATTGCTGGCCATGTCTGGATTAGCATTGGCGTCCACGAAGGTGTGGCACACTCCTTTATAGTGCTTAATTACCGGAATGCGTGAATTTTCGCTTACAAAGCGGATCAGTCCTTCACCGCCACGTGGGATAATAAGATCGATATCCTCTTCACAGTGGAGCAGGGTGTTGACCGCAATTCGCTCTGTGGTTCCCACCACCTGTAGCGCAGCTGCGGGTAATCCCATGTGTTCGAGCTCAGCTCTGAGAATATTGCCGATGGCGGTATTGGAGTGAATCGCTTCTGAACCGCCGCGCAGGATTATGGCATTGCCACTCTTAAGGCACAGCGCCGCCGCATCGGCGGTTACGTTAGGGCGTGATTCGAATATAATGCCAATTACCCCTAGAGGGATACGCATCCGCCCCACCTGAATCCCGTTTGGGCGCCGCCGCATATTGGTGACTTCTCCCACTGGGTCCGGCAAGGTCGCAACTTCGCGCAAACCCTGCGCCATATCATCTATGCGCTCATCTGTAAGGATGAGGCGGTCGATCATGGCCGCAGAGAGGCTGTTGGCGCGTGCTTCACGCACATCAATGTCATTTTGTTGTTGCAAGATGGCGCGATTCTGTTGCAAGGCTGTGGCCATCCGCTCTAGAAGCTCATTTTTTGTGGCACTGCCAAGATTAGCCATGGTGGTGGATGCGACTCTGGCGGCGCGCGCTAAGTTCTTGATTCCCAGAGTGATATCAGACGCTGTGTTACTCATGCAGATCTCCTTACTTGTATAGCAAATATCGTAGCTACGTTTTGGCCCCGCTCACTAGACACAAGTTTAATCCTCCTCCCGCGCGATAACCAAGTTATCTCGGTGTACAATCTCATCGCTGTACTTATACCCCAGAATCGTGGTGATTTCCGAACTTTTCCGTCCTCTTATCTGGTTTACTTCGCTTTGAGTATAGTTGGTGATACCGCGTGCGAACTCCTCTTTATTGGTGTCACACAGGCACACTGAGTCGCCACGGTCGAAGCCTCCTTCTACAGCTATTATTCCCGAGGGGAGGAGGCTTTTGCCTTCGTCACGAATGGCGTGGCAGGCTCCAGCATCGACGATAATCTTTCCGCGTAGTTTTTTGGTGAAGGCAATCCAGTGCTTTTTGCTCGTCATAGGAGCCGTAGTGGGAAGGAACAGGGTGCCCACATCCTCGCCTGCGAAAAAACGGGTGATGTTGTCGGCCTTCAGGCCGCTTATAATTGCGGTGCTGATGCCATAGCGGGTGGAACGCTTTGCCGCTTTTATTTTTGTCACCATACCCCCAGTCCCCAGGGTTGAGAGGGGCTCTCCCGCCATGGCTTCGATGGCAGGGGTGATCTGTTCCACCTCATGTAGCAGGACGGCGTCTGGGTGCTTGCTCGGGTTCTTGTCAAACAGGCCCTCTACATCAGAGAGGATCAGAAGCAGATTCGCATCAACTAGGCTCGCGACCATGGCAGAAAGATTATCATTATCGCCAAAACGGATTTCATCGACTACGACCGTATCATTTTCGTTGATGATGGGGACAATTCCGTAATCAAGCAGGGTCATGATGGTGTTGCGCGCGTTGAGGTAACGTCGGCGGTTGGAGAGGTCATCGCGAGTGAGGAGTATCTGGGCGACGTTCTCACCCTTGCTTCTGAACACGGAGCGATAGCTCCGCATCAGACGACTCTGGCCGATGGCGGCTGCCGCCTGTTTCAGGGGGATGCTGTGTGGACGACCAATGATGCCGAGATCGCCCTTGCCTGCTGCCACGGAACCGGAAGAGACTACAATCACTTCGTAGCCATTTTTATGCAACTGACACATCGCCTCCGATATGTGTTGCACTTGGGGGAAATTCAGTCCTTCAGCTGTGGTGATAACACCGCTGCCTATTTTGATGACCACCCTTTTTACCGGAGCTAGAAGACGTTTGCGTATCATGATTGGACACTGCGCTCCATGTCCAGGCGGGCTCCGACGGCGCGCACGAGTGCGTCCAGCCCCTCACCGCTGATGGCACTGATGCTAAACACCTCAAGCCCTTGCTGCTCAAAGAGGTGGGTGACCTCCAAGCTGCGTTCGCGTACTTCGGTAACATCATTTTTGCTTAACACTACGATTTGCGGTTTTTGTGCCAGTTGCGGATCATGTTGTTTTAATTCACGGTTGATGACATTGAAGTTGCGCAGGTAGTCGCCGTGTTCAACTAGGCTCGGATCACTAAGGTCCACGAGGTGAAGGAATAGATCGGTTCGTTCTACGTGACGCAAAAAGCGGGTGCCCAGCCCTAGACCTTCACTGGCACCGGCAATAAGCCCTGGGATATCAGCCACTACAAAAGATTTATAGCCAGCATAGGGGACGACCCCGAGGTTCGGTACTAGGGTGGTAAAAGGGTAATCTGCGACTTTGGGACGTGCCGCAGAGATAGCACGGATCAGGGTGGACTTGCCCGCATTGGGCATCCCCACTAGTCCAACATCTGCCAACAGCTTTAGTTCCATGCGCACCCGCATGGCTTCGCCCTCTGTGCCGGGCTGGCTGTGACGCGGGGCGCGATTGGTGCTGGTGGCAAAACGGGCGTTGCCCCGTCCACCCATGCCGCCGCTCAGTAGTTTGATCCGTTCTCCGAGGGTGGTCAAATCGGCTATGATATCGCCTGTGTCATGGTTATATACTATAGTGCCCGGTGGCACCATCAGAGTGATAGATTCGCCGTTTTTCCCATGGCGATTCTTCCCCATGCCGTGCACACCTCTTTCGGCTTTGTAGTGGGCATGATAGCGATAGTCCAGCAGGGTGGTGAGTCTTTCGTCCACCTGCAGATATACGTCGCCACCATCGCCACCATCACCACCGTCGGGGCCACCGCGGGGGATAAATTTTTCCCGCCGAAAAGACACGCAACCGCGACCACCGTCTCCGGCTTTAACCTGTATTTTGACTTCATCTACAAAGCGCATAATTGTCCTATGTGGAATCCTTATGGAACCTAATCCGGGCTGGTAATTTTGTGGGGTTGGTGGCGCGAGGATAGCATAAAAAAAGCCCGGAGTTCCATAGTTTGGACCCGGGCTTTCTCAATATGCTGTGCAGGCAAAAACTTAGCTGGCGTAAACGCTGATTTGCTGACGTTTTTTGTCCTTGCGCTCGAACTTTACTTCGCCGTCAATAAGGGCGAAGAGGGTGTAGTCCTTGCCGCAGCCTACATTGTTTCCGGGATGGAAGGTAGTGCCACGCTGCCGCGCTAGGATGGAACCCGCAGTGACCTGCTGTCCACCGAAACGCTTCACACCTAGGCGCTTACCTGCGCTGTCGCGGCCGTTTCTGGTACTGCCGCCTGCCTTTTTGC
>CAYPNO010000049.1:0-12893 GCA_964411865.1 uncultured Desulfuromonas sp. | reverse complement strand
GCCCTATCTGCGCCGCCGCTTTCCAAACGCACATGGGTTGGAACGCCTCTACCACTGTTACCGGCTGATCTTGAACTTCGGCAGGGTGCTGGTTGATCGCGCGGTGATTGGGATTATGGGTCCGCAAGCATTTAAAGTGACTCTGCATGGGCGCGAGCGCCTCCTGTCCCTGCGGGATGAGGGGAAGGGACTCCTTATGATAGGGGCGCATGTGGGCTGCTGGCAGGTTGCCATGTCCGCGCTCGATTTCATGCAGCGCCCGGTCAATATGCTGATGCGGCGCGAAGATGGTGATATCGACCGCCATTACTACGAACATGCCGGTATAGAATGCCCGTATCAGGTAATTGACCCGACCGAGTATCTGGGTGGAACCTTGCAGATGCTTGGCGCCTTGAAACAAGGCGAGGTGGTGTGTGTTATGGGGGATCGCACCCTGGGCAGCGAGCGCAGCAGTGTAGAGGTAGAGTTCATGGGGGGAACGGTGGAGCTCCCTTATAGCGCATACAAAATCGCTTCAACTACGGGTACGCCAATAGTGGTGTTTTTTTCCCGTAAGGATAGTTCGGACAGTTACAGTTTGCACCTTGCCGAAGTGATTCGGATACCGGAAATTAAAGGGCGAGAGGCGCAGAGCTTCATCCCCTATGTACAAAAATTCAGCACCGCGCTGGAACAATATTGCCAGCAACTTCCGTATCAGTTTTTTAATTTTTTCCCTATGTGGCGCGAATAGCGTCCACAAAAAATATCCCGTATCAGGTTAAATTAGTAGCGGGGTCATCAAAAAACAATCGAGAGATCATCGGAGATCATCAGGAGATAAGTATGAATACAAACCTAGACATAAAAACAAAGCTGAAGCAGGTTCTGGTGGAGGAGCTCAATCTCGAAGATTTAACCCCCGCGCAGATAGATGATGACGAAGCCCTGTTCGGAGAGGGTCTCGGGCTGGACTCCCTTGACGCTGTAGAGCTGGTGGTAGTGGTGCAAAAACACTTCGGGGTTGAAATCAAGGATATGGAGGAGGGGCGTCCGGCGTTGCAGTCGATCAATACCCTGGCGGCCTTCATCGAGGAAAAACAAAAATAATGCGCCGCGTTGGCGTCGCCATCAGCGGGGCGGGGTGTGTGTGCGCCGCCGGGATGAGTCTGGATGCGGCGTTTAAGGCGATGCTGACGGGAGAGAGAAATCCGCAGCCGCCGCAGGCGTTCAGCACCACCCATGCCGACACCTATCCGGTATTTGAAATTTGTACCCCCTTACCAGCGCCGGGTACCGATGCCGAACTACTTCGCACCACGCGGTTGGCGCTGAGCGCGGCCATGGAAGCGCTGGCTAATGCCCACCTTGGGCGCGAGCAGCTGCGTGGTTTGAAGGTTGGGGTGTGTATCGGCACCACCGTGGGCAGCGCCATGAACAACGAAGAGTTTTACCGCGATTTTCGTAACGGCAAGGCTCCAAATATGTCACCCATCGAGCGTTACTTGCGCAGCAATCCCGCCGCCGCGCTGGCACGCCACTATGAACTTGACGGCCCATGCCAGGTGGTGGTCAACGCCTGCTCTTCGGGTACTGATGCCATCGGCCTGGGGGCGCAGTGGATTCGCTCCGGAGTGTGTGATGTGGTGCTGGCGGGTGGTGCGGATGAGCTGTGTCGTACCACCTACAACGGGTTCGCTTCCCTGATGATCACCGATACCCGAGCATGTCGTCCCTTCGATGTGTCACGCCGGGGGCTTAATCTGGGAGAAGGTGCGGGCTTGTTGGTGCTGGAAAGTGCTGCGAGTTTGAAACGGCGTGGCCAGCAAGCACGCGGTTATGTGTTGGGCTACGGCAACGCCATGGATGCGCACCACCTTACTGCCCCCCATCCGCAGGGGCGCAGCCTCCAGGTCGCGCTGAAGTACGCGATGGCCGAAGCAGGAGTCGCAGCGCAGGAGCTGGCGTTTATTAACGCCCATGGCACCGGCACTCCGGATAATGACAAGGTTGAAGCGCAGGTGCTGGGGGCGTTGTTTCCGCAGATTCCGTTCGCCTCGACCAAGTGTTACACCGGGCATACCCTCGGAGCGGCAGGGGCTATCGAAGCCGCTTTTACCCTGCAGGCTCTGGAACATGGGCAGATCCCAGCAAATGCCGATTTTGCTGAGGTTGATCCAGAGCTGGGGCAAAAACCGGTCACCACTGTGACCTCGGTACGCGGACGTGCTGCGCTGTCCGAATCTCTCGCGTTTGGAGGCAACAACGCCGTTGTGGTGCTTGGGCTGGAGGAGATTGTATGAATGCGATGCAGATAGACGGCCTTGGGTTGGTAGGTGGTTTCGGCTGTGGCGTTGGCCAACTGAAGGCCGCGCTGGAGCGGGGCTGGGTTGAGCCAAGCCTGACCGCAGTGCGTAACCCTGGTGCCATCCACGAACTTCCGCTGTATCGGGCGGATACCTCCCCCTTGGAGCACTATCTCAACAAACGGGTATTGCGCCGCATCGATCACTTCTCGCGTCTAGCGTTGCTCGGGGCGTTTCAAGCGCTGGAAGATGCGCAGACGCGCCAACAGGCTGCGCTAGATAAAAGTCGCTTGGGAGTGGTACTGTGTTCCGGCTTCGGTGCGTTAAACACCACGTTCAAGTTTCTCGATTCGGTTATTGATGACGGGGATTCTTTTGCGTCACCCACCGCATTTTCCAATTCAGTTCACAACGCGGCAGCGGCGCATATCTCTATGCAACTGGGTATCAGCGGGCCGGGACTCACCTTGAGTCAGTTTGATCACTCCTTCGCCGCTGGGTTATCGCAAGCGCAGCAGTGGCTGGATGAGCAGCGCGTGGACGCGGTGTTGTTGGGAGTTGTGGATGAATATTCCAGTGTGCTTGGATACTGCTGGGAGCGTCTGCTGGGGGTCGATACCGCTACACGGATGTGTCCGTTTGGCTCCGCTGCACCCACTGCGATACCCGGAGAGGGAGCGGCGTTCTTTGTGCTGCGCCCGCAGCAGGGTATTGAGCAGAACATAGAGCAGAAGATGGGGCAGAGCTATGCAACTATCCAGCAAGTCGCGAGTGGCAATCTACGTGGCAGTAAGCCACAACTTGCGCCCGATACACCGCTGATTCTGGGCTGTGAGGGCTATCCCCCTACGTTGGCAATGTATCAGGAGCATATCCCTGTACATAATTCTGTGGCGTGTTATACCCCACTCTATGGTGCCTCACCGGTGGCGTCTGGTTTTGATGTCGCCGTTGCCGCTCTTGCCCTCCAAGGTGGGGAGTTGTCCCCTTCCACGGGCGTTACTCCAAGCACGAATATCCCTTGGCGCGCGGTGGATGCAGTGACCTCTGTGAACGCTCTTGCGTGTGTTGATTTCGGCGTCGGGGGGGAATACAGCGTGATTCAGCTGCAATGTTAGGAGGTTAGTATGCACGGGTCTCTGATTAGACATGGTTGCGCGTTGTTCGCGGTGCTATGGGTGTTGAGCGGATGGTGCCCCCAGCCCGGGTACGCCTTCGATCTTAAGGAGCCGCTGCATCTGGGGCTAGGGGTGGGTGTGGGTTCGAGCTACGATCCATCCCCTACTATCGGGTTTGCTCTTGTGCATGCCGTGGCGGTGTACGACTATGAACAGATTATGGCGCATGCGGCGCCGGAAGCGTTGCGCTTCAAATTCGAGGGCAGTATCGGTGGCACTGATCATTCCAAGACGCGCCTGCTGGCATCGGGGAATATTTTCGCGCAATATTATGTGCGCGGACTTGCCCACGGCCCATTCCATCCGTATGTAGAGGGTGGAATAGGTCTGATATATACCGATTTTCAGGTGAAAGATCAGGGATTGCGCCTTAACTTTAATCCTCAAGTGGGCATTGGAACAGAGTGGCATACCCATCAAGGGACGCGCTGGTATACGGCGTTGCGTGCGTGGCATGTTTCTAACGGTGGCCTGCATCACGACAACCGTGGAATTAACGGTGCTATCCTGCAGTTCGGACGCTTGTTTTGAGTATTCTCGCTCATCCATTTATAGAAGTTTGGAGCAATAATGCGCCACGATGAAGTACCGCAGGATGCCGCTATTCTGGAGCAATGGCATGAGATTGCCTATGCCGTCGATGAAGGCGGCAACTACGTGCTGGTGCCCAGTGCCGGGTGGGAAGCTTCCAACCTGGTTAATGTGCAGGCGTGGGAGGTAATCGGGGCGCAGATTAAACGTGCGCTGGAGCAGATTGATAGCGGCAGCGCCAGTCCGCTGCTCTACCATATGGCGCGCAACCAGATGGATGTCGGGTTGCTGGCGCGTTATGTCGGGTTGACCCGCTGGCGGGTAAAACGCCACCTGAAGCCCAAACCTTACGCCGCCCTAAAACCAGAGTTGCGTGCTCGCTACGCTGCGGTGTTTCAGCTCCCGGTTGAGCTCCTCGATACGCTTCCGCCGCAGGTTGAGCTGCCGGTTGAGTCGCCGCTTGAAGGTATCAACAAGGAAGAAGAGCTGTGACTATTGCCTTCACCCACCGCCAGTCCGCTCACTGTGAAAGTGGGGTAACTGCCAATCTGTTAAGGCATAACGGATATGCGATATCTGAGGCTATGGCTTTCGGTATCGGGAGCGGGCTGTTTTTCGGCTATTTCCCCTTTATCAAGATTAACCACCTCCCCTTGATCACCTTTCGCGGCGCACCGGGCTCCATCTTCAAAAAATGTGCGTCTCGCCTTGGAGTGTCGGTCTCCAGTCGCCAGTTTCGTGACCCGAAGCGCGGTATGGATGCCCTCAATGCTTCTATTGCGGCCGGGATTCCCACGGGGTTGCAGACAGGGGTGTATTGGTTGCCGTACTTTCCGCCGGCACTGCGCTTTCACTTTAACGCTCACAATCTCGTAGTGTATGGACGCGCAGGGGATGAATATCTCATAAGCGATCCCGTTATCGAAAAACCGGTACGCTGCTCCGGCGCTGATTTGGAGCGGGCGCGCTACGCTAAGGGGGCGTTGGCTCCGAAGGGGCGTATGTATTCCCTCGGCCCGGTACCGGATGATATCCCCCTCACCGCTGCGATACGCACGGGGATAAAAGAGGTCGCTACGCGGATGGTGAAGGTGCCGATCCCGTTGATAGGGGTGGGTGGAATGCGCCTGCTGGCCGGACATCTTCAATTTTGGCCAGAAAAATTCGGCGAGAAGCAGAGCATAATTCATTTGGGGCACCTTATTCGGATGCAGGAGGAGATTGGCACCGGTGGCGGCGGTTTTCGTTTCATTTATGCTGCATTTTTGCAAGAAGCGGCGCTGGTGCTGGAGCAGCCAGATCTTGCAACCCTGGCGCAGGAGATGACCCACATTGGAGATATGTGGCGGCGTATCGCCCTGCTTGGAGCGCGGCGCTGTAAAGGGCGCACCAGCGTAGATAACACCTTCCCCGCATTGGCAGAGCTGGTGCGTGAATGTTCCCTCCGCGAAGAAAAGCTGTTTCGTGAGCTGCTTCGGGTGGTTAAACAGTGAGAGCGGCTAACCTTGCACCAGACAAGGTTCCCATGCTGTGCGTGCGCGATCTAACTCTACGGTATCCCGGTGCCTCTAAACCTGCATTAACCGGTCTTAGTCTTAACGTAGAGCAGGGGGAAATATTTGGTCTCCTTGGCCCCAACGGAGCGGGGAAGAGTACCGCCATTGGAGTGATGAGCACCCTGTTGACAGCGGATGCCGGGGAGGTGGAGATTTGTGCGTTGAATCTGCGCACCGAGAAGAAACAAGTGCGTTCCCTTATCGGAATGGTGCCCCAGGATATCGCACTGTATCCAAGTTTGACCATTCGAGAAAATATTAGTTATTTTGGCACCTTGTATGGCCTGAAGGGTAAAGATCTGCGCCAGCGGGTAGATGAATGCTTAGGTATGACCGGGTTGGAGCAACACGCGTGGCGCCGAGTTCACACCTGTTCTGGTGGGATCAAACGGCGCGCAAATCTGGCGGCAGGTATTGTGCATCGCCCGGAAATCCTCTTCTTGGATGAGCCCACGGTCGGTATCGACGCCCAATCGCGTCATCTGATTCTGTCAAACCTGCAGGAGCTTCAACGCGCGGGGATGACCATGATCTACACCACCCACTATATGGAAGAGGCGCAGCAGTTGTGTGCGTGCATAGCTATTATGGATCAAGGGCAGGTGCTCGTGCAGGGAGAACCTGAACTCCTGATGGCTGCGCAAGAATGTGCCGACTTGCAGGAGTTGTTTCTGCACCTGACCGGACGCAGCTTGCGGGATTGAATAGATGCTGAAGCTACTTGCCACCTTTAAAAAAGACCTGCTTCTGCTATGGCGCGACCGTGTCGGGCTGCTGGTGCTATTTCTGATGCCGTTGGTGCTGGTGGTGGTCGTATCTCTGGTACAGAACAACGTGCTTCAAGCCACGGGGCAGGGCCGGATCGAGGTGCTGTTTGTGGATGAAGATCAGGGCGAACTGGGGCGGCAGGTGCTCGAAGTCATGGCTGCAAGCCAGGGGTTGCACCTGCGGAGATCTCATGCGGGCAGCACACTCAGTGCGGAAATGGCGCAGGCTTTGGTTGCCAGCGGCACCTACCAGTTCGGTATTGTGTTGCCGGCGGGGATCAGCGCGCAGTTCGAGCGGGATACGCGCCGCCAGGTGGGGGCGCTGTTTGGTTTTGGTTCCGTTCTGATGGACAGCGCTGCGGCTGAAGTACCGATTCAGTTGTTGTTTGATCCGGCAGTACAGGGGGTGTTCCGCACTGCGGTGACCAGTTCGCTCCAGTTTGCCTTGCTTGGGTTGGAAACCGCACAAAAAGGGCAGTTGTTACAGCAAGCGCTGAGTACCCAGAACTTTGGAGGGGTTCAGCCGCCAAGGGTTGCATCGGAGCAGAGACCTGCACATTTGTTGCGCATTAAAGCCGAGGCTGCTGGCGATCCAACCCGGGCGCTGCGCCCCGATGCGGTGCAGCAGAATGTGCCGGCTTGGGCGCTGTTCGGGATGTTTTTCATCGCGGTTCCTCTGGCGGGGGCGTTGCTGCGCGAACGCCAGGAGGGCACCCTGCGGCGTCTCTTGATTCTGCCGCTTTCATATCGGGTGCTGCTCGCGGGGAAGTTGAGCGCCTATATGAGCGTGTGCCTGCTCCAGTTCGGCCTGATGCTGCTGGCCGGGCGCTATGTGCTCCCTTGGTTCGGTACTCCGGTGCTGGAAGTGGGGGCGCATCCGCTGGCGGTATTGGTGCTGGTTGTATGTGCGGCGCTGGCGGCGTGCGGTTACGGCCTCATGCTCGGCACGTTGGCGCGCAGCTACGAACAGGCTTCCATGTTTGGGGCGGTGTCGGTTGTCGTCGGCGCGGCGCTGGGTGGGGTGATGGTGCCTGTGTATGTGATGCCTGAGGCCATGCAGGTGCTCAGCAATATCTCCCCTTTGGCCTGGGGATTAAACGGGTTTGTGGAACTGTTCGTACGTGGCGGAGGGTTGCGTGATATTGGCGGAAATATCGCGGCGCTGTTGGGTTTTTTTGGAGTTACAGCGCTGATTGCTCTGGGGGCGTTTAAGTTTCATAGTCGCCACGGGGGTTAAGCAGGAAAGTCAATCTTGAAAAGGATAGAGGTAGATGGAACAACATGAACTGGAACAACAGTTAAAGAAACTCATTATCGAGACATGTAACATTCCCGATGCGCCGGAGGACTTCCCCAGTGATGCCCCCCTTATCGGGCCAGAGTCGCCCCTTGATCTCGATTCGCTCGACGCGGTGGAGGTTGTGGTTGCGGTGCAGAAGGCCTATGGAGTACGCATCGGTGGTGAAGATAGCAGTCGCGAGGTGCTGCAGTCGGTGCAGACCTTGGCGGAGTACATAGCGACAAGTGAAGATATGGCAAAGCCTGTGCCTTAAAAGCTGCGCGCCCTGAGGGCAAGGAGTTGCTACACGGCAGTCAGCAGCATATAGCACATGGTGAAGCGTCCGCTTTCGGGGATGAAACATAAAAGTTTCTCCCCTTTTTTTATGCGTCCGGAGTGAAATAGTTCCTCCAGAATAATATAGATGGAAGCGGAGCCGGTGTTACCTTTGTGTGCCAAGTTGGTGAACCAGCGCTCGAACGGAATTTCGAAGCCGATATCCCGCATATGCTGATACAGTTCGTTGCGGAAGTAATCGGAAGAGTAGTGGGGCAGGAACCAGTCAATTTCAGTCGCCGAGAGGGCGTGCTTTTCCATGAGCAGTGGCAAGGTGCGTTCTACTGCGGTGGTAACTATCTCCTTGTTGAGCAGCTTCACATCCTGCTTGAGCATAAAACAGCCGTTGTCGACAGCGGTTTGCAAAGAGTCAAACTCGCGCCATCCCTGCAGGGTTCCATCTGCTTGCTTGTTAGCACCGGCGTACATGCAGGTTTCAAGCTCATGTGCAAATGAGAGCAGGTCTATCCATTCTATCCGCAGCGACAGCCCATCAGGGTTTGGAGTGTCGCTCAGACGCGCGGCTCCGGCACCGTCGGAGAGCATCCAGCGCAGAAAGTCGGCATCAAAGGATAGCGCCGGCTGTTTCTCCAGTGCAGCTATTTTCTCGGGTGTGGCTGTTTCGCACAGACCCGCGTGCAGGAAGGTTGATGCCAATTCTGAACCGGTGGCGATAGCGGAGCGGCTCTGTCCACTGGCGACATTGAGCCACGCGAATTTCATCGCGCTCATCCCGGCAGTGCAGATTCCGGCAGCGCTGAACACTTCACATGCGCTTCCACCCAGTTCTCCATGCACCATGGGGGCGTGGCCGGGGAGAATTTGATCTGGGGAGGAAGTACCGCAACACAAGCACTCGATGCTTTCGGGATCAAACCCGGCGTGCGCATCCAGGGCCCGAATTGCAGCTGCGGTCATCTGCGCGTTGGTATGTGTTTGCGTGCCCGTGATGGGATCGATGGCGTAGTAGCGGGTTTTGATGCGGTTGTTACGCAAAATGATGCGCCGAGTGCGCGAGGGCAGCTGATGTACTTTGCCCAGCAGTGTCTCCATTTCGCTGTTGCTTACCGGAGCATTAGGTAGAAAGCTCGCCAATTCATTGATGTATACGGCCATATATTTCTATACCTTTGCGGAGCGATGCCCTTCCCTGAGCAATGCGGCGTAACGCTGGTAGAAGAGCTCTTCCTCCAGATTGGTTGGAAGTACGGCGTTGGTCAGGGTGTAGTAGTCGAGATCATGAATGCGGATTTGAGGGTGGAGCTGGCGATGTAGTTCTGTCCCCGGCAACGGTGTCAGTACAGAATACATCGGAAGATCAATACGTTGTGCGCGCACAAAAGCGCCCAGCCGGTCGAACTGTGCCTCGGTATAATTTGGATTTATGATGAAATCACCCACTATGGTGATGCCGAGGTGGTGCAGAATCTCTATAGCGGAGCGGTTTAAGTCTGCGCTATTTTTCTTGTTCATGCCGACAAGAGTCAGGGTGTCAATAGCCTCAAACCCAATCACTACCGCGCGCAGCCCCACTTCCTTCCAGCGCCGCAGCAGTTCCGGATGGCGCACCACCGTATCTGAGCGCACATCGGCGAGGTACTGGCGCTTAATTCCACTTACATATAGAGCTTCAGCCAGTTCCAGAGCCAGTTTCGGGTTCCCGAAGCTGTTGGCGTCTACCAGGCGGATAACCGGAGTGCTTTCCAGGGTGCGGATATCGGCGATAACGGCGGGGATGGAGCGCGGCAGATATCTCCCCCCGCTGAGCGGGGGGATACAACAAAAATTGCAGGTGTACGGGCAGCCGATGGCGCTGGAGACCAGCCCCATCTGAATCCCCAACGATGCCAGATAATATTCCGCGCGATATTGCGCCACCAGATCATAGCGCGGAGCACTTGCGCCGCCGGCATCGGCGCTGGTGTAGGTGCGCGTCTGCCAGTGCAGTTTGGTACCGGGGTCGGTGGCGGCGATTCCAGCTATGCGCGGTTCTTCATCCCGTTCCAGCGCGGCTACCAGTTCGCGAAAGGATACGCACCCCTGGCCGATAGCGATCCAGTCAATGGGGAATTGGTTGAAATCTTCGGGCGCACAGGATGCGTGACATCCACCGACCACAATGGATGCATCACAGTGGCTGCGTATCTGCCGCGCCAGAGCCAGTACCGTATTCACCTCACAGGTCATGGCGGTAAAGCCCACCAGATCCGGAGTAAAGGTGTTAAATGTTGCATCCAGGGTGTCCGGTGCGGCTTTCAGATCCACAATCTTAACTTCATGTTCGGGCAGATTGCCGGCCAAAGTCTGCAGTGCCAGCGGCTCGCCGCGAAAGATCTGCTTGAGCGAATCAATGCCAAAGCGTTCTTCCGGGATGCTTTTACCACAGTTGGGAGGATTGATCAGAAGAATGCGCATGGGCTGGGTGGATAACTCGAATATGTGAGCGGGAGATTAACTGTTATAAATAGGAGCGAAAAATTTTACGCTTTTTGTTGCGGGTTGTCAAAAGAACATCAGGAGAAAAAATTTATATTTTTTGTGTAGGTGTGAGGTGTTTTAAGTAAAACTTGATGGTTTAGTAATGAAAACATACCTTCACCCCTCCGCACCGTCATCCCGGACTCGATCCGGGATCTCCTCAAAAGAGAGATTGCGGGTCGAGCCCGCAATGACGGTATTCTGATAATTACATATTCTGCTGACGATCCAGATGTTTTATGCAATATTTAATTCAAATTAGCAGAATTCTACTGATGGGCGAGGCGTTTGCTTTCTTTGCCTATCCTGCGTGGATGGAACGGCTGAAGTATGAGTTAGATTGATTTTTTGTGCAGGAACAGACATGCGACTCAAATTTAGGGGGAGAAATGTTTAGATTAATTGTTGTATTGCTGACTTTAATGTCAGTTGGATGTGGACATCACAGTAATGTGGTCAGTCGTGTAGATGCAGGTGCAGGTGCAGAACGAATTGCCGTGGTGGTTGATCCCGGGTTGACCGCTGCTATGGATGGCAAAGCGATAGCTCAATATCAGCAAGTGGCGGACTTCATGCGTGAGGACTTGATCTTACGCCTGCAACGTCAGGGGTATAAGGTGGAGAGGCTAAAGCAGAGCAGCGATTTTACTCAGGGCCAAGGGCAGCGCCTGCTTGCGGTTAAAATTGAGCGCTATAACCCAGGGAGCAAAGCGGCGCGGATTATTGTGGGGATGGGTGCCGGGTCCGCGAGTCTGAATATCTCTTATAGCGTCACGGCAGAAACAGGGCGCACCTTGGTATCAACTACTGACGGTGTCGGTTCTAGCCGAGGCTGGAGCTTTTGCTGCCACACACTTAATGAACGATTGGTTGCAGTTATGGGTTCTGACCTCGCCTTGCCTAACTAGATCCCATATCTAACAAGGGGCGGCTGGCAGTGATCTCAAAGCTCAATCCCGATTTGAGCATTCTGGCTGCCGCCCTCCCCGCCATAACCTGCGCCTCTGCTTTGATTTCATCCAACAGCGGGCCGCTGGTTTCAATTCCACAGCATTTTAAGTACACCCGCATCCCGCGAAATTTAAGCACAGACTCCCCCGGCAGTACCACCATCAGCATGGCAAGGGGATTGTGGTGCAGATTAAGCAGGGTCTGGTTCTCGCCTAACCCCAGGATGACCTGGTTGTCCCGTAGGCGGATCGAGCCGAATATCGCGCTGTTGGGGATACCGTCCGGCGCTACCGTACTCAAGGTGCATAGATGGCCCGGTTCATCCAGTAATTGCTGTAATTGGAACAAATCCACGTTTTGCTTCATGTCAGAGTCTCCCTGTATACAACGCAC
Source organism: uncultured Desulfuromonas sp. (assembly GCA_964411865.1). Classification (GTDB taxonomy): domain Bacteria; phylum Desulfobacterota; class Desulfuromonadia; order Desulfuromonadales; family Desulfuromonadaceae; genus JAIVHC01. Next base: position 1,136 of record CAYPNO010000049.1, on the reverse strand, counting down.
ACGCCTACATTCAGGTTCTCGGTGGGCTGCTGATCACCACCGCATCAGTGCCGGTGTTAGAGGTATAAACTCCTTGTTGACGCCGCTTTTCTGCGGTACGGCTGATCCAGCTGTCTTCAACCCAGTCGAGGTCCAGGCGCTCCACCAGGGTTTTGAGATAGTCCAGATGGGGGCAGGGCGGGGCGTGGTAGTTGTCCTTGCTGATGCAGGAAGCAAAATGCACCGCTATTTGTTCTTTTTTAATGCCGTCGCGCCTGCTCGCCAATTTGCATAAGTGGGAGAGCTTGCGCAGCAGGGGACGTCCACAGCAGCCACCGCACGTCAGGGTGAGAAAGCGCAGTGGGCGTTCGCTATCATTTTCGGAAATATTCTCAGAAGCATAGCGTGCAAACCCCCCAGTGCGGTCGTGAAACGCTTTTTCGCAGTGGAAGCCGCTGCAGCGCTGATGCACTAAATGACACTGCACTACAACAATATAGGTTTTTCCCATCTCTTTGGCTCCTTTTTTAGTAGCATATCTTCTTCATACCAATCAGCACTATCCGCACATCAAAATATACCATATTTAAAGGGCGAGAATACAGGATCGCCTGCCTCAGCGCCATTGGCGTTGTGCTTTATGTAACGCAATACTAGGTACCTGCTTAGACGGAACAAAATTTTTGTCGAGAATAGAGATAATATGGTAATTAATAAACATTACTGGTATGGTTAAGGCCGTTTTTTCCCTGCTTTTTAGGTTATGAATCAGTCTCTTTTAGAGTCACCTCTAAAGCCGTGTAAAGCATAGGGCCACTCTATAATCACACATAATTTTGTGTGATTGTTGATATCATCTACTTGGGTTATTGGAGCATGATGTATGAAAAAATCACTACCCTGGGCGCAGTTTATGCTGCGTTTTTCCCTGCCATTGTTTGTGGCACTAGCCTTTCTTCTACCCGGCCATGCAGCGGCAGTTATTCAACCGCAAACTGCACTTTCTGCCACTCAAACCAGCAACGAACAAAGAGACCGGCAGGATATTTACATCATTCGCCTGCAAGCCAAACCCGTAGCAACCTATAGTGGCGCAGTTCCGGGATACGCCGCCACCAGCCCACGCGCAACAGGAACAACACGCCTGCAGATGGACA
>CAYPNO010000048.1:0-13022 GCA_964411865.1 uncultured Desulfuromonas sp. | reverse complement strand
AGGACACCGCCCTTTCACGGCGGCGACGGGGGTTCGAATCCCCCTGGGGACGCCAGAATAAAACCCCACTGATCACAGATCAGTGGGGTTTTCTGCTATCTATCCTAGCAAGCTTGACCTTCATCTCTTGCACCTACTTCTCACACTCATACGCAATACACAGGACATTACTCCCACCATGCCGGAACAAACGACAGAGCGAACTATAGAAATTTTCAGCGACGGTGCTTGCAGCGGCAACCCTGGCCCCGGCGGTTTTGGCACTATTTTACGCTGCGGTGAACATTTACGTGAACTATGTGGGTATTCCCCCTGTACCACTAACAACCGCATGGAGATGCTCGGTGCTATTGCAGGCTTAGAAGCGCTGAAATTCCCTTGTAAGGTCAAACTTACTACCGACTCACAGTATCTATTGAACGGCATCACCAAATGGATACATGCGTGGAAAAAGAAAAACTGGAAAAACTCTCAGAACAAGGAGGTCCTCAATAAAGATTTGTGGTTACGCCTAGACAAACTGTCGCAGTCACATATTATTGAATGGCACTGGGTGCGAGGACACACGGGACATTTGGAAAATGAGCGCTGTGATGAATTGGCACGTCTAGCAATAGTAGAAAAAGGACCTCGCATTGAAGAAATCTAAACGACAGCAGTAACGTTGAACCGCGAACATAGCTCAGGAGGGCCACATGGAGAGAAAAGAAAAGATCGTTCGCTTCCTGCAGGCAAATCGCTTCGCTGTAGCGGGAGCATCAACCCAAAGAGATAAGTTTGGCAACAAAATACTGCGCTGCTATCTTGAGCACGGTTATACAGTTACACCTATCAATCCAACAGCCACACAAGTCGAGGGGATACCCAGCGTATCCAACATCGCCGAATTACCTGCGGAAGTAACGGCCCTGTCAATAGTCACACCACCACAAATTACCCGCCAGATTGTTGCTACAGCTATCGAACACGGGCACATCAAACACGTATGGATGCAACCTGGAGCCGAAGATAAAGACGCAGTGGCTCAATGCCAAGCTCAAGGGATCAACGTCATTGCCGACGGCAGCTGCCTTCTAGTTGAAATCGGCTTCAGCGAGGGGCACTAACAGATTGGCGAAAGTAGCATTTAACCTCTTGCATTAAACCCCCGACAAAACAAAACCCCCTTCTGAACATATGTGTCAGAAGGGGGTTTTTGTTTCCACTTAAATAAGGCAGCTGCTAACCTTTGCTGATCTCCACCAGGACTGTCTGGTGTCCAAGAGGCACAGCTTGCATTGCGTTAATATCTGCAAAGTGGTACGGGGCAAACAGCACACCAGCAGGCACGTATGAACTGATACGAACTGGAGCACAAAACTCTCCAACAGTACTCTTAACTTTCAGCGTCGCCCCTTCGCTTACCCCAACCTGCCGCGCATCAGCGCTGCTAATCTCAATGTAGCCCTGTGGTGCCATTTCAAGAGCCCCTGCGGCATAGGTCGAGGTTACACCTGTGTGCGCATGCATCTTACCTACAATCAAAGTAAGGCCCTTATTAGCAGCCTTTATCTGTTTAAACTCAGAAAAAACTAGTGATGAAGGTGCTGGTACGTAGGTTTTCTTAGATCCCGCAGCAAGATACTTATCTCCACTAATCTCCGTGGAAGCAAATAAACCGCTCAACGCATTGAGTTCATTGCGAACTTCAGCATCATCAGCGCTACCCTTTTTAGCGGTAGCAACTTCGAGTAATACAGTTAATATCTCAGTGTCAGTTTTCGCCCCTGCAAACGGTTTCAGTGCCTGCTGCAGCATACCGACAGTGTTGTCACAAGCAATGTAAGTACCAGTCTTTTCTGCAAATGACGCCGCAGGCAACACTACATCAGCTAGGCATGTAAGTTCCGATGCAAGAATATCCTGCACAACTAGAAACTCAACTTTTTTCAGTGCTTTACGCCAACGCTGGCTTTCCGGAAACGTAACCAGTGGATTAACTCCAGCCAAATACAAAAACTTGACTGTTCCTGACTCGATTCCTTCAAGAATCTGCACTGCATCGCGACCGCCCTGAGGCAAGTTCTTACAGCCCCACAGTGTCGCTGCAGCAGAACTTTTGCTGGAGTAATCAAGTCCACCTGGCAAATGGCGCGGACTTACCCCTGCGTCGAGAAGACCTTGCGTATTGGGACGCTCATCGACCATGAACATCCCCCCGCCTTCGCCTCTCAGTGCACCACTAACAATGGCGAAGTTGGCTAGAGCAGCAACGATATCACTCACTGATGCTGCACCAGTAACGTCCGCGCCAAACACAACCGCGACACGCTGTGCGGTTCCAAATTTCTGTGCAACTTCCTGTAGCAGGGAGAAATCAACACCAGCATCAGCTGCCATTTTTTCCGCATCAATCTTAGCCACTGCCTTCTTAATGTCGGCACCATTTTTAACAAACTTCTTCGCAAAAGCACTGTCAACCAGACCTTGATCAACCATAAGCTTGGTTATAGCTGCAATTAACGCTATTTCTGTGCCAGGCGCATAATTTAAGCGCACATTAGCTAGGTTGCCAATACGCACTGAACGCATATTTGCGACACACAGATATGCATCGTTACGCCGCAACGCACGCTGAATCTGGTAGTTCACTTGTGGTTGCTCGGAAGTTATATCTGAACCAAACACCAGCACAGCATCAGCTTTAGCAATATCGGCCGCTGAGGCGCTCGAACCGGAGAGACCCAGAACAGTGCGCAGCTTATCGCTGGCATCTCGCACTCCAAAGCACGCAGCTGAATCTATATTGTTACTGGCAAAGCCTACGCGAAACAACTTCTGGAATAGGTAGTTCTCCTCCAGAGTCAGACGCGCTGACGTAAGACCAGCGACAACTTCGCCACCCAATGCTTTAGCTTTCTGGTTTACGGCATTCAGGGCGGTATCCCAATCGGATTCAACTCCACCTACTAACGGCGCACCAAGGCGGCAAGGTGAATTTACAAAACCATACCCAAAGCTGGAGTCAAAGCTCAGCAGACCATCGTTGATGGTAACATCATCTTCTGAAGTGATGCGATAGAGTTGCCCATTTTTTACGTTCAGCTCTACCTGCTCAAGACTCCCCCCAGCGAAACCCAAGGATGGCACTTTATTCAACGTCCAGCAGCGTGCTTTATGCCGGTACGGCTTAGATATCATCGCTCCAACAGGACACACTGCAACAGCATTACCCTCGATATATGGATCAATGGTGTTTTGCCCTTCACGCCGCTCAATATATGCCTTATCACCAAACTCATTGACATAAAAATCACCGATGCCGGTGAGCTCATGTCCTACCTTGATGCACTTTTCACAAAGGATACAGCGCGCTGGAACATTCTCGATAAGAGGCCAATTCCTGATTTTAGGCAAGGCTACATCAACAGCTTTAAAAGGCTGATCGAGAACATGGTGGTTAAAACAGATATCCTGCAAATCACACTCACCTGCTGCATCGCATACTGGACAATCTAGAGGATGATTAATCAGCATCAGACGAATCATGTCACGTCGCTGGCGCTCGAGCTCAGGCGTTGAGGTAGTCACTTTTATCCCCTCGATGGCAACCGTGTTACACGCTGTCACGGGCGCATCGACACCTTCAACATCGACTAAACAAACGCGGCAAGCTCCTGTAGTAGAAACCTTTTTCAGGTAACACATGGTCGGAATCTTAATCCCGAGTTTTTCAGCTGCAGCAATTATAGGCAATCCGGCTTCTATTTCAACGTCTTGCCCGTCTATGGTGAGACGAATCATCTTTTTTTCGGCTTTATGGCTCATATGTACATCCTAAATCCCGTCTAAATTCGCATTACCAAAATCTCAGTCAAGAGCTACCATACCAACACGATAACAGCGCAGACAGCGCTCTGCCTCTACTACGGCCTGGCTTTCAGGCATCGCCAACTCGATCTCTTCGTAATTCTTTGCCCGCGCTGCTCCCGCTATCTTGGGCTGATGCTCACGCATGAGCCCCCCAAGAGAAGGTATCTTTTCATCAGGATCAAACACTCCGAGGCGGTTCATGATATCTTCCATAGCTTCGTCGTTGTCGAGCACTGCCTTGCCGTCCATGAGGTATCGGTGCATAACGCTGGCGGCACGCTTTCCATGCCCTACAGCCAGAACAACGGTCATAGCTCCATACTCACAGTCGCCGCCGGCAAACACGCCAGCATTGTCTGTCATCATAGTTCCATTATTGGTTACAATACTGCTCCAACGGGTTTGCTTAATGCCATAATCGCCATCCTCAAGGTAAGAGAGATCTGGATCCTGACCAATTGCAGGAATCACCATATCACACTCTAGCACATACTCTGACCCCTTGACTGGCTGTGGCCGTCGCCGTCCTGATTCATCCGGCTCACCAAGTTCCATTTTGATTACTTCAACCCCAGTTATCTTATTATCTTTTGTAATCAGACGTGTCGGATTGACCAAAAACTCAAAGCGCACGTTTTCCTCTTCGGCATCGTCAACTTCATATGGCTCTGCCGGCATTTCGTTGCGACTGCGGCGATACACCAGAATGGACTCTTCCGCCCCTTCGCGCAACGCCACCCGAACACAGTCAATTGCAGTATTACCGCCACCGACGACAACAATACGCTTCGGAGTTTTCATCCCCTGGCCCAGTGCTACCGCGCGCAGATAGTTTATCCCACCAGAGGAGAATCCCTCGTAACCTGCATCCTCCCCTTCAACCCCCATGGGTTTAGATTTGAATGCCCCAGTGCCGAGGAACACCGCATCATATTGCTCTTTGAGTTCGCGCAAAGACACATCACGCCCGAGCTTGACTCCGTATTCGATCTCCACCCCTAGATCCTGGATTATCTGCGCCTCGCGCTGGAGCAAAGGGCGCGGCATACGATAGTCTGGGATACCCACGGCTACAGTACCGCCTGGCTCGGAAAGCATTTCGATAATTTTGACTGAATGCCCCTCCAACGCAAGATAGTATGCTGTAGTTAAACCGGCAGGGCCTGCCCCAACAACAATCACCTTTTTGCCGGTTGCAGGCTTAGGTTGCATCGGTGGCTCTCGATGATGTAACCACTCATGGTCGGAGGCGACACGCTTCATCACCATGATGCTGACCGGCTCATCGATCAGCGCACGGCGGCAAGCGGTCTCGCATGGATGAGGACACACGCGTCCACACACCGCTGGAATAGGCATCCGCTCGCGGATTTTCCCCAACGATTCATCGAAGCGATAGTTTTTAATCTCTTCGATATAAGCTGGAATATCTATATGTGCCGGACAGGTATCCATGCATGGGGCAGTCACCTTGTCGACGTAATTCCCTGCATACACCGGCTTACGCTTACCGGCTAAATACTCGAGGTAGGTTTCGCGAAAATATTTGACGCTATCCTGCACTGGGATGGCAGCGGTCATACACAAGGTGCATTTGCAATCCTGCATCAAGTCAGCGAGGCTATCAAGGATAGCAAGATCGCTCTCCTGACCTTGGCCAGAAATGATACGGGCAAGAGTATCTTGCATCACCCTGGTTCCCTTTTTGCCGGGGGTGCACTTGCCGCAACAGTGCTTCTCTTGCACGCGTTTCATGTACTCGGCAGCCATGGCGACAATATCGGTTTTAGGGTCGAGTATCACAAACCCTTCCCAGCCCATAAAGGCACCGATATTTTTCTTACACAGATACTCTGTTGGAATTTTCAGCTTCAATGAAGCCAGATCTGTGCTTCCGCCCTGGCGGTTATCGACGATCTTCCTTCCCCAGCTGGAAAAAACTATCTCAGACAATATGACCTCCTGTAATACCTGCGCCCAGAACCTGCTATTGGGCAGCTATTCCGGCAAAGAGAGCGCCCAAGCGCCTTCTTTTTAAGTAGTATATACACCTGCTAGTTGTATACAGTATGCAGGTTGATAACACGAACACCGCTATTAAATCAAGAATATTTTTATCCGGCGGCCGCGCGTAATTCAGTAAGTTTACGCACGTAATCGCCTCCGTTGAACACTGCGCTACCCGCAACAAACACGTCCGCTCCAGCGGCAGCTAGATCTCCAATATTGTCCGAGTTCACACCCCCATCGACCTCTAGCTCAATCATTCTTCCGCTCCGCTCGATCATGGTGCGCATCTGGGCAATTTTACCCAGGGTGAAGGGGATAAAACTTTGCCCGCCGAATCCGGGATTGACCGTCATGAGGAGGATAAGATCTACCTCGGCCAAAACCAACTCAAGCACGCCAACCGGGGTCGCAGGATTCAGTGACACCCCAGCGCGCTTACCAAAACTACGAATCAACTGAAGGGTACGGTGCAGATGCACTGTAGCCTCTTGGTGAACCGTAATAATATCCGCTCCAGCGGCAGCAAAATCGGGGATGTATTTATCTGGATTCTCTATCATAAGATGAACATCCAGCGGCAAGGAGGTTACGGGGCGAAGTGACTTCACCACCGGTGCTCCGATGGTGATATTGGGAACAAAGTGCCCGTCCATGACATCTACATGAATGTAGTCTGCTCCGGCCTGCTCTACCGCGCGGACCTCTTCTCCTAGTCGGGCAAAATCCGCTGAAAGAATTGAAGGGGATATTTTAATCATTATTCTTCTCCTGTGTTTCTGGCTGCCTAGCATCTAGCCTATTGCGCTAACCAGATCTGGCGCACTGATAGTAACACATCCAACCGTTAACGTTCTTAAAATTGCTCCAAGCCAGAGAGCACTTCCTTATGCAGATATAACAACTATCCACGCTGCCTCAGCACTGCGGCAAAAAAGCAATCCATGTGCGCGTGAACGCAGCTCAAGCTTGTAAAGTGCCCCGCTGAAGTTATCAATGCCTTCCACGGTACGGGAACCCAATCGTGCAAGTTCTCCTGAATAAAATCGGGATTCTGCTCGAGAAAATCTTTGATAACCGCTATGGATTCTTCATATGTTGTAGTGCAAACGGAATACACAAGTTTGCCGCCGGGCGCAACGTGAACCGACGCGTTCTGCAGGATATTTCGCTGAATTGTTGCCAAGCGGACGATATCCTCAGGCTCTCTACGCCAGCGCAGTTCCGGATTCCGGCGAAGCACTCCCAACCCAGAGCAGGGGGCATCCACCAGAACCGTATCAAAAACCTCACCAACGATGTCCGAGCAGGGACCTGTCATATCATGTACATAAGATGTAATATTACTGCACCCTTGGCGGCTGGCCCCTTCCTCTAATTGATTCAGGCGATGTTTATGCAAATCAAGTGCGACTATCTCGACTCGGTTTTTCCCCAGAGCCGCTATATGGCAGGTCTTACCACCCGGGGCAGCACATACGTCCAAAATCCGCTGGCCTGGTTGCACCTGCAGCAAATGCCCAACCAGAATGCTGGCTTCATCCTGCGGTTGTAACAAACCCTCGAGTAACCACGGCATCTGTGCCGCATAACTACCGGTAATTGCTATGCCATCTGGGGCAAAGGTGGTTGGTACTGTACTCACACCTCCCTGCCTTAGAGTATGCAGCAGATCTTCGCGCGAAATCTTCAGGGTATTCACTCGCACGGTATTAGGGGCAGGCGCAGTATTTATTTCGGCTAGATGCATAGCTGTTTCATTACCGTACTCATAAATCCAGCGCTGCGCCAGCCACGCCGGGGTTGACATGGTGTGGGTGAGGCAACCCAGCGGATCACTTTCCATCGTGGGCCATGCCAACATATCTGTGCGCCGAATGAGATTGCGCAAAATTCCGTTAAGAAAACCGGTCGCACGTTCGAGCTTCATGTTGCGCGCCAGCTCTACGCAAGTATGAACCGCAGCATGAGCAGGGACACGATCCAAATACAAAATTTGGTAGGCTCCTAAACGCATAAGCCAACGCACAGGCATCTCCACATGATTAAACGGCTGCCGACATAAACTGCTTAGTGCATAGTCCAAACTTCCACGCCTGCGCAACACTCCATAAACCAATTGAGTGGCAAGATTACGCTCGGCAGTGGGCATATCCGTATAACGCAAAGCCCTATCCAGCAGTAGATCTGAATACCCTCCCTGCTCTACCTGCAGCAGCACAGAACACGCGACTGCTCTTGCATTACTATCGGCAGGGGAAAGCCACTTGTTTTTCATACAAACTCCAGCAAGGATAACCCTTTTATACGCAACGAAGGGGACACACAGCGTGCATCCCCTTCAGGTACAGTCTTAAGACAACAGCGCGAATCTCAAGCCATGGCCTGAAGGCGCTTAATTCTATCTTGAATCGGGGGGTGGGTAGAGAACAGCTTTTGCAGATTTTTTCCACTTAGGGGATTGACTATAAACATGTGTGCGGTCGCATTATTTACGTTGGGCATCGGACTTTGCTTGTTAGCCATTTCCAGCTTGTTGAGCGCGTTGGCCAAATAATGCGGATTGCCACACAACTCCGCACCGCCACGGTCTGCGGCAAACTCACGCGAGCGCGACACCGCCATCTGCACCAGCATCGCTGCCATGGGGGCAAAGATCATAGTGGCAATCATGGCTACCATATTTCCCCCACCATCTTCATCATCTCGCCCACCGAACAACAGGCTCCACTGAGCCATATTGGCAAGAAAAGAGATCGCGCCGGCGATCGTGGCTGCTATCGAGCCTATAAGAATATCGCGATTATGCACGTGACTCATTTCATGCGCCATAACCCCCATCAACTCATCGCGCGTGAGGATATCTTGAATTCCCTGCGTCGCCGCCACCACGGCATGCTTTGGATTGCGCCCTGTCGCAAAGGCATTAGGCGTGCTCTGTGGCAGCAGATAAACCTTCGGCATAATTAGATTATTCCGCTGACACAGCTCTTTAACCACATCGTATAAGAGGCCGCTGGTAACCTCTTGTCCTTTATACATACGCAGTACGATTTTATCGGAAAACCAGTACGAGCCGATATTCATCACCCCAGCAACTATAAGCGCTATAAGCGCTCCATTCTGCCCACCAATTACACCCCCTATAAAGACCAGCAACAGGGTTAAAAGTGTCAGTAGACCTACGGTTTTCACATTATTAAGCATCCTATTATCCCTTTAATTTTATATAGTTACTTCAATATACGCGTCCATTCGACACACACAGCACATCTTGCATAGGTTAGCGTGCATCCACCGCTGCAGGCAATACTCCTGAAGATATCGGCAAGACCCAAGCAATACACCGGCACAGGTATTCACCGTACGCATGGCAGTAATATAAGGATTGGTTACGGAACTGCAAGGCTTCAAAAAACACTTTGCTGCTGTGGAAATAAACAGCCCAAGAACTGCTATCCCAGCGTTACGCCGAGTTGGAGCTTGGCGCCACGTGCAAAATCCGCTGCGGCGAGCATTTTTTTCCCTGGCAATTGCAATTGACAAATCTGCACTGAACCCTCTCCGCAGGCCACGACGACACCACGCTTATCGATCGCAAGAATCTGCCCTGGTTCTCCGCTTTCTTGCGCAACACGCGTATCCGCGATTTTGAGAACTTCACCGTTGAGTTGTGTATATGCGCCAGGCCAAGGATGTAATCCCCGCACCTGGTTATGAATATCTAGCGCAGAACGGCTCCAATCAATCAGCCCGTCTTCCTTCTTGAGCATCGGTGCATACGTACTACGCTCGTCATCCTGCGCCTCAGAGACCAAGGTACCGGCGCACAGGCGTGCCAGCGTTTCATCCATGCCTTCACGCCCCAACTGCGCAAGGCGATCATGCAACTGCTCCGCATCTTCGTTGGGAAATATATTCAGCGACTTCTTAACCAGCATGGCACCGGTGTCTAGCCCAGCGTCCATCTGCATGGTGGTAACACCCGCCGTTGAGTCACCATCGATGATCGCCTTATTAATCGGCGCGGCTCCCCTATGGCGCGGAAGCAAAGAAGCATGCACGTTAATGCAACCATACTTGGGAATATCCAGAACTTCCTGGGGTAAAATCTGACCGTAAGCCACCACCACAATCAGCTCTGGATTCAACTCTCGCACTTGCTTGACGGCATCTTTTTCGCGCAAGCGCTGCGGCTGAAATACCGGCAATCCTTGCTCCAGAGCCAGACGCTTAACGGGTGATGCCACAAGCTTGCGCCCGCGCCCTTTAGGACGGTCTGGTTGGGTAAAGACACCCACAATTTGGACTCCACTGTCAATGAGGCCTTCTAAAGTCGGAAGGGCAAACTCAGGTGTCCCCATAAACACAACTCGCATATGTTTTATTTCAATCACAGCTGCTTCCTTTGCTGCTCTAGGTTCTGTTTGTATCTTTTCCTGAACATCCCTTTTTTTAACGACGAAAGACGATCGACAAACAGCTTGCCATCCAGATGATCTATTTCGTGCTGGAATGCAATAGCCAGCAGCCCTTCACCTTCTTGCTCGATCCACTCGCCAAGCATGTTTTGATAACGCACCTTAACCCAACTCTTGCGCTTCACACAGGCACAGTAATCAGGCACCGATAGACATCCTTCCTCCTCAGTGCTTTCTCCGGCACTGCCGATAATCTCTGGATTCACCGCCCTGATCAAGTCGGGTTCCTCCTTGGTGCCACAATCTATAATAACAACCCGCTTCAGAACCCCTATCTGGGGTGCAGCCAGACCGACACCTGGAGCAGCGTACATGGTGTCCACCATATCTGCCACGAGGCTAATAATTTGCTCATCAATATACTCAACCGGCGCACTTTTTTGCGCTAGGAGAGGTTCTGGGTAATGTAATATTCGGCGCAGTGCCATGTTTTCTTCCTCCTGCCTGAATCAAGCTACCTTGACCTCGATGGAATCGCTGAGTTTCTCCTGCAGAGTCTGCTGAATAAACCCGAGGGTCCCCGCAACACTACCGGCGCACCCTTTACAGGCACCCTTGTAGCACACCGCTACGATACAGGCACCACTAGCATCGCAGTGTAAATCTTCCAGCTCTACCCCGCCGCCATCGCGGGCCAACACTGGCCGGATTTCAGCATCGAGCACCTGTTCGAGCGCGCGAATTTTTTTAACCACCGACATGGCGGAGAAGTCATCGACCAGTGTCTGATCCGGGTTTTGCGCACGCTCCATCTCAGCACGCACCCGCTCCAAAATATCTACTAGATAGTATTTGCGCTTTTCGTGGCCACCTGGGCGAACACAGGATTTACAGAATGCCCCTGCTTTGGTGTAGCCGGTGATCGTATCTACGGTGGTCAGATCATTGACGCGGATGGCATCCTCCACCGTCTGCAGGGTAACGCGGGCACATTCACACACGATATCCTTCTCTTCCAGAGTCGCAATATCTACGTTACGGTAGATAGCTGCAGCGCGCCTGATCACTTCAGAGGCCATGACGCTACAATGCATCTTCTGCGGCGGAACCGCAGCAGTATCTTCCGTATCGCGCAGCGCATGTTCCACGTCCAGATTGGTTAGCTTAGTGGCTTCATCTACGGTTTTACCGATGCACATCTCTGCCATCATATCGGTTGATGCGATAGCGGTACCACAGCCAAACGATTTAAACGTCGCCGCCTTGATAACTTCATCGTCATTACCCACAATCCAGTAGAGACGCACTGTGTCGCCACAAGATTCAGCTCCCTCATTGGCGATCACTAGTTTGCCGTTCATACGCTTGGCGTCTTCTTCGGTAAGCTCCCCGAAGTAGCGCGGGTTGTTCATGCGGTCGGCTACTTTTTCAGAATACTGCTCCCAAAGGGAACCTCCGATAAGGTCTTTCTTAGCCATGTATTAACACTCCTGAACTTCAAGTCTCACGCGTACATAAGTGACACGCGATGTCTGCGGTTTATTGGTATGAGGTCGATACGCTGCGAAGGCGTAATACTGACTTATTTACAACCTCAATAGTGTAGTCTATCTCCACTTCTGTAGTAAAGCGTGACAAACTAAAACGCACGCCGGTATGCGCCAACTCTTTGTCGGCACCAATTGCGGTAAGGATGGGGCTGGCCTCCAGCGATTCGGACGCGCACGCACTGCCGGTGGAGGCGGCAATCCCAGCTTGGTTGAGATCCCATATCAGTGCTTCACCTTCAACGCCGCGAATACTTATAAACACCGTATTTGGGGTGCGCATGTCACGCTTCCCAACCACCAGAACATCTTTAATTTTCAGTAAGGCGTCTTCGAGCTTATCCCGCAGACAGCGCACATACTTCTGCTCGTATTCAAGATTTTTGGTCGCCAACTCCATGGCGTATCCCATACCGACAAAACCCGGGACATCTACGGTGCCTGCGCGGTAGCCTCCCATCTGTTCCCCACCATGTAGCAGAGGCGGCAAACGCACATCTTTTCGCATATAAAGGCCCCCAACCCCCTTAGGTCCATGGAATTTGTGCGCGCTGAAAGTGAGAAAATCCACGGGGAAGCTGCTCACATCCATCGGTATTTTACCTACAGCCTGCACCGCATCGGTGTGCATATATACGCCGCGCTCCCGACACACTTCGCCAATTTCTTCAACTGGCAAGATCTGCCCAGTTTCGTTATTCGCCCACATCACCGATACCAGTGCCGTAGTGTCAGTGATTTTCTCCCGCACCATATCAGCAGTTATCAAACCATCAGCGTTGGGACTGAGATAGGTTACCTTCACTCCTTGTTGCTCCAGAAAACGGCATGCGGCTCGGATGCTGGGGTGTTCAAGCTCTGTGGTAATAATACTCTTCTTACGTGTCTCTTTCAGAAGGCTGAAATACATCCCCATTATAACGGTGTTGTTACCTTCGGTGGCACATGAGTTGATGATTATGTTATCTGCGTCGGCAGCACCTATTCCAGCATACAATTGCTCCATAGCACGGTGCAGATAGGGGCGCACCTCTATACCAAACGCATGGAGGGAGTTGGGATTACCATACATTTGTGAATAAAATGGCTCCATAGCGTCGCGTACCCCAGGATCAACTAGAGTTGTAGCGTTATTATCGAGAAAAACTCGTTCCATGTGTAGATCCTCACTTCCACCAACAGAAGTGACTCAGAC
>CAYPNO010000047.1:0-13022 GCA_964411865.1 uncultured Desulfuromonas sp. | reverse complement strand
AACAGCCGCGATCTGTGCCTGCTGGAGCATATTCCAGATCTCATCGCCGCTGGCGTAGACAGCCTGAAAATCGAAGGACGCATGAAAACCCTGTACTATGTTGCTGCGGTAACCAGGGTTTACCGTGCCGCCATCGACGCCATCAAAACTTGTGGCGCCGACCCTGAGCACTACCAGTACGATCCCCTTTGGCGTGAGGAACTGGATAAAGTCAGCCATCGCCCCTACACCACCACCTTTTTACCCCCGAATGACGCCGCCGTCCATAGTAAGGATTCGCGCTATCGGCGCAGTCATGATTTTCTCGGCATTGTACGTGAGCAGCGTTCTGACACAGAATTTTTGGTGGAAGGGCGCAATCGTTTCAGGTGCGGTGATACCATTGAAGTGATTGGGCCGGATATGCGCCAGACAGAAATAGTGCTAGAGGATGCCCGCACCCAAACCAACGAGCCCTGCCCGGTTATCCAGCCCAATGCAAAGGTGTGGCTCCATCTCCCTGCCGGTTCTCAAGTGGGAGATATGTTACGCTGTGAAAAACCTACCCATCAGCACTGGAGCATAACGCCTGCTACAGCTATCAAGGAGGCACGATGAATTTTGTTCAGGCGTATGAGGACGCCCTGTTTCTTCCGTTCAATCATACCTGCGTCGCACAGCACTTCGCCCCTGCCACCCCAGACGCCGATCCCGGTGGTACTGGGGTCTGGGTGATCCTGCATAACGACCACATATATGTAGAACAGGATGCTGACGGTATCCGCTTACCGCAAAACTCACCCACCGTACCTTCGCCAGAGTTAGTCACGTCGGCCGCAGGGGTACAGAATTTTTACTGCGGACGCTGGGACAACCTCCCCTGTCGGGTCTGCGTTATCCCCTCCACTGCGACGCTCCCAGCACATCTCTCGGGGCTTACTGGTTACAGCCTGCGCCACGAAGAACCAGATCTTGACCTCGCCCTCATCTCTATGGGGGTGCTGGCAAAGCATCTACACCACTGGCGAGGAAACAGCCGCTTTTGCAGCAACTGCGGTGCCAACATGCGCCCTATTCCTGCAACATGGGGGATGAAGTGCTGTGGTTGTGGGCAGCACCATTTCCCCCACATTCACCCCTGTGCCATTGTGCTGATTAAACACGAAGATAAAATTCTCCTGACCCGCAAACCCACCTGGGCACCGGGGCGTTACAGCAATGCCGCCGGATTTATGGAGCCGGGAGAAAACCTGGAAGAAACCGCCTACCGCGAAGTGCTCGAAGAGACCGGCATTAAGATCCGTAATATCCGCTATTGCGGTAGCCAGGCATGGCCATTCCCATCCCAGTTGATGGCAGGTTTTATGGCCGACTACGCCAGTGGCTCCATCCAGGTTGAGGATGATGAACTCGAAGATGCCGCCTGGTTCAGCGCCAACCAACTACCTATTCTCCCTTCACGCCGCAGTATCTCTCGCTTTCTCATCGATCTGTGGCTTAAAGAACAGGGGCTGGTCTGAAATGGAGAAGAAAATTTTATACATGGCGCGGATAGACATTGAGAACAAAACTGTACGTAAGCATATTGCCTCTACCTGCTCCCAACCTTCACAGCAAATCCGTAAAGATAAAACCGATACCAATACGGTTCACACTGGAGTTGTAGTCAATCAAACTCTCGCCGTAACCGTTAAAATACTGCAGATACCCGTTAATGCAGCCGGTGATTGGGAAAATCCAGCCCAGTTCGACGGCACCTCTGTTGTCACTCCTGCGTAGATTATTGCGCCACAATAACGAAAAAGTGTGATTCTCCCACTTATATAACGCCTTTATTTCTCCATAACCGAGGTAAGCTTGAATGTCGGGGTTATCGTCCCCAGTTGAAACGCCGGGAGAATCCTTCCTGGACTCGGGGATCCGATACCAAGGCTTGAATACTAGAGTTAGGTTGTCGCGCTCAAGAAACATCTGCAGATAGATCCGATTCCAACTGCGCGATTCAGTTCCCCCCTTGCCGTTGGACTGATGCACCACCCCTACCCGGTTAACGGTATTGGTAAAACCAAACAGGGTCAGATCGTTATTCTTACTCAAAAACACTTCAGGTTCGTGATTGGAGTCGCGAAATGGACTCGAGCGCGATTCGTTGTACGCCTGCCAAAAAGAGAGATTGGTATAAGCCGCCCACAGATCTGCGTCAGCGATGATGTTGCGCCATACTGCAAATTTCACACTGAACTGGAATTTAACCTCGACATTATTCAGGCTGGAATCAGAAATCCCTAATGGCTCGCCATTGCGGCTGCTGTTGTAACTCATTGGCAGGAGGTAATTCTCACGATGGCCGATTAGAGTGAAGGGGTTACAGCTGAGCGCTTTCTCTTGCTTTACCCGCTGCCCAAACAGCTGCGCCGGCGGGGCGGTTTGAGCTACAGCATCTTCAACCTCGGGTTGTTGCATGGCAGCAGTTACCAGTCCTGTATCCTGCTGCGCCATACACCTGGAGCGCACCTGTCCCAAAGTCAGACTGTCGGACCCTCCACTACGGATCATCTCCAGCATGCACCGCTCCAACTCAATGGCTTCTACCCCAAGGCCCACTGCTGGGGAGAAAGCTATTACAGCTCCCCACAAACATAAAACAGTCAGTTTAAAGTACATTTTCTCCGCAATTATCCTCAATTTAATTAGCCTGAAATTCGCCTAAGCTGCAGGCGTGCATTACTTAAAAGCAGGGTGAGTATAACGCAAATTGCATGATCGGGGAGAATGTTGAAGTTTTAGACACACAAAAGCCGCTGCGGGGAGGCATCCGCAACGGCTTTCGTGATTATCCAAGGAAGAAAGGAGGTCAGAGATGAATCAATCCGCTGCCTGCCACAACAACTATTGATCTATGTCTCTGTTGGACAGGAATATAACAGAATACAGCAAAGGACAAACAGGTGGATGCGCGTATTTGTTTGATTCAAAAGTAACGTTAAATAAATGTCTAAATGTACAGTGGCTCCAGCTCACTCCCACATGCCGAACCTGTTGCGGATCGCCTCGGTTTCAAGGTCAATAAACTCCTGCTTGTGGGTGAAATCAAAATAGCGATACACCCGCGCCCGCCCCTGGCGTAACAGTTCACGATTGAGCATAGGACCATCTTCGAGCCATACATAGGCAAGCAGGCGAGCATATTTATCTCGCGCTGGATCTTCGAGTTCCAAACGCACCTGACGACCTTTGATGGCGTGAATCATGTATTGGCGCGTGTCACGTTCGCTGATGCGCAACTGTTCGGCGCTATGCGCCCCCAAGCGAATAAAGTCTCGGTCACGGCGGTTATTTTTCTTTTCGGGGCAATCGATTCCTACCAAGCGCACCACCCCACAGCCATCCACCTTAATGGTGTCGCCGTCGTAAATCCAGCTCACCTTGCCATGAAGTTGCTGCCCCCAGACAGCTGCACTCCACAAGCTGCACAGCAAAAAAGCCAGCAGTACGCTGCGCAGTCCCGTGCGTACATAGCTTGGAAGAATCTGCATACAAAGCGCTCCTCTTAAACTCAGGCGAACAGATTGGTGGAGAGGTAGCGCTCCACCCCGTCGCAGATGGTGGTCACCACGTTGCTGTCAGCACCGAGCCCCGCAGCCACTTGCTGTGCCGCAGCGACATTGGCTCCGGAAGAGATCCCAGCGCTGACTCCATGGTGATTGAGCTGAACACAGGTGGAGAGGGCCTCTGCATCGGTGATACACACCACTTGATCGAGCAGGTTACGTTCCAGCACCGCAGGAATAAAACCTGCGCCAATCCCCTGAATGGCATGGGGTGCGGGGCTACCTCCAGACAATACCGCGCTAGCCGCAGGCTCCACCGCTGCCAAATGGACTTGTGGGTTGCGTGCGCGCAGATAACGCCCAACACCGGTGATGGTGCCCCCAGTGCCGACCCCGGTAACAAAGGCATCAACCTTGCCCACCAGTGCTGCATAAATCTCCGGGCCGGTGCCTGCTTCATGCGTCGCCGGATTGGCGGGATTCTCAAATTGCTGGAGCATTATCCAGCCATGCGCTGCCGCCAGCTCTGCAGCTCTGTCTATGGAACCACGCATCCCCGCCTGCTTGGACGTCAACTCCAGTTGCGCTCCATGCGCCTGCAGGAGTTGGCGTCGTTCCAAGCTCATGCTCTCCGGCATGCACAGGGTTAGGGTATAGCCAAGTTGCGCACATATCCACGCCAGACCAATGCCAGTATTGCCACTGGTAGGCTCAACCAGAGCGCCGCCAGATTCAAGTGTTCCCGCAGCTTCGGCAGCACGGATCATGCTCAAAGCAATGCGATCCTTGACGCTACCACCAGGGTTGGCACTTTCGAGCTTAGCCCAGATTGCAGCGCGGCCCGGCGTTTCAAACTTACTCAGACGCAGCAGCGGGGTGTTCCCGACGAGATCAACAAGCGCTTCACTGCGGCATAGTTGCCCCGCCGCGTCATTCTGCAACCTTGGTGTCATTGGCGTTCCTCCCTTTTATCGATTTTTTCCTGCAATACTTTGGCAAATGGCACCACTTCATGGACTCTGTAGCCACATCCGCGCGGAAGTTGCCCCCCGCAGAAAAAAATCCCCTTGGTCGGGAAATTGCGGCAGATATCCAATCGTTGTGCATGGTCTATACAGGTATTGTCAGGCTGGAGCCAGCTACATTCGAACAAAAGCAAGCCGTGGTTGTCACGTCCAACAATGTTGAAGCGCCCATATTCGGGATGGGTGCGCACCAGTTTTTTAAAGGTGCGTTTTGAGCGTAACCAGCGTCTGCCCTGCTGTATCTGAATACGCTGACAGCAGCTGCCACACTGGTGGCATTGCCCACTGAGCATCAGTTCGCGCCCCTGCAAACGCAGACGCACATGGCGCAGCCACCCTGCGATATTCAGCATAAAGAAGACGCCCAAGCAGGTGAAGGTGGAATCATTCCCTGTTAAGCTCCATCACTAAGTATATATGGTGTTTAGACGGGAATAAAAGGCATTGAAATACATCAAGCTTAAAAGCCTTTCTAGCTTACTGGGCTAACGAGTATTCTTAATCTATGCAATGGCGAATGACACACACCACCTGCTTGGCTTCTCCGTTGGCTTCCCCTCGATCTTCTCCTTGGATGCGCAGCATAAATTCTTTCCACGCGCTTTCGGCGCTTTCGGCTTCAACCATTTCTATTTCCATCTTTTTGCCCTGCTGGTAGTGCACTTCAAACGTTTGCATATCGATTACTCTAGAGAAAAAACCCCATCTGGCAAAATTGAGCCAAATGGGGCCTGAAGGTTATAATTGAATTACTTTGAGGTAAAGACGTCTTCCACAAAATTCTGCGTAGCAAAATAGTCTTCAAGGGTTTCCTCACGTCGGATCAGCTCCACACTTGAGTCCGTGCGCAGCAGCAGCTCCTTGGGACGCAGACGGCCATTGTACTGAAACCCCATGGCGTGACCGTGGGCGCCGGTATCGTGGAACGCCAGCAGGTCACCCTCTTCAATCTCCGGGAGCTGACGTTGGACGGCAAATTTGTCGTTATTTTCGCACAATGACCCCACCACATCGTAGGTCTTGTTCTTGGGGGCATCTTCCTTCCCCACCACATCGATATGGTGATAGGCCCCGTACAGCGCCGGACGCATAAGCGCTGACATGCACGCATCAACCCCCACATAATCACGGTAGATGTGCTTGAAGTTGATCGCCTTTGCAATCAGACATCCATGCGGTCCGGTCATGAAGCGGCCACTCTCCATGTACATGTTCGGGGTAAAACCGTTGTCGCCTTTGAAGGTATCAAACAGGGCGGTGATCTCTGTGGCCATGGTATCGATATCCAGTGGGGCCTTGCCCGGTTCTGCCGGGATCCCGAAACCACCCCCGATATTGATAAACTCAAGCTCTATATCCAGCTCTTTTTTCAACAACACTGCCAGATCAAGCAGCATCCGGGTTGTTTCCACCATATAGGTGTAATCGAGCTCGTTGGATGCAACCATGGTATGCAGGCCGAAACGCTTCGCGCCACGCGCGCGCGCTTTGCGGTACGCCTCTACCACCTGCTCATGACTGATACCGTACTTTGCTTCGACGGGATTGCCGATGATGATGTTGCCGGTGCGGCGCGGGCCGGGGTTGTAGCGAAAACAGATCAGCTCTGGAAACTCCGGCACCTTATCCACCAGAGAGATATCATCCAGATTCAAGATACAGCCGCCGTCCTGCGCGGCATACTTGAACTCCGCCTGGCTGGTGTTGTTCGAGGTGAACATGATCTCCTCAGGCTTCGCGCCGAGCTCACGGCTCATATGCACCTCCGGTATGGAGCTGCAGTCGAAGCCGAAACCCATGTCCAGCATGAGCTGCATAATGCGTTTATTCGGCAACGCCTTTACCGCAAAATATTCTCGGAAGCCCGGGACCTTGGCAAAAACTTTTTTAAGGTGTGCACCGGTTTCCCGGATCCCTTTTTCATCATAAATATGAAACGGGGTGCCGTAATGGGTGGCGATAGAATCGACCTGACTGAACAGGCGCTGTTTAAAATCCTGTGACATGGGCATAAACGCAATATCTCCTATTTTTAGTATGCTGATGTCCATCGTTTTGTGGCGCGGTCTGGTTTGTAGTAGCCAATCTGGTGTGTGCAGCAAAAACATGCCGCAAAACTGTACCCTTGGCAACCGACGCAAAACGGCGTTACTTTAACATAGTTATAAACAAACAACCACCTGCTTGATAAGGGATAACCCAAATAAACAGATGGTTGTTTGTAATGTAGTCTGGGCAACCTCCGGGGAAAAAATTGACACCAACTACGTGTTTTGTCCGTGCAAAATCAAGCACTTCCAGTAGAGCATGCTCAGCAATCTCTCACCAAGTCATCCGCGCAACTGGACGGCAGCAAACTCTGCTGCGAGCATGATTTGATATGACGTCGGTGCCGCCGTCAGGAGTGGGTGGGTGGCATACTGCATAGTCGCCAGATCTTCGGCGGTCAACTTGGTCTGCATAGCCACAGCCATAACATTCGCCATTTCCGCTGCCGCTTCGCCGCCGCATACATGCCCGCCGATCAAAACCCCGTCCTCCTTGCGAAACAGCATCTTGACCTTGGTATTCATGCTTCCAGGCAACCCACCTGGATGACGGTTTGGAGACGTCGCCTCGCCGACAACGAACTCAATCCCCTCCTGCTGTGCCGCCGCAGTAGTGTAGCCCGCTGCACCGATGCTGCGCTCCCCCACCTTGGTAGCAAAAGCACCAAGAGCGCCGATGGTTTTGCGGGTCTTAGGTTTGAAAATATTAGTCCCAGCAATCAACCCTTCTGAGGCTGCTATCGAAGCTAGACGCACCCCTGAAGGCTTCCCGGTGAAAAACGAAAACTTGGTGGCGCAATCTCCGGCGGAATATATATCTGGATCACTAGTCTGCATATACTCGTCTACCACCACTCCGCCACGTGGGTCGGTCTTCAGCCCCATTGCCTCGGCTAGTTCCAAATTGGGGCTCGCCCCAATTCCTAAAATAACCACATCGGCCTTAACGATGCAACCATCGCTCAGACGCACCGACTTCACCTTACCGTCACTATCGGCTTCAAGGCTGCTTACTTGACTGCTCAGATACAGGGCTACCCCCTCTTTTTTCAATTCCTCTTCCACATCACGCCCGAACTCTTTCTCACACGCTAGGGAAAGACAGCAATCCTGCATTTCAATCAACGATACCTGCGTATCCGACTGAATTTCAGTTTGTAAACGCGCGATCTGCTCCGCCATCTCAACGCCGATAAAGCCACCGCCAATCACCACCACGTTACGTGCCGCTGCCAATGCAGTAAATATGCGCTGCAGAAAAAATGGATCCTTCGCCACCGCAAACACATTTTCCAGTTCGATGCCGGGCAACGGGGGGATAATCGGCTTAGAGCCCGTAGCCATAACGAGCTTCTCGTACTTAATAGACTCGCGCTCTTTAAATGAAACTATCTTGCTGCCCCGATCCACATCTTCCACATGGCTCGCCACAATTTCGATCCCCTGGTTGGTAATCATCTCATCAGGGATGAGGTTCTTTTCCACCGCGCGCAGCGTCCCGTAGATGTAAGGAATACCGCATGGGACCGGGGTTCTGCTCACGTTGCGGATCACAGTGACAGATTTTTGCGGGTAGCGGCGCTTTATCGTCGTTGCCGTCATCAGACCCGCTGCAGAACCACCAATAACTACTACGTCACGTTGTTGCATATTATTCTTCTCCTTGTTTTTTCTGACATTCTGGACATACAGCGAAAATATTTAAACAATGAGATCTCAAAGCGAAACCATATTTACTCGCTATGTCCTCGCACAAATTACATACTCCCTCTTTACTAAACTGAATGGTTTTACCACACGCGGTACATACCAAATTATCAATGGCGCACCCTTCGGGACAAGCAGCATACACCGCGTCCACTCCATCCGGTGCGAGTTGAACTCGACGCAGCAAACCACACTCCATTAGCAGTTGCAGGGTACGATAAATCGTTGCCTTGGAAATACGTTGCCCATTTTGTTTCAAGCGCAGCAACAGAGAATCAACATCGAAATGCTCATTCATCGCCAGGATCTCCGCATACACGCTCCGCCGTTGCCGCGTTGCCTTCAGACAATGCTCTTCCAGAAAACTTTCAAACATTTCCAGTGACATCGCTATGCTCCTAGGTTAGCGTTAATGTCAGGTAGCTCGCAAGTGCGACTGAGTCTCAATCGCCATGCCTATATATACACAACCAACATTCCATGTCAACATCTATACCAGCTTGATTTTATCCCCCAGTGCTCCAGACCCCCGGCCAAGAGCATTATTAAACACCATTTTACTCTGCAATAAAATGGCATTACCATCCCCGCTCAATAACAATAATTTCGGCAAATCTCCCTGTAATATATAAGCATGTAGCTCCAGCTGCTAATTGCAAAAGCAGTGAATTTCCCCTTGCTAAAGAGAGCAAGTTCAATATATGTTAAATGGAAATAAACACTTGTTTTATCTTTTTTCACATTAGACTGTTATTAAAGCTTAGAAAAAAGGGCTGCGCCCGCACTACGGAGCAGCTACATTTACAACTGTTTTTATGCAGGAGATGACCCATGACCTTTTTCAATAACTTTAAAATCGCCAATAAAATATACTTTCTATTTGCCCTGGCCGTGCCGGTTATGTGCGTGGTGTTCGGAGGGCTTTACTGGAAAACCACCGACAATCTATACCAGGAACGCTTTGCCAAGGTACAATCTCAAACCGAAAGCGCAGCCTCAGTGATCACCCACTTCGTCGAGTTGGAGCGCAACGGCACCCTAGAACGGGATGAGGCGCAGCGCATGGCCGTGGAAGCCGTTGCTGCGATGCGCTACGGCGAGGATGACTATTTCTGGATCAATGATAGCCGCCCACGCATGATAATGCATCCATTCAAGCCCTCCTTAAACGGCAAAGACTTGGGTGGTTTTACCGATCCAGACGGGGTCGAGCTGTTTAATGAAATGGTGAAGGTGACACGTGAGCGTAACGCCGGTTTTGTAAACTACCGCTGGGAGAAACCTGGGCACACCAAACCAGTAGACAAGGTTTCATATGTACAACGTATCAATGCTTGGGACTGGATTGTAGGCACTGGTCTGTACACCGACGACATAAAGGCTCAGACGCAACTTATGCTGTACGGGGCTGTAGGAATAGTTGGCTTCACTATTCTGGCTTCACTCGCAGTGGTGATCTGGTTTGCGCGCGGGCTAGCAAACCCCATAGGGCAGGTTGTGCATATGCTGGAGGAGATAACCCGAGGGCATGTCGCAGAGCGTCTCAATATGAACCGTCATGACGAAATCGGGGCGATGAGCGCTACTATGGATAAGTTCGCCGACAACCTGGAACATGAAATGATCGACTCGTTACAGCGTTTAGCTAACGGCGACTTGACTTTTGACATCCATCCGCACGATGAAAGAGACCTGATGCGTGGGGCGCTAAAAACCATGGCAGAAGACCTGAATGAAATAGTTACCAGCATTCAAACCAGCGGCGAACAAATCGGTGCTGGGGCGTCTCAGGTTGCCGATGCAAGCCAGTCACTCTCTCAGGGTGCAACTGAATCCGCCAGTTCGCTGGAACAAATCTCCGCATCCATAAACGAACTGGCCGCGCAAACTGACGACAACGCCGTCAACGCCACCCAGGCGGCTAAACTCTCATCAGAAGCAAGCCACGCCGCCAATCGCGGCAATGAATCGATGAATCAGCTCGTTGCAGCCATGGAGGAAATCAACATCTCAAGCCAGAGTATTTCAAAGATTATCAAGGTGATTGATGAGATTGCATTCCAGACCAACCTCCTCGCCCTGAACGCGGCGGTTGAGGCTGCACGTGCCGGGCAGCATGGTAAGGGCTTTGCGGTCGTAGCCGAAGAGGTACGCAACCTGGCAGCACGCAGCGCCAAGGCTGCAAGTGAAACCGCCGACCTCATTGAAGGCTCTGTGATAAAGGCAGAAAACGGTGCGGAGATCGCCGCAGGAACATCCAGGGTTCTAGACGAGATCGTCAGCCATTCCACCAAAGTCTCTGATCTGATTGCTGAAATTGCCGCAGCCAGTAAAGAACAGGCGCAGGGGATTTCCCAGGTTAATATCGGTATCAGTCAGATTGATGACGTTACCCAGCAAAATACCGCCAACGCCGAAGAGGGGGCAGCAGCGGCAGAACAACTCTCCAGCCAGGCTGAGCAGCTGCGCCATCTACTGCGCCGCTTCACCACCAAGGGCGGTTCCGGTCAGCACACTATGGCGCTGAAAGCACCGCAGCAACACCAATCACTCGGCTGGGATTAAGCCCCCACAGGAAAGATCTCAAACGGATTTTTATAGGCTGCCTTTAAGGATCTGAAAAAGCAAAGCCACTCCTGCCAGGATTACATCCGGCGGGCGTGGCTTTGCTTTTGGGTGAAATAGATGCGAGGGCAATTAGTGAATTGCCCCTACTGAATTGGGTGCGGATGTAAAACATGAGACTACCATCAAACTTGTGGATACAGCGGAGGCAGCTCTGCAGCCTTATCTAGATGGTCTGCGTGACCGTTTCTCCCCCGCTCACCGTCTTTCCACTCTCTGGCATGAGCGCGCACCGCCTGCGCCAGCGCTGCGCCATCCCAAGTGCTATCGGCCTCGGCGTACAGAGCGGCATTGAGCTCTGCCAACGCTGTGGTCATTGCCTCCGAGCCCTGCTGCATCAAGGTGTCCAGAGGGGTCGCACTGGCTGGATACAGACACGCTGCCCATTGTTGTAACTGGTGCCGGGCTTCTTTGGGTTCGCGTTGCTGCGCCGCTTGCAACAGCGTATGTTCCAGCCTGGCGAGGTTGGGCTGGGGACAATCTTCTCCGCTAGTTTTTTGTCTTGAGACACGTCGCCTCTTGGATGCAGAGCGCCACCACAACAGTAGACTCACACTCCAGCCGCCCGCACAGATGGCGGTAGCCAGTTGCCAGCGCAACGTATCTACCGCTGGTTTGGTCTCAGTCTGTGTTTGTGGCACCGCAGCCTGCTTAGTCTCATCTCTCGTATCCGGCCCCAAACCGACGCCATCTCTATCAGCACGCGGCGCTGCCCCCTCCTCCATCCTTTGATCCGCGATTTGTACTGCCCGTTCGGCAGGGAGGACTGTTACCTCCTGCGCTTCTATCTCAGTTGTGCTCCAGCGCTGGGCACGCATATCCCACCAGATAAAGGTAATTGCAGGCAAGGTAAAGGTTCCAGCCTCGCGCGGTACAATGGCAATACTTTGGCGCATCTGCGCTATCAGCTCGGAGTTTGCACTGAGGATGTTTTCGCGCTCCACTTGATCGGGGTACACCCGGAACTCCGGTGGGAGATCAAGCTCCAGTGCATCTAGACGCGAGGCAGTCGTACCATTTGCCTGTACGGTGATAGTGCGGGTTGACGGCTCTCCAACGCGTAGCTGCGGTGGATTCTCCCCCCAGCTATCTTCCACCTCCAGGGTTTGAGCCGGTATCCAGGCATGCTCCGTCCGCGCCGGCGGCTCTACCAGAATCTCGGCAGCAGCGCTACGCCGCCGCACCAACTGACCGCGCCCCCCGAAGGGGTCAAAGCCCCGCTCCCTGCTCCCCCCAACTTCCGCTTCCAGCATCACTGGTGGGATCTGCAGAGTTCCGCTGCGCTGCGGAATCAGGACATAATTTCGCTCTATAACTTCGTAGCGCCAGCCATCCTGATAAATCTCACTTCTCACATCTTCTCCAAGCTTAACAACCTCACATTCAACCCCCTCTGGCACAGGAGGAGACAGCACCGCCTGATGCAAAGTAGTTCGATATAAGAGGCGCATTTTGTATAACACCTGCTGCCCGACAAAAACTCGCTCCGGCAGGGAGCCATGCTCCAGAATCAACGTAGAGTCGCCACCAGCACTCTGGGTGGAACTCACGGTAATGACTATAGGTTCAGAACAGCTGGAACCGGCACACAGCTGGGGCAGCATCAGCTTGCCGCTGCGTTTGGGGAGCAGGCGTAGAGACCAGGTGTTGATTTTACTATAATTACCATTGATGATATTCACCTGCGAGCCCCGCCCTTGCCCAACGATGTCGAAATCATGCTCCAGCGGAGTTAAATCGAGGGTATCAGCATTTCCATCCAGCAGTTTGATCTCAACCTGCAGCGTGTCATCGGCCCCGATGCTGTTGCGCGCCGGCATCACCTGCAGCTGCGCACACACCTGAAACGGCAGCAGCAACGTTGCCAGCATCAGTGCACATAAAGCCCCTGATTTAATCTGCCCTCTCACCATCTCTTTTCTCCTGTCCGCTTTCGATGTTGCGCCGCGCCTTGCTGCTGATATTGATACTTGAATTTACGCCGCAACAGCTCTCCAGGGTCATCTTTAATCATGCGTAATAAGTGCGTGTTATGCTCCTGCTGCTCCTGCTGCTCCTGCTGCTCCTGCTGCTCCTGCTGCTCCTGC
>CAYPNO010000046.1:0-13201 GCA_964411865.1 uncultured Desulfuromonas sp. | reverse complement strand
ACCTTGGGTTCGATCTACGAACAGGGTAAGACGGATGAACGCGCAGAACAGAGTATCGCTGCCGATGGAAGCTACACCCCCATCCACGCCGTGGCGATGCTGATCTTTATGATTCTGAGTCCTCCATGTATCGCCACCATGGTGGTGGTGAAATTGCAAAGTAATTCATATGGCTGGATGTTGTTTGCCACCTTCTTTCCCATAACCTTGGGGATCGTAACCTCGAGCATGTTTTATACCCTAGCCACCACCTTTGGATGGAGCGGCATCGAGATGATGCGCATTTTTTATGTCAGTGTGATCGCTCTGACGCTCCTGCTCGCATTTATTAAACCGCGCCGTGCCAACTGGGAGGTTGGTCAATAGCAGATATTAGAACACAGGCCGAGGCAGGAATCTTCGTGCCATACTTTACACTTACTTAATAACAGAAAGGATTTAAGGAATGAAAACCTTGCTTATTGCAACCCTTGCGTTCGTGGGAATCGCTGTAGCCGCGCCGGTGTGGGCGCACACCCCCCTGCTTTCATGCTTCGATGAAGGGGATGGCAGCGTAACCTGCGAGGGCGGTTTCAGCGATGGAAGCAGCGCTAGTGGCGTTGAATTTCGTCTTGAACAGGATGGGAAAGTGCTGCTGAAAACCAAACTCAACGCCTACGCTGAGGTGAATTTTACCAAACCTGAATTGCCCTACGAGGCTGTATTCTACGCTGGTAAGGGACATGAAGTCCGCATAAATGGTGCCGATATTTTTTAACCTTGAAAACTTGGAGCAATACATGAAACGTTTTAGCGTCCTTTGCACTTTGATCGTCTGCCTGAGTAGTTCCACTGCCTGGGCCCATTTTCAGATGCTCTACACCCCAGAATCCGCGCTGCCAACGGGAAAAACTATTGAGCTGCGTCATGTGTTTACCCACCCTTTTGCCGATGAACACACCATGGATATGGGGTTCCAGCATGATAGTGACAAGCTCATGCCGGTGGAAGAATTTTACGTGGTAAACAAAGGGAAAAAGAAAGATTTGGGTGCGACCCTGCAGGCAATAGAGTGGCAGGGGCAACACAACCGTGGCAAGGGGTATAAATCGACTTATAAGGCGCAGCGTATGGGCGATCATGTGCTGGTGCTGCAGCCAGCCCCTTACTATGAAGCTGGTGAGGATATTTATATTCAGCAGATAACTAAAGCCATCGTCAACGTCGCTGGAGCCCCCACTGACTGGGATGCCGAGTTAGGTCTGAAGGCAGAAATTGTTCCGTTGGTGAAACCTTACTCCATCTGGGCGGGCTCAACTTTTACCGGCATTGTGAAAAGTAACGGCCGACCGGTTCCTTACGCCGAAATAGAAGTAGAATATCTTAATCACGCGGTAGATCTGGAACGCAATGCTATGGGTACGAGTTTTGTTGAGGCACCGCAGGACAGTTTTATCACCATGGGCATTAAGGCGGACGTGAATGGTAAGTTCACCTTTGGTATTCCACGCGCAGGCTGGTGGGGATTCGCCGCGTTAGGAATTGGCAGCGATGCCAGCTACAAAGGTAAAGAACTCAGCCAAGATGCAGTTATCTGGGTGCAGGCAAAAGAGATGCGCTAACATCTGAACAGTGTAGATCAGATATTGAAGGGGTGGCTTAGCTGCCCCTTCAGTTGCTACTTGTTATGCTGTGTAGTTCTGAGAGCTTTACCGCGCGCCGGTGTAGAAAGGGTAACTATGGAACACATAATTCTTATCGGAAGCCTGATTGTGGCCGTGGTGTTTTTATGGCGCAAGCTGATACAAGGAGACTGTACCAACTGCTGCACCCCCAAAGCTGAGGCGCGCCGATGCACCGATTGCACTAGTTGTACATCCTCACCGGTGAATTTAGCCAAGCCTGAGTGTCAGCTAGAGCATCAACCTGGGCACTGTGAAAAAGATTCCCTTTCTACCAGATAGTTTTACCGCGACTTATTTTTCTTTATTCGATCCTTTGTGCTGTAGAACGATAATCTTGCTTTACACGCCGTTTGATCGAGCTTAATTGAACCATACTCCTGCACGGAATTCTAACGTTCTCCATTTGTTTAATACGGTCACAGATTGAGCCAAAAAAAGCAGGGGCGAATATTCCGCCCCTGCTCCGGTTAACACTCCACCGCCTAACATTATTTGGCGGTGGAGTTTCTATCTGTTTTACTTACCTGCGGTTAGATCCCCTCTGGGTGTGTACCTACTAGCGGTTTCGTCCATGCCCTTGCATATCACTGTTATTCATCCGTTTGCCTTTGCATGGCCTGTCGCCTTCCGTAGTTTCGGTACAATTGCGCCGTTGTTGTACGGCCTTGAGTTGGGTGGCTTTTTCCTGCTGTTCAGGGGTCAAGATAGCCATCATCTGTTGTTTGAAATCTATGTTGTAGATCAGCTGGTCTGCCTTGAGGTCGGCGTAGGTGCGGGCTTTAGCTTTCATTGCTTCACTATCAGCTCCGGGCTGACAGTCACGCAACTCCTGCTGCAACGTCATCATTTCGGCGTGCATCTGGGTACGCACATTTTGATGCTGCGCATGTAGTTCTTCAAGCTGTTGCTGTTGGTCGGCGCTCAGATCAAGAATAACCGCCATCCGCTCGAGATGATTTCCCTGCTGCTCTTGGTCGCAGTTTGTATCACAGCGTGACCCTTTGCAGTTTTCCCAGGCCATGGCACTTGTGCTTACCAGTAAGCTTGCGAAGAGAGTGGTGATAAGTACGCGGGAGAGTTTCATGGTATGCTCCTTTTTCAGTTTTGAGGAAAAGTTACCTACTGTTTATTCCAAGGGTTTGTTCCCCTGGACAGTCATTTATCTTGTTGGAAGCATAACCGATGCAACTGCAGAAGTGGGTTAAGAGCTGTACTGGAAAGGTAAAGTTTTGTAAAGGGTAGTGTGTCTTTCAGCTTTGGACTTAACAATAATTTACCCTAAACGCAGGTGGCACCGAGTATAAGAGAGTTTAACTTCGTTAATAGGAAACCTGAATTGAAGTGCGCGAAGATGCTTAGTGCCAGGGCCGAATTAACGCATTACTTGAGTGGAGCAACCATGCATAACATACTAATCATAGATGACGATAAGGAATTGTGCGAATTGCTGCATGATTATTTAAGTGCCGAAGGGCTCTATATTGTCAGTGTCCATCAGGGTGATACTGGGGTGCAAGCGGCGCTGACGAAAAAGGTTGATCTGGTTATTCTTGATGTAATGCTCCCTGAAATGAACGGTTTTGATGTGTTGCGCGCCATCCGCAAGGAATCGCAGGTGCCGATAATCATGCTCACGGCGCGCGGTGAAGAGATAGACCGCATTGTCGGGCTGGAACTTGGCGCCGATGATTACTTACCCAAACCGTTTAACCCGCGCGAACTCATGGCCCGTATTCGCGCCATTCAACGCCGCTTGGCCACGCAACGTGACGCAGCGCAGAGCGAAGATACTCCTGAGTTGGAGATCCTTGAAGTGGGCGATATCCGCCTGTTCCCCGGCAGTCGTACGGTTCAACGCGCCGAACAGAACCTTGAGCTCACCTCGGCGGAGTTTGATTTGCTCGCCATGTTGTTGCGCCACGCCGGAGAAGTGGTGAGCCGCAAGGAACTGGTTGAGGAGGTGCTGGGGCGGCGTAAGTCACCCTACGACCGCAGCGTGGATGTGCATATCAGCGCTCTGCGTAAAAAGCTCAAGCAACATCCAGAAGGCGAGCAAAAAGAAGAGGCCCAGCAAGAAGAGAGGGTGCAGGAAAGGGAGCGCATCGTCACGGTGCGCAACGCGGGGTATATGTACGCCATCGGAGCTAAACATTGAATGTACGCAGCCTTTTTTTTAAGATATTTCTCTATTTTTGGGGTCTGATTGTACTGGTCATTGTAGTGATCGTTGGACTCACCTTGTTTCGCGAGCAGCAGTTCCCTCCTGCGATGCACCGCCATCTGGCTCAACGTGCCGCCATCGAATATGGAAGCGAAGCGGTGAGCCATTACGAGCTTAACGGCGTCGGTGCTCTAAAAAAATACACGCGCACTCTGCGCCGCGAACATGGGCTGGCCCTTATCCTGTTTGACGCAGACGCCAATCCTCTGATTGAGAGCAAGATTGCATGTGGGATGCAGAATCTGGTGATCCGTACCCTCCAGATCGGTGAGGTGGAAGCCCCTATGGGTGGCCACAGAAATGCACTGGCCGCAGTGGTGCAAAGTGATAGCGGGAAGAATTATGTGGCCGCAGCGTGGTTGCCGCACCGACCTGTCCCCCAACATATCGTCGCCGAGTTGACCCGTGGGTTGTTTGGCTGGCAGCTGCTGTTTGTCCTTGGCCTGACCGCCATGGTATGTTTTATCCTTGCACGCTCGTTTACCACCCCCATTTGTCGCTTGCGCCGCGCCACCCACTGCTTTGCTTCGGGCGATCTGAGTACACGCATCGGGTCCGAAATAAAAGGGGGTAATGAGATTGCGCTGCTGGCCTCGGACTTTGATGAAATGGCGACTAGAATTGAAGCCTTGGTGGGGGGGCAACAGCGCCTGTTACGGGATATCTCCCATGAGCTGCGCTCGCCACTGACCCGGCTCGGCATTGCATTGGAGCTGGCGCGCAACGAGGGTTGCAGCCCGAAGCAGGAAAAAAGCCTACAGCGTATTGAGCTAGAAAGTGCGCGGATGAACATTATGATCGGCGAGTTGTTGGATTTGACTCGCATGGAACATGCCAAGACCAGCATGCCGCGCACAGAGGTTGATGTGGCACACTTGCTTGCTGATATTGTGCAGGACGCCGCTTACGAAGCCACCGAGCGTGATGTCAGGGTGGTGCTGACGGTGGAAGGAGAGGCGAAGATGGCGGTGGTGCCGGAGTTGATGGCGCGGGCGTTTGAAAATGTGATTCGCAACGCGGTGCGCTATACCGCGGCTGCTACGCAGGTGGAGATTAGGGTATGGTCTGAAGATGATTATATACACGTGCTTATTCAAGACCGAGGCGCCGGTGTTCCAGAGAGCGAGCTGGAAAAACTCTTCATCCCCTTCTATCGCGTTGCCCAGGCGCGTGAACGTAACAACGGAGGAACCGGGATCGGGTTGGCTATAGCCCAGCGCGCGGTGGAGTTACACAGGGGCACCATTACGGCGAGTAATCGCGCAGATGGGGGGTTACAGATCAGAATAATTCTCCCCCGCGCAAGTAAGACTGAAGCGTGCAAAGTTACAGATGCTCAACAAGGTTAAGCCCATCGTTAGTGGGATTGAAAAAAGTGTATTTGGCGCTAAGGTATTGCGTTATGCACCAGAAGCCAAGACGGCGCTGCCAATTCGGTATCTAAAAAAGATACTTTGGATCTGCTAGAATAAAGCAAAGATGCTGGGATTTTCTGCCGGCGCCATTTATTGACAAATCTAACAGGCAAAATCGGGAGGAAATATATGCGAAAAATTACAATAGTCATTTTAGCAACAGCACTGGCTCTGGCTGGATGTGCAGAACCTATGAGTAGAACCCAGCGCGGTACCGCGATTGGTGCCGGAACTGGTGCCGCCGTAGGCGCTGGACTTGGGCAGTTGATTGGGGGTGATACCCGCTCAACCTTGCTCGGAGCTGGAGTTGGTGCGGCGCTGGGGGGTGTGACCGGAGGAACGTTCTCCAACTATATGGAGAAGCAGGAGCAAGAGATGCGTCGGAGCTTGGCTTCTGTCGAGGGTGCCAGTATCGAGCGTGATGCTCAGAATCTGGCGGTTACCTTCAAGTCAGATCTGCTGTTCGATGTTGATTCATCCGAGGTCAAAGCAGGTGGATATGATGAGTTAAAGCGCGTCGCCGATGTTCTCAATGCCTATCCGCAGACCCGCCTGCAGATTGCAGGGCATACCGACAGCACTGGCGCCGAGGTATACAATCAACGTCTCTCCGAGCGCCGCGCCGAAGCGGTAAAGGGGATTCTTATAAATTATCAGGTGGCACCGCAGCGCATAAGAACAATCGGTTTTGGCCAGAATAAGCCTATCGCGTCCAATGCAACCCTCGGGGGGCGCCAGATGAACCGACGAGTTTCAATCACCATTGAACCGTTGCAGCAAGTACAAAATAATTCCTACCCGAGTTATTGAATAGACATAGAGGGACAGCGAGGAGAGGCGTCAATTATCCATGCTGACTATGCTGTCGGAATAGCTTACATGTTTTCTCCTTTGAAGGCATTTTTCTGTTACCTATAGCGTCTTCTTTTTACGCAATGCAGATCAACTGCGTGCAAAATACCTTATAGTTTAGATAATTACAGAAATATGTTGATTTTCCTTACAGTAAAAAGAAAACCGCTGAGGATATGCTTAACTTACTGAAATTTAAGGAATTATCTAAACGGCATTTTTAATGCATAGATTGTTCGATAGGTAATAAGTTAAGTGAGAAAATATTTTATCTCTTTAGTGAAGGAGAATTTGCCATGTGGATAAAAACAACTTCTTTAAGTTTCGTTTTTGCCCTACTACTCAGTACCTCAGCGTTTGCATTGGTGACAGAGTGGGAGTACACGCTTTGGTCTGTATTCTCTGACAGTACCTTTCAGGGCAGCAAACACACAACCTCAGATACACAGTTGACTTGGGGTGGGGCAAATTTTTCTAGTCTGACCATTAATCATGACCTCGGCAGTACAACTGTCGCAGGGACGGTAAACACCTATACCGGAATAGGCGATATCGCAGATTACTGGAATGATTCGATATCTATGACCCATGACAATAAAGTTATCTCTGCTGGTAACTCTCTACTCTCAACAGCCCTAAAAACAACGGTTGTTCTCAAACCTTTGAATCCCCTTGCTGAGCCATTGCCCCCACAGGATTTTTACTTTGACATAAGCTTCAAGGAGACTCCGAATGTTGGCGCCTATCAGGAGGATGTCTTTGCCCTGGTTAGCAATTTCCCCAATTTTAACTTCACCTATTTGGATGGTTTAGAATATTTTGTCAATGTCTTCCCGGCAGCTGAAGTTCTTTTCCAGCTTGTGGAGCCATATGCCAGTTTTGCTGGAGTTCCTACAGGGACAATAGGGTTCATTACTCCTGAAAATATGGCAACGACATTGCCCTTTGCGTTTACTATCTCTACTAAACCGCTGGGTGTAGTAGTTCCAGAACCCTCCACGTTTTTACTGTTGGGTGCAGGACTTCTCAGCCTAGGTTTCTATGTGCGTCGACGTCAGTAAAACGGCGAAGTATTCTTAAACCAGCGCCACGCGAGAAGAGGGGTAGATCCCAGGGATATTGAGATTTTACATGAAATTCTTCGTCTCAGGTGGTTGCGCGGGGCGATTTTCGGTCTCCAGTGTTAGCAACATATCGGGTGCATCAGGGGCATTTGCAGGGACATCGGTCGAAATGGGTGGGGGTGGTTTTGGCCGCCTGGTGCCTGCATTATGCCTCTTGAAGCTGAAACTCCCCACCGCCTGCTGCGCAACTCCAACAACTAGGAACGCATCTGGGTCATTATCCGCCACAATGGCTTTTAAATCTTGCACCTGCGACCGCGTAATAGTGCAGAACAGCATGGTATAGTTTCGATCCGAGTACCCCCCAGTCACTTCCCAATAGCTGATGCCCCGCCCCAGTTCTGATAAAATCGCGTGTTTAAGTGTGGTTGGTGCCTGGCTGACAATGGTGATGGTACGCACTTGGCTTACCCCTTCCAGCACAAAATCCGCTGCCATACCGCCAACAAACAGCGACAGCATCCCCAACATTGCCAGCTCCCAGCCAAACACCGCTCCTGCCAGTAATATGATCCCGCCATCGAGGTAGAAAAAAGCCTGACTCAAAGGATAGCCGGTCTTGTTGTGGAGAATCTGCGCCGGGATGACGGTGCCCCCGAAGTTGCCGCCGTAGCGCAGCACGATTCCCACCCCGAGGCCGAAAAACAGCCCACCATAGATGGAGTTCAGGAGCAGATCCTGAGTGATGGGAAAGGTATGCATGTTGCGTGGCATGAAGGCGCTGAAGATGTCTGCTGCGATGGAGAACGCAACAACGGACAATAAACACGAGAACAAAAAGCGAAAGCGTCCCAGTTGAATATAGCCTAGCACCAACAGCGGCAGATTCATTAACATATACAGCGCTCCGGGGGAGAGACCGGAGAAATGTGAGATAATAACTCCTAGCCCCGCTATACCTCCTGCTGCCAGATTGAACGGCACCATGAACATACTGTAGCCGAATGCGGAAATAATCGCGCCGACGGCTATTCCTACTTGGTACAAAATTATCTTGCGCGGGCCATGCAGGGAGATGTGATCTTTAAGGCTCTGGGTTTCAGCTTTGATTTTGCCGAATAACTTTGGAGCCATTTAGCTCTCCTTGGGTGACTGGGTGTAAGGGATGGGTGAAACTGAAATGCAAAAAAATGGAAGTATGGAAAAGGACAAAAAAACACTAAGTACGCCTATGTATACGGGTGGGGAGTGCCTATGTCAACCGTAGGGGTATAATGAATGCGCTCACACCACCGGCCCAAACTGGTACCTAGCCTAGCGTAATTTATACCACCCCCGCGTATGTGGAGATGACTGATTAGCCTTGCGGACAACATCCAGGGGCGGATTGCGATTGTTGCCTGTGCGCACATAAAAAAGCGGGCTCCCGCAGGAACCCGCTTTTTGTTAAGGGTAATAAGTGTATGATCTTATGGGCGTCTACTCACTACATCCCCTTCAGCGCCAAACCATGCTGCCGCTGCTGGGTACGCATTAGCATTGAAACTTATGTTTCCATCCATAGTGTAGTTATCGACCCAGTCAATGGAATCGAAGATCAGGCGTTTGGTATATACGCGGTTGTGGGCATAGGCGCCGGGCTCATGGTGCAGATAGTTGAAGTTGTGTGCAGCACCGATGTTACCTTCGTTAGTCCAGCTGGCACCACTGAAGTAAGGATAGTTGCCAGTGAAGGTTAACCCTTTAGCAATCAGTGCATTCTCTAGAATCTCCAGGGCTTCATTGAATCCTTGTGCTTCACCCTGTAGCAATGCTGCGGCAGCGGCATTGTCAACGACCAGAGCTGCTCCGTGGCTTCCGCTATGGCATTCTACACAAGAGGTGGCGTTGAGAGCCGTAATAGTGCCGGCGCTGTCCTTGGTTACGATTTTCCAGGCATGCGGCTCATTGGTCTCCATGTGACATGCAACACAGGGCCCAGCTCCGTTAAGGTCAATATTGTTATGGGCAAAATACGCAGGATCGGCGTAATTTTGTCCGGGATACTCATAGCCGATCCGTGTCTGCGCCTGGAAAATGGTTGCTGCTGTAGCCAGATAATGGGTAATGGTTACGTTTTTGGTGCCAGGTCCAAAGCCAGGCTTGAGCGCAGAGATATCCTTTGCAGGGGTTGCGAAGGCATTACCTATGAGCGTATCCATGTTCCCCTGCCCGACATGGCAGGTCACGCAAACGTTAGAATCGCCGATATCTGCAAGGACGGGGTTAATTCCATCAACGGTGTAATCTACGGTCACAGCGCCAGTGTTGCGCAGGGCACCGGAATTATCGCTGTGGCAAGCCCAGCAGTAAAGGAGTTCGTTCTGGCCTGAAGAGGTTATGGCACCAGCATCATTTTCCCAGCCAACGAGGTGGGAAAAATCGTTATTAGCAGCGACGTACCCCTCAGGGTTCTTGGCAAAATTAGCAAAACCGGTGGAGGTATGACATTTCTGGCAACCTTGGCGGTCTCCAGCATCCCAGTCGTAGTGTGGCCATGAAGACTCAGTTCCTAAAGCCCCTGCCGCTTTTATTGCAACGGTCTGCTCAGTGGTGCGATCATCGCCTGCGTCGGCAAATTCTTCCGCTTTCTCTTTTTTGACAATGCCAATATTACCTGCGTGGCGTGATCTTGCCCACTGGTCATTAATGGTATTTGTATCTTTTTGAATCTCCATTACCGAATGCACATCATGGCAATCGCGACAGGCACGTTCGTTTAACTTGCTAATCGCATAACCTTCTATTACATCAGGGGTTGCCGGATCATCGTAGTGCGTATCTGTGATTACACGGTAATAAACCTCCGCGTGGTACATCCACTCTGAGTCGCTAGGATCGTCACGATCGCTCATGTGGCAGGTTATGCAGGTTTCGTACTCAGCGGAGGATGTGATATTACCGCGTGATACGCCTGCTTCCATAAGTAGGCCTCCTGCATGGTGCGGATCGTGGCAGGTTTTGCATTGGACTGGCGCAGTGCTGTCCACAGCCATTACACTCGCCATGAGCTGAGTTTTGGTACTTACGTCTTTGTAAAGACGTCCACCGACATCAGTGTGGCATTTGGAACATACCGCACTGTTACGAACTGAAGCAGTGACGTGGCGAGATTCTATAAAATTACTAGAAATCATATCTGCTTCGGGGTGATGGATAAGGTGGCCTTCCGGCAGTTTGTCGTGGCACTGAGCACAAGCATCGATGCCTGGCTTAGCTATTGGCATAGGGCCGACACCATAGTGATCGCCACCAGCACCGTGACAGGCTTCACAGCCAATTACGGTCAGCCCTGCGGTGGGAACGTTAGCAGCGGAGATAAGAGTCTCCAGTGCGGGGCCATCGCCGATGGGGTCGTGGCACACGAGGCAGCCGTCGACTTTATTCGCTGCGGTTATGTGATCGCTGTGGATAACGTGCTTACCCATAAGATATGCATCTACGATATCGGCACTCCAGCTGAAATCATTGTGGCAGCCGATACACTTATCTGTTCCGGCATATTTGATGCCGGCTGCGTCAGATCCCTTGTCACCAGCAGCTGGTGGTGCAGTTTTATCTCCGCCGGAACCGGAATTACTTCCACATGCGCTCAGCAACAGAATGCTGCACAGGAGCGCACAAAAAGAAAACCATTGTTTAACCTTCATTCAAACCTCCTGTAGGTATGAGTATTTAGTGGCATTTGCGGCAGGTTCTGCCATCACTGGCACGTCGCAGTCTACCATCTATGTCGTTCCAATCTTTCGGGTGCGGGTTGACACCCAGGCCGCTGCGGGCACTGTGGCACTTGATGCAGACATCGCCATCGGGATGACATGCCTGGCAGGTGACCAGGTTTTTGCGTGCTTCGCGCGCGTGGCCACGGGTCCATTCGTGGGTGGGCAAAATAGAATCCACATGGCAGATCTGGCACTGATTTTCGTCGAAACTAGAGTGCGCCGGGCCTGAAGGGCCTACAGTCAGACTGCTGAAGCTGCGCTGATGCGATGTCCCGGCCAGAGAACCACGGCGAAAATTACCGTGGCAGTCGCTACAGTAGCTGGATTCGTGGCAACTAGTACACAGTTGTGGGTTGGTGCGTGCTGCCAGCGGATGGGTAACGTGAAAATCGCTGGTGTGCACATTGGTCAAGCTGTTGCTGAAACTGCCCATTTCATCGGCAAAGCCCGAAGCGTGACACTTCAGACACTCATCCTGCTGATGACAGGCTGCGCAATCAATCCTCTTGCTTTTTGCTTCAGAGCGATGACTGAGTGGCCACGTTACGCCGTGGGTTTTCAGTCCCGGAAAGGATACTTCTTTAAGCATGGCCGATTCATGGCAGCCCATACACACATCCTTGGCTGGAATGATTGATTCACTCTCAGCCACATGGCAACTGGAGCAGTTGTTCCCGCCGCCGAGGATCGTGACGTGTTCGTCATGATCAAACGGCATCGCCCAGAGTGGTGATGTCACCAGCATGGCCAGGATGGTCAGACAAAGCATTAATCTGTGTTGCATATTTGACTCCTCCCTAGAAACGGATGTTCAGACGCACACGACCGCGGTAATAATCATCCCACAAATCGCTTTCAATCCGTTCAACTTTGGCCTGTAGGTTAACCTTGCGGTTAAAGGTGATGGTGCTGTCAGCCCAGACGCGGGTGTTGGTGGTCTCATCCTGGTCTTCATCCAGATAGCGTTCCATTACGTCGAGGTGGATCCCCATACCGAAACTCAGAGTGTGGTTTATGTTGGCGGCGACATACAGCTTGCCTCCCGCCAGATCTTGTCCATCGGGGTCTTCACGCCATACCCCACTGAGGTAACCAAAAAATCGCCCGGTGCGGATTTTTTCAATACCTGCCTCGTACACGCTGGCATTTTCATCGTACTCATACATCTCAAGCGCATAGTTAACAAACATGCGCCAACCGTTGCCAAGACGGCGCTCATACTCGACAAAAATCTCTTGGTACTCATCCACTGCGAATACGGAGTAGATAGAGGTGGAAGAGAACACCGGCAGGGAGTACAGATACTCTGCACGTAAGGACCAGTTTTCACTCTGGTGCCATTTGGCCCCGCCTAGAAAGTAACTGACGGTATTGGCCAGATAGTTGAATTGTGTTTCGCTATAAATGTATAGAGAATTGGCAAAGTCGTAGTCGAGATCAAGGCCGAAGATTTCATTCGCCAGTTCACTCTCCTCCCATCTTTGCAGGTAGGATAGTCCCACATTGAGCTCGTCAAAGAAGGTGCGCCTGATCTCGACACCGCCGATCAGATCCTTGGCGTTGTAACCATCGTAGAAAGCGACATCACCACCACCAAACAGGGTGATATCAAACAACTCCAGGCCGGAATATTTCAGGTGCAGACCATCCATTATGGATGCACCAGCTGTGGTAGAGATGAACTGACGTCCTAAACGGACATCCAGATTTTCCACCAGATTGTTTTTTTCGATGTAGGCATAGTACAAGCGACTATCTACATCTGCTTCATTGGCCAAGTCATCTGCGAGTCTGCCGTACCCCCTGAATGTCAGACCATTGTTGTCAATGTCATTCACATTGAGCAACATGTACTGATAAAGGGGTGTAGCGGTTTTACCGTCACCGGTATCAAACCATTCAAACTCCGTACTTGACCGCCCCGATACTGTAAGTGCTGACGCGCTGTCCGGTGGTGCAACGACACCAAATAAGACAGCTACACAGACCAACAGTCGTAGCCAACCTTTCATTCTGCCTCCATTCCATTAAGGTTGAACATGCCCAAATCCTCCAATTAGTGAAGGCATCCCCCCTTTCTTGTCGCTTGTTAACATATAGCGAGAAAACGAACGCTCATTTCAGTAGTAGGAACACTTGCGTAGTGCGGGTTGCTTCACTTAATAATGCATTTTTACACATTTGGCAAGAATTTCCCTACTGAACCACTATGATATAGTGTACT
>CAYPNO010000045.1:0-13318 GCA_964411865.1 uncultured Desulfuromonas sp. | reverse complement strand
AGGTCATTGGTGCCAAAGGAGAAGAACTGGGCTTGGCGGGCAATCTTATCCGCAGTAAGAACTGCACGCGGCAACTCAATCATAGTGCCTATCAGGTATTCAACTTTGGCATTGTACTGCGCAATAACCGCGTCAGCCACAAGCTCACCATCCTTGCGCAAAATTTCAAGCTCTTTCTCCTCGACGATTAGCGGAATCATGATCTCCGGCACGATGGAGAAACCTTCGTTTACTACGAGCTCACACGCTGCTTCCATAATAGCGCGTACCTGCATCTCGTAAACTTCAGGGTAGGTTATCCCCAGACGGCAGCCACGATGCCCGAGCATAGGATTGGACTCAT
The DNA here is from genome assembly GCA_964411865.1 of uncultured Desulfuromonas sp. Taxonomy (GTDB): domain Bacteria; phylum Desulfobacterota; class Desulfuromonadia; order Desulfuromonadales; family Desulfuromonadaceae; genus JAIVHC01. The sequence continues at coordinate 12,975 of CAYPNO010000045.1, read as the reverse complement.
GCAAAGAATCTCTTTTGGACTTGAGCCTCTCGACGGTTGAGCCGGTGGCACGTGCAATTGCCTCAAGTTCCCTATCTTCGTGTGGAAGGAACTCATGCAAAGGGGGGTCGAGCAAGCGAATGGTGACCGGCAGACCCTTCATCTCGCGAAACAGGCCGAGAAAATCCTCCTTCTGAATGGGCATGATCTTTGCTAAGGCTTTTTTGCGTCCTTCCACATCCTCGGCAAGAATCATCTCACGCATCGCCATGATCCGGTCAGCTTCAAAGAACATGTGCTCGGTGCGGCACAATCCGATCCCCTCTGCACCGAAGCCACGCGCAATAGCCGCATCCGCCGGCGTATCTGCGTTGGTACGCACCTTCATGCGCCGGAACTTGTCCACCCATCCCATGATGGCAGCAAAGTCGCCGGTCATCTCGGGATTTACCATAGGCACGCTACCTTCCATTACTTCACCACTGCTGCCATCGAGGGTAATAATATCCCCCTTTTTGTACACCTTGCCATTGACAGCGGTAAATTGCTGCGCAGCATAGTCAATCTTGATGCCTCCGCAACCTGAGACGCAGCACTTACCCATCCCGCGCGCAACCACCGCAGCGTGAGAGGTCATGCCACCGCGCGCAGTCAAGATACCCTGAGCTGCGTGCATCCCGTGGATATCTTCAGGGCTGGTTTCGATCCGCACCAATATCACATTGCGCCCAAGCTTCTTTTCTTCTTCCGCTTCATCAGCGGAAAAAATTATCGCACCGCTTGCAGCACCAGGAGAAGCTGGAAGCCCTTTCGCAATGACGGTTTTGGGTGCTTTAGGATCAAGGGATGGATGGAGGAGTTGATCAAGCTGTTCTGGGGCAATGCGCAGTACTGCTTCTTTTTCGTTAATTAACCCTTCGCTAACCATGTCAACAGCTATTTTAACCGCCGCACCGGCTGTGCGTTTTCCGTTACGGGTCTGAAGCATGTACAGGCGCCCCTTTTCGATGGTGAATTCGATATCCTGCATATCTCGATAGTGCTGTTCCAGCTTATGCTGGATCTCAACAAGTTGCGCATAGCTCTCGGGCATCACCTCTTCCATAGAGGGTAACTCACCATCACTGCCCACTTTGTTGATTGATTGGGGGGTTCGGATTCCCGCAACTACATCTTCACCCTGGGCATTTATGAGAAACTCGCCATAAAAGTATTTTTCCCCAGTGGCCGGATTACGCGTAAATGCCACGCCAGTGGCGCAATCATTCCCCATGTTGCCGAATACCATGGACTGTATGTTGACCGCAGTACCCCACTCTGCTGGGATATTATTAAGACGGCGGTAGGTTTTAGCGCGCGCATTCATCCAAGAACCAAAAACTGCTCCAATAGCTTCCCACAGTTGCTCCATGGGATCGTCGGGGAAGGACTCTCCCAGCTCTTCGCTATATACGTTTTTAAATTTATTAACCAGATCCTGCAAATCGGCTGCGGACAAATCTGTATCGAGTTCTACGCCGCGTTCATCTTTCTTCTCCTCGAGCAGATCCTCCATAAGCTCACCGTCGAGCCCTTTGACTACATTAGAGAACATCTGTACAAAACGGCGATACGAGTCGTAGGCAAAGCGCTCATCGCCGCTCTGGCTGATAATACCCTGAACGGTCTCGTCGTTAAGACCCAGGTTGAGCACGGTGTCCATCATCCCCGGCATAGAAGCTCGTGCACCGGAGCGGACGGAAAGCAGGAGGGGGTTTTTGGCGTCGCCAAACTTCTTGTCCATTAGCTGCTCTACCCGCTGTAGATTTAACGCTACCTCTTCACGTAGGCCGGTGGGATATTCGCGCTCGTTTTTGTAGAATTCGGTGCATACTTCCGTGGTAAGGGTGAACCCAGCGGGCACAGGCAAGCCGATTGAAGTCATCTCGGCCAGGTTTGCCCCTTTCCCCCCCAGCAGGTTTTTCATCTCAGCAGTGCCTTCAGCTTCGCCAGCGCCAAAAAAGTACACGTGTTTGACCGCCATCGTAAATCCTCCTCTATCGAGTGAATTAATACTTCAGATTAATTGCCCTAACGCCTGTCCTATGCCGCCAGACGAGAAAAGTCTGCCAGGCCACTGAACAGACTGGAAACATCGGTAAGTAACGCCAGACGATTGGTCTTGATCTGCTCGTTATCAACCATCACCATAACATCATCGAAGAAAGAGTCCACCGCCGGACGCAGAGTAGCGATAGCGTGCAGAGCCTCTAGATACATATTCTCACTCATTGCGGCTTCAACCTGCGTGCGCACCTTGCCCAGCGCTGCATGAAGGTTGTTCTCGCACTGAGATTCGAATAATTCTGGATTAACCTCAGCTACAACCCCACCGCCAATAATATTGCCCGCACGCTTAAAGGTAGCAGCCAAAGGTTCAAAGTCCGCCTGGTTCTTCAGGGTGTTCAGCGCCTCGACGCGTTGACACACATTCAAAACCTGGTCAAACCCTGCACTCAAAACTGCATCAACCACATCAGTTACTACCCCTTGACCGGTCAACATGTTGACAAGGCGCAGACGAATAAACGCAACTACATCGCGCTCGACTTCACCTGCAGGTCGGTTAAGTCTCGCCTCAAGCAGGGCTACGCCCTTCTGCACTAATTCAGGAATTGAGATGGTGAAGCCACGCGCCAAAATAATATTCAGGATCCCGATTGCGTTGCGGCGCAAAGCATAAGGATCTGCGGTGCCAGTAGGGATAAGTCCCACCCCAAAACAGCCACAGATGGTATCCATTTTGTCTGCAATAGAGACAAACGCCCCGATATTATCGCTTGGCAGCTTACCGCCAGCCTGAACAGGCAGATAGTGTTCGTAAATGGCACGGGCTACGCGCTCATTTTCTCCTTCTAGGAGGGCATATTCGCGCCCCATCACCCCCTGAAGTTCGGGAAACTCGTTCACCATGCCGGTTTCCAAGTCGCACTTAGCTAGGGTTGCAGCGCGTTCGGTGAGTTCAAGAATTTCAGGATCAATAGCCTGCGCCAAAAAACGAGCTAGAGCAGTAAAGCGCTCCACTTTTGCGTAACTGGTGCCAAGCTGTTGTTGGTACACCACCTGTTTAAGGTCTTTAAGTCGACTTTCTAGCTTCCGCTTCTGATCCTCTTGCCAGAAGAACATGCCGTCCGCCAGACGCGCACGTAGAACCCGTTCGTTGCCATTCACTACTACGCCAGGATCGGTAGCTTTGATGTTGGATATGGTAATAAAACGGGGCAGCAGATTACCTGCAGAATCGCTAAGAGTGAAATAGCGCTGATGCTCTTTCATACTGGTGACAAGCAGTTCTGTGGGTAATTGGAGAAATTCTGCATCGAAGTGACCGCACAGCGGTACTGGAAATTCAACCAGATTGACCACCTCATCAAGCAGTTCCACATCAGGGTTCAACACCCCTCCAACTTTAGCAACAATCTGCTCAATTCCGTCAACTATGATTTGTTTACGTTCTTGCGGGTCAACAATAACATGATGGGCACGACATTTACTCTGGTAATCCGCAAAGGAACTGACCTTAAAGCGTTCTGGCGCCATAAAACGATGTCCTCTGGACTCATTCGCTGCAGTCAAAGTCCCGTAGCAAAATGGCACCACCGCCCCACCGTAAAGAGCTACCAACCAGTGAACTGGGCGTGCAAAGCGGGTATCCAGGTCACCCCAACGCATGGACTTCTTAAAACTCAAGCTGATTACGATGCGTTGCATAATTGCAGGTAGAAGCTCTCTTACCCCTTGCCCTTCAACCACTTTGGAGATAAATAAGTAGGCACCCTTCTCAGTCTGTTTCTCCCCCAACTCACTGACATCTACCCCTTGAGAACGCGCAAAACCCAGGGCTGCCTTAGTCGGATTCCCATGAGGATCAAATGCAACCTTCAGGGCAGGGCCGGTGGCTTCAATATGTTGCTGTAGTTGCACCTCAGCTACATTGGCCACACAGATAGCCAAACGCCTAGGGGTAGCTACGGTGGATATCTCTCCATACCCAATACGCGCTTGGTCAAATTCAGTACGGAACATTTTTTCTAAATCGCGCAGGGCGACAGGGATGAACCCAGCGGGAATCTCTTCGGTACCTATTTCAAGAAAAAGCTCTTTTGCCATGGTTTTATATAAACTCCATATATGACACCGATAGCCCCCAGGGGATAAAACCTGGAATCTATGCTACCGGAGAATTTTACCGAATTTTGCAGAACGGCGCGTTCTGGGGGTTATTTATTTCTGCCGCAACAGAGGAAAACCGAGTTTTTCACGCTGCGTCACATAACCTTGGGCACAACGGCGGGACAAATTACGCACCCGCCCAATGTAATGAGCGCGTTCAGTTACAGATATCGCACCGCGCGCATCAAGGAGATTAAAGGCATGAGACGCTTTCATGACGAAATCATATGCGGGGAACACCAACTCTTTTTCTGTAAGCTTGATACTCTCCTGCTCATACATGTCAAACAGCTTAAACAGCATGTCAACGTCTGCTTCTTCGAAATTATATGTAGAAAACTCCACCTCGGTTTGGTGATGGATATCCCCGTATTTAATTCCATTGACCCACTCAAGATCGTAGACATTGTCAACCCCCTGCAGGTACATGGCGATACGCTCACACCCATAGGTAATCTCGCCAGGAATCGGTTTCAGGTCGATACCTCCTACCTGCTGAAAATAGGTAAACTGGGTAATCTCCATGCCGTCCAGCCACACTTCCCAGCCAAGCCCCCAAGCCCCCAAGGTCGGGGACTCCCAGTCATCTTCGACAAACCTAATGTCATGTGCAGCAGGATCAACCCCAAAACTTCTAAGTGAATCGAGATATAGATCCTGAATATCAAGAGGAGCTGGTTTCAGGAGAACCTGAAATTGGTAATAGTGTTGTAGACGGTTAGGGTTTTCCCCATAACGCCCGTCGGTGGGGCGACGGGAAGGTTCCACATAGGCTACATTCCATGGTTCTGGACCTAGGGAACGCAGGAAGGTCGCGGGATTGAAGGTTCCGGCACCTTTTTCAATATCGTACGGCTGCTGAATAATACAACCTTGCTGTGCCCAGTAGTTCTGCAAGGACAGAATTAAATCCTGAAACGTCACTGCTAAACCTCCGTATTGGTAAGAAAAACGTAATGCGCGCAGTGAAAACTGCACCGCCAACGCGACAAAACATCACTTGGCCTAAAAGGCTAGAGATTTAGACCTTTTACCTGCAAGTGTCAAGATAAAACCCATATTATGCAGCTATTTACCATGCGGTTCCCCGCGTGAAAGCGAATCCGTTTCCCAGAACAAAAATGCGCAATTGAAACGCATTTGAAGTGTACTTGAAATAGCTAGCAAGGGGAAGGAAACAGAATGGCGGGAATCAGGAAAAGGGGTGAAAAAGATCAATAAATGGTGTGCTGCGAGGCATACGCTGAAGGGTCGCATTAAGCACGGCATCGAGAACTGCGCGCCCCTGCTGCAAAGTAAGCGGACTCAGACGCACCCCATTCACCTTAGACATTTCCAAGCGAGTAAGGCGTGCAAGGCTCCCTAGAGACAGATGCGAAACTTGCAGCAAACCCTTTGCTCCACTGCAACTGGGGCATAAGGCTCCCCCCTGCTGCGGGTCAAAGAACATTCCAATCTCTGCCGGCGCACACCAACAACGCGCGCAATGGCTCAAGTGCGGCAGCAACCCAGCAACACTGAGCAGGCGCAACTCATATAACAGCCTGACCTGCCCCAACCCATGCCCTTCTGTCAGGGCATCAAAACAGGAACGCAACAGCGCATACACTTCTGGAATGGCCTGCTCTTCAGGAAACAGGGCGACCACTAACTCACTGGCATATGCCGCCAGCGCCCACGCTTCCAGATTAGGCATAACGCGTTCGGCGGGCTCTAACAACTCAGCTTCACGCAGCAGACGCAACGAACCGTAGCGCCCTTCTTGCCATAGAATATTTATGCGGCTAAAGAGCTGTAAAGCCGGACCAAAACGACGGCGGCTATTTCTGGCCCCATGCGCAAACCCGCTACATAGACCATAGTCGGGGGTGAGAATAGTAACAATCCGGTCAGATTCGCCATAGTTTACATAGCGCACCACCAACGCTTCGGATATTGTCGAACTCTGCAGCGCCATAGCTTTAAAATCCTGCGCAAAAAACTCAGGCCACAGCTGGACTCAGGTATTTAAGGAACAGAGTCGCAGTACTGAAATAAATTAGGATTCCCGTAATATCATTGGCAGTCTGCACAAAAGGGCTCGAAGCAATGGCGGGATCGACATTGATGCGCTTGAAAAACGCAGGTGCCATAACCCCCATCGTCGCCGCTACCGTCATGGATATCATCATAGCCAGACACACCACCAGACCGAGATATATGTTGCCGTGCCAGATCCAACCGATGGCTCCAACCGTACCACCACAAACTACACCCATAATCATACCGACACGCAGCTCCTTGAAAAACACCTGCGGCAGGGTCGAAAAATCAATGCGTCCTGTAGTAAATCCACGCACGACTATGGTAGATGACTGGCCGCCGATATTACCCCCCATGCCGGTTATGACAGGGACAAATGAGATCAAAGCTATCACCTCCTGCAAGGTGGCTTGAAACCACCACAGCAGATAACCAGTAACCACGCCGCCAAGCAGATTCACCAGCAACCACGGCAAACGCAAACTTGCAACCTTAAAAGCCCTGAATCCATACAGCAGCTCATCTTCACTGGCACCGACCATCTTATAGATATCTTCGGTGGCTTCCTCGCGCAAGACGTCGATAACATCATCGACAGTTACGATGCCCAGAATTTTATTTTGCTCATCCACTACTGGGATAGCGAGAATATCGTACTTAGCGACCCAACGCGCCACATCTTCCTGATCCGCATCCGCATGGACACTGATAACATCGCGGCCTACAATCTCCCGGAGCACTTTGTTGGGAGATACTGTCAGCAGCTGACGCAGAGACATCACCCCGACCAAATGGCGATATTCATCTATCACATAGACATAAAAAACCATCTCCGCATCCTTGGCTTCCTGCAGTGCTTCGATGGCCTGTTTAACTGTAAGTTCTTCATTGAGACTAAAATAGTTGGTGGACATAATTCCACCGGCGCTGTCTTCGCGATATCGCATGAGCTGCTCAATCTCTTCTGAGCGCTCGTCCTGCATTAGATTTAGAAACTTATCCGCCATCTCTTCGGGCATGTTGCGAATGATATCAACGGAATCGTCGTGCGACATCGCCTGCAACACTTCGACCGCTTTCTCTACGGCTAGTTCATCCAGTAGCTCCGCGCTGATACTGTGTTCAATTTCAGCCAGAACCTCGGCCGCATCATCGATATCCTTAATAAGATTAAAAAGTTTTTGCTGATCAACAAAATCCAGATAGCGAAATAAATGGGCGATATCTGCGGGATGAGTTTTTTGCAGTAAATTTGAAAGGTTAGGAAGCGCATTGCGCCGAAGTAGCCTCTTCACCGTATCTAACAACACCTGTATTTTTCGATCCATACGCACTTCCTCCAGTACTTGAAGCGCCGGCACATACCTGCGCTGTCCCAACAAATAACCAACCCTCTACAGTACCAGATTTGCCGAACCGGCGCAAATTCTATACAAATTTCGTATACTGTCTACAACGACATCGACATACACCATCTGAGAACTATATAATAGAAACTTATAGGTACTCAGGGAGGGATTTATGGAGGGGCCAAGGGAAGGCTCCTGACCTGATTCAATGTAATTTGATCGTATACAATATTGACTTGACCAGATTTTTATTTTCGTTTAGGGTGCGCTACATATTGTCGGTTTATTTTTTACTCTAGGAGGAAAACCCATGAAAAAAGTAATTATCGCTCTCTTACTGGTAGCTCTTGCAGCTGCTCCCGCGTTAGCTAGCAAGGTTTACACCTACTCAGAAGGTAGCAAAGTTGGTGCTGTTACCTTTGACCACACCGCGCACGCCAAGTACGCTAACGGCTGTAATAATGCTGCTTGCCATGGTGACGCAGCTCCCGCCGCTATCGAAGTGACCAAGGAACTTGCCCACGGTTCAATGTGCAAAGACTGTCACAAGGCAGACGGTGGACCTACCGGCTGTAAAGACTGCCACGTAAAGTAAGAGGCAGCGTAGTGACTTCTTGTCACTTCAATTTTAAAACAGGCAAATCTGTAGATACGGATTTGCCTGTTTTTTATTTGTAGCGCCCCTGCCACAGCACAGAACTCCCAAATACACGCAAATCTCATCTACCATCCGTTCGGGCAGAGGCAAAGGCAGGAACCAAGAAGTCCAGAGCGTGTCGCTCTTACAAACGGCACCTAAAGCCCACAAACAAGAATCGCCCCGGATCAAACATCACATGTCTAATCCAGGGCGATACTCTCTCAGAGCCAACAGCATACTTCTTCTTCTGAAATTTTTACTTCGAAAACTTACATTTCAGCTCAGCATCAAAACCATATTTACTCATGATTTGGAGCAAGAGAAGTTACTCTTTAGCAGGATTGACCTCAAGCAATTCGACATCAAACACCAGCGCTGCCCCTGGGGGAATAACCCCGCTACTCCCTTGTTCGCCGTAGGCCAGCTCTGCAGGGATGGCTAGTTGCCATATTGCCCCCTCCTGCATCAACTGCAACGCTTCCGTCCAGCCAGCGATAACACGATCAACCTGAAATGCTACCGGCTCATCACGTTTGTAGGAGCTGTCAAACTCAGTTCCATCAACAGTTGTACCCCGATAGTGAACCCTAACAATGTCACTACTACTCGGTTGAGCCCCGCTTCCTTCCTGCACCACCAAGTACATGAGGCCGCTGTCAAGCACTACCGCCCCCGGTTTTTTGGAGAATTCAGAAAGAAACTTCGCCGAGGTTTTTTTCTGCTCGGCGGCTAGTGCCGCAAACTTCTCCTGCTGCTTTGCCTGAATCTGCTGTTGAAATGTCATAATGGCCTGACCAATCTCGTCAGTGCTAAGGCGCGGCTCACTTTGTGCTAAGCCATCCTTTACCCCCATCAGTAGTGCATCAAGATTCAGGCTGGCCCCGTTACGCTCAAAACTACTGCCTATATCTAAACCAACCGCATAACTGACCTTCAGCTCCTGATTATCCAGGGCTACATTTTCACCTGAAGAATCACCCTTTACACCGCCGACCGTTGATGGTGTTTCCTTGCATCCAGCCAGCAAGAGTAATAGTATTACGCTCGTTACCCATAATTTTCTTTGCATACCTTAAATTGATCCTTTCCTTAAACAAGAAGTGAAATGGAGCTGATTATTGTGCCCCTGAAACTACATTCAATTTTACCTGTTGCCAACTACAAATACACTCGCCCATCGATCCTCCCTGTCAAATCAGCAATTTGCACATCTAGAGAGATCTTTCGCCTAAGCAATATATCGATGCCAGCCTGCTCGTCTACACCCATTCTTCATGCAGTCATTCTTCTTATGTTCACCCTGTTATTTTTGGTAGCAACACCGCTATATGCAACAGGACTCAAGCTGGTGGCTAGCGTCGCGCCGCAGGAGTACCTGCTCAACCAATTAAAAACTCCCGATAGCGAAGTAATCGTGGTGATCCGACCGGGGCAAAATCCTACTACTTGGGACCCAACCCCACACCAGATGCTTGAAATCGTTAGCGCTGACATCATGTTTCCGATAGGAGTCCCCTTTGAAAATGTCTGGCTGCCGCGTCTGCGTCAGCGCGCCCCGAATCTGATATTCGTCGATACCATCACGGGGATAACACGCCTTAAATTCAATGATAAAGCAAACACAGCGGCACCTCATCCTGAAGATCCAGACCACAGCAGCCAGAGCAATCACAACCCTGGCCATTCGCACGGCGATATTGACCCACACCTCTGGCTTGACCCGCTACACTGCATAACCATGGCCGTAAACATGGCTGGCGCCCTACAGCAATTCGATCCTAGCAATAAAAACTTCTATGCCGAACGCTTGGAACAACTCATCCTGCATTTAGAACGCCTCCACCACGATATTGAACGAATCCTTGCCCCCCTTGAGCATCGCACCTTTTTAGTCTTCCATCCATCGTGGGGATATTTTGCTGCACGTTACAATCTGCGTCAAGTTGCTCTAGAAAAGGAGGGCAAAGAACCCAGTGGAGCACACTTAGCTGAGCTGATAGAGGAAGCCAGACACAAACAAATTCAGGTGATTTTTGTGCAACAGCAGTTCAGTACCAGAGCAGCACAAGCCATCGCCAACCAAACTGGGGCACGGTTAGAAACCCTTAACCCTCTAGCGTCCGACCTGCCCGCCACCCTGCGTCACACTGCAGAGAGACTGTCCCTGAGCATGACACCATGAGTGTCCCCACTATAGAAATAGAAAATCTCAGTTTTTCCTACCCGCAAGTTCAGGTCTTAAGCGATATAAACCTAACCCTGCATGCTGATGAGTTTCTTGGCATTGTCGGCCCCAATGGTGGCGGAAAAAGCACTCTACTTAAATTGATTTTGGGTTTACTAGAGCCGGACAAGGGCTCCGTCCGAGTATTGGGGCAGACTCCAAAGGGGGCACGTCCAATGTTGGGATATGTGCCGCAGTTTGCAACCTTCGATAGCAAATTCCCCATTCGCGTGAAAGATACCGTCCTGCAAGGGCGCTTCGGCACGCGCAAACATCAACTTTTCTACAGTCGCGAGGATCATTTAAAAACAGCGGAGGCAATGGAACGCACCGACATTCTTGATCTGCAGCATCGCCCTATGACAGCGTTGTCCGGCGGACAGCGTCAACGAGTACTTATTGCCAGAGCTCTTGCCTGCGATCCTAAGCTCCTGCTACTCGATGAGCCCACCGCCAACATTGATCCATATCACGGAGAAAACATCTTTGGCCTGCTGCACCGTCTGCACGACGAAGTAAGCATTGTTCTCATTTCTCACGACATCGGCTTTATCACCCGCTGCGTCACCAGGGTAGCATGTCTGAACCACAGCCTGGTGTGCCACGCAACTTTCCCAGTAAAAAATGACCTGCTCCAAGAGATATACGGGATGCCCCTATCCCGGGTGGAACACGAAACCAATATCAGCACCGGGGCACATATATGAGTTTTATAGAAGCATTAGGCAGCTTCGATTTTCTCGCCCACGCCCTGCTTGGAGGGTTGCTTGCCAGTGTAGCTTGCGGGATTGTTGGCGCGCTTGTTGTGGTGCGCCGCATCGGTTACATGGCAGGCGGAATAGCCCATGCGGTGCTGGGTGGCATGGGGATAGCGTATTATTTTGGCAAAGCTCCTATGGCAGGAGCTCTCATCAGCGCCCTTGCGGCGGCTTTTCTAGTCAGTTTTGTCAGCCGCAACGCAGCGGAACAGGAAGACACCCTAATCAGTGCCATCTGGGCGGTCGGCATGGCAACAGGGGTCCTTTTCATCGCTAAAACCCCTGGGTACAACGTCGATCTCATGAGCTACCTGTTTGGCAATGTGCTGATGATTTCGCACATGGATCTATGGTTCATCGTCATACTCGATCTGGCCATTCTCACCCTCACCATTCTGTTTTACCGCCAACTGCTGCTGGTGTGCTTCGACCCTGAGTTCGCTACTATCCGCGGCATTAACGTAGGGGCAATCCACACCATGCTGCTGTGTATGGTGGCTCTGACAGTAGTCATTCTTATACAGATTGTCGGGCTTATTCTGGTAATAGCTATGCTGACCCTACCGGCGGCCAGTGCGCGCCTATTCTCTCCATCTTTGGCAGTGATGATGCTAGGCGCCACCCTGCTGGGTGCAATTATCACGACACTTGGGCTAGCGTGCTCCTTCACTTGGGATCTTCCTGCGGGTGCCAGCACCGCAATTCTAAGCGGCGGGATATATCTTGGGGCCGTAGGCGTTAAAAAAACCTGGGATCGCTTGAGACAGGCGCGTTAAGTACCCTCTTATTCCAGCGCTAGATTATGCTCTTGACGCGTGCAATCCACCTCACTACACTTACGGCTTCAAATTGCCCGAAAAAAGGAGCCTTGGCTCCAACCTACGGAGCTTGATTGTAAATTCTCTCCCAACGAAAAGTGTTATACCATGTGTCCTCTATCTCAATGCAAATGTGGTGAAGTGGTCTACATCCGAGGATTCTCCGGTTGCCCGCATATGCGGAAGCGCTTGCAGGATATGGGGCTCATCCCAGGTGAAGAGATCCGTATCATCTCGTGCGCCCGTGGGCCCATGGTTATCTCTGTTAAGGGAAGCAATCTGGCCCTTGGGCGCGGTATGGCCAACAGCATCATGGTAGCGTGCAGCCGCAGCTGCCCTCTGGCCTCCAGACCCTAAAACACACAACATGTTCTGCAGGTACAACTCTATGTGAATTTTGTTTTTTGCAAGCTTTATCCGCAGTTCTTGCTAGAATGACCGTTCTTCCGTAAATACCTCCCTTTAAATGGAGTTGGAATGTTTGCCTACCTGCACCGGATCCTCCCCTGCTACTACGCACTGCTGAGTATTCTGCTTGGACTCGCCTTGGCGTGGACATTCAGCACTGTTATGGCGTTATATCTGGATTCTAACCCTGGTATCACCCAAACGCTGACGCGGCCAAGCACCCAGCTCAAACCCACCCCGCCTGCGGACAATAAAATAATTTTACAGCGCAACATTTTTAACTCATCCCAGGTTCATGCTGATACCACTACGCCCAAATCGGATCAAGACTTCCATGCCGTTGGAGGCAATCCCGCTGCAGCAGCGGGATCAAACAACCTTCTGACCGATACCGAACTTGCTGGCCGTCCGCTAAAAAAAGCTGACAATATGAAGCTCATCGGCACCATCGCCGCTCAGGGAGAGAACATTGCCACCTTAGCTGTTGTCGACGTCAATGGGAAAATAGAGATCTGTCGCCCCGGTGATCTTATCGGAACACGCCATCACCCGTGGTTCCGTGACC
>CAYPNO010000044.1:0-13431 GCA_964411865.1 uncultured Desulfuromonas sp. | reverse complement strand
CAAAAGACGCCGATTTTGCGGCAGCAATGGGAACCATCGGTGTGCGCCGTTCTAAGGTGCAAGATGATTTGTTTGTCGATGATATGGCCGAGGAACACCCGCAAGAGAGAACTGAAGTGATAAAGAACGTCAGCAGTTTTGTTGCGGATGAGCTTAATGATGAGGATCTGTTTCTGCATCATCTGGGGCAGATGGATGCGGTGTTCAATGATAGCTATCCCGAGGCTGAAGCGCCAGAGCAGCAGGCCGGTGTTGCACAACGTATGCGTCAGCTGCGTAAAGGGCGTCTACGCCCCGAAGCTACTTTAGATTTGCATGGTTGTTATCGCGAAGAGGCACGCATAAAAGTGCGCGTTTTTCTGCAAAACCGGTTTAACGCAGGGATGAAAACCGTCCTTATCATCACCGGACGCGGACAGGGTTCAAAAGGGGGAGAACCGGTATTGCGTAGTGATATCGAGACCTATCTGGATACTAAAGCCCATGCCTGGGTGGTAGAATGGGGCAGAGCCCCGAAGCAGTATGGCGGCAACGGGGCTCTGGTGGTTTTTCTACGCAACTGAAACTTTAGACGGCAAAAAAATCAGGCCGATTCCTGTTGCGAGGGTTTTTGGTATAGATGTACATCCTGTTGCGGAAACGGGATAGAAATCCCTTCGCGGTCTAAACCCTTCTTTATGTTTTCAAGCAAAGCGAAATTGACGCCCCAGTAATCAGCGGATTTCACCCAGATGCGGACAGAAAAATTTACGCTGCTCTCCGCCAACTCTTTTACCACAATCAGCGGGGCAGGATTGGGCAGAATCCTGTTTTCTTGATTAAGCACTTCCTGCAATACCGTCCGCGCATGATCTAAATCATCTCCATATCCCACCCCGATAATAAGTTCAATTCTGCGGGTAGCTTTAGCAGAATAGTTGGTGATGTTGCCGCCCATAATCTTGCTATTGGGGACGATTACCGACTTGTTGTCTGGGGTGGTGAGATACGTGGTAAATATCTGCACCTCTTCTACCGTACCTGAAACTCCGCCAGCTTCGATATAATCCCCCGCCTTAAATGGGCGAAAAATGACCATCAGAACTCCAGCGGCAAAGTTTGCCAGCGAGCCCTGCAAAGCCAAGCCGACAGCCAAACCAGCGGCACCTAGAATAGCAACCAGACTAGTGGTCTGAATCCCTATCTGGTTGAGTGCGGCTATAACCACAAAAACAAGGGTAACGGTGTAGAGAATACTCCCCACAAATGACACAAGGGTTTGATCTACCTTGTTTCTAGCCATTATCCCGCGGACAGTATTTCGCAGTCCCTTTGCGACCCAGCGTCCGATGACCAAGATAGCTATAGCGGCAACGAGGTGCAGGCTGTAAAAGGCAATCCATTCCTGAATCTGGGGGAGCAATTTTTCTAAATCCAAACTGAATTCCATGTGATACCTCCGTAAATCTTGGGGAATGAATATTTAGGCTAGATGCCGCGGCATGTGTTTCAAGGTACTGATTGAGCTTCTGTTTTTAGATATGTCTCAATTTGTTCGTCTGTAATATTGTATAGGGCATCTAGGATATGCAGCTGCATGGTGCCGGGTCCATTGGCCTGGTGCGCGGCTATTTCTCCACAAATACCTAAAATCGCCATTGCATGGACGGTAGCAGCGAATGGATCAGGGTTGACTGCACAAAAGGCCCCTATAAGGGCGGATGCAGTGCAGCCGAGCCCGGTAACTCTGGGCATCAGTGGGTGTCCGTTAAAGATAAGATATGTTCTGTTCTCATCGGTAATAAAATCAATGGCACCGCTGACGCATACGGTGCAGGCATATCTTCGCGTCAGGGTCAGGGCGGCAGTGGCAGCTTCGTTGTGGCTCGCAGCACTATCCACCCCCTTGGTTTGCACCTGTACTCCCGCCAACGCCATAATCTCCGAGGCGTTCCCTCTAATTACGCTTGGATTTATTTGTTCAAGTAGATGTAGAGAGGTGCGGGTTCTGAAGGGGGTCGCCCCTGCTCCGACCGGATCAAAGATTATCGGAACATGCTGTTTTTTGGCGGTTGTCATCGCCAGTTCCATGGCGGCAACCCACTCTTTATTTAAGGTTCCGATATTAATCACCAGCGCAGAGGCCAACGCCGCCATATCTCCAACTTCTTCCAATGCGTGAGCCATTACCGGCGATGCTCCGATGGCGAGCAAGGCATTGGCGGTGTTGTTCATTACCACAAAATTGGTAATATTGTGCACCAGTGGAACCTTGGCGCGTACTTGTTGCAGATCTGCACAAATCTGTGTAAGCATAGGTCGAAATCTTCAATGGGTAAAGCAACAGGGTTACGGTCATTTGCTCGCGTCAGTCTAACAGCATGAGCAACTTTTGTGTACATTGGAATCATGTGCGAATAATGCCCGTTTGGGAACTGACGCGCGTGTGATAGTATGCCAGCGCTAATTCTGTATATAGGCTATTTCTGCGCCGACTAAGGAGACAACCATGCCACAGGAAGAGATATATGTCATTGGTCACACTAACCCTGACAGTGACTCTATATGCAGTGCCATAGCGTATGCACGTTTGCGCGAACGCCAAGGGCTAAGAAATGTGCGCCCAGCGCGCGCCGGCAACGTAAATCGCCAGACCCAGTTTGTCTTGGATGAACTAGCGGTGCCGCAACCGGAATTAGTGCTGGATATGTCACCTCGAATTGGGGATGTTATTTCACGCAAAGTGCCGGTGTCTATTGCTGCGACGGAACCACTTTCACGTGCGATGGAGCTGTTTCATCTGCACAATATCCGTATCTTGCCGGTGCTTGCGGAGGATAAAAAGCCTCTAGGTTTGCTGTACCTGAAAAAATTGGCGGAACGCTTTTTGGTACCGAGTCAGGAAAAGGATCTGCGTCGTATCTACGCTTCACCCCGTTCCATATGTCAGTGCCTCAAAGCGCGCTTTGTGACAGAATTTGAAACTGATACGCTGGAAAACCTGGATCTGTTTGTGGCAGCCATGTCGGAGGAGTCATTTAAGCAGAAGGTCTGCCAGCATGATATGCGTAAGATGGTGCTTATTGTTGGGGACCGCCATGAAATTTTACACCATGTTGTTGGCCTGGGGGTGCGGGTGCTTGTGGTAGTGGGTGGGTTGCCCATTCCAGAAGAGATCTGCGCATTGGCGCGCCAGAAGCAGGTGACTATTCTTTCTACCACCTTTGATACCTCTACCAGTGCCTGGCTCACGCGCTTGGCTACTCCGGTCGGACATCTGGCGCAGACAGACTATGTCACCCTACATGAAGAGGATAGGCTCGAACAACTCAAGATGAGTCTGATGCACAGTCCCGTGCCAGGGGTACTGGTGCTCAACGATAGCGGAGAACTGCTGGCGGTTGCGACCAAGAGCAACCTGTTTACCCCGAGCAAGCGTAAACTTATTCTGGTGGATCACAACGAGCTGTCTCAGGCTGTGCCTGGGGCGGACAAGGTAGAAATTATTGAAATTGTTGACCACCACCGCCTGGGCAATTTGCAGACCGACAAGCCGATCCAGTTTATCAATAAACCCCTGGGGAGCACCTGCACTCTGGTAGCAACCCTGTATCAGCAAGGGGGACTCGACCCGGAGCCAGCCATTGCCGGAGTGATGCTGGCGGGGCTGCTTTCAGATACGATTGTGCTTAAATCTCCCACTACCACCGATATCGATCGCCAGATCGCATTCTGGCTCGGACAGCATTCGGGCTTAGATCCGTATGAGTTTGGGCAGCGTATCTTCTCCTCTAGCAGTGCCATCAGCGCGTATGACACCCTAGGAGAAGTTATCACCTCAGATTTCAAGGTGTTTGAGGCTGGGACATATCAATTTGGAGTTGGACAGGTGGAGGTGGTTAGTTTTCATGAATTCATGGATCAGCGTGATGCCATCTCTGCGGAATTGGAACAGGTGCGCAGACAGAAGGGGTTGGCGATTGCCGGCCTGCTGGTAACCGATATAGTTGCCGGTGACAGTCTGCTGCTGGTGGCCGCCGAGGAAGGGATCGCGTTTGCCATGGGCTATCCTCAACGTGAAGAACACCTGTATGAGCTCAAGGGGGTGTTATCTCGCAAAAAACAGCTCATTCCTCATCTATTGCGTGTACTTTCAATCTGAGCAACCAAGCAGGCGCATGAGTGTTCACTTGACTCTTGCCCGCCGCTTGATTAATGTGCAGCAGTTACATTGTATTCAGGTGCTCAGTTATGGGCATAATATGGGAATCCTGTGGAAGTCAGGAACGGGCCCGCCGCTGTAACCGGGGACGAAGAACACGATAAAACCACTGCTGTCAGAGCGCTGACGGCGGGAAGGGGTGTTCAACGGCTGATCCGGAAGCCAGAAGACCTGCCTGAATATAAAGTTTGTCTACTTCGTGGCGAAGTAGCTGATGATTTCGCGGGAATCAGGGATGACCCCGAATCGATTGTTTTTATCGGTTCGGGGCTTTTTTATGCCCCGGGCACAACAGACCTGGAGGCAGAATGGAGACAGTAGAAAAGGCTGGAATTATACCCAGCAGAGCGGCGCGCATGCTGGCTTGGATAGTATTCGGTTTGCTGGTGCTGACACAACCCGCATGGGCTCAGGCTCAGCAAACAAAGACGCTTGATGATGTGGTGGTAACCGCAACCCGCTTCGAAACTGGGTTGAAAGAGGTAGGGGGCACCTCGGTGAGTGTAATAACCGCCGCCGATATTGAGGCGCACCAGATTCAAACCTTGGCTGAGGCGCTGCGCACCGTTCCTGGATTGCAGGTTGCTAGTACGGGAGGACTGGGGGCTAAGAGCAGCATCTTTATTCGAGGGGCAGACTCTAAGAACACCCTCCTTCTTATCGATGGAATAGAGGCCAACGACCCTTCAGATACTAACCGAGGAGCGGATCTGGCCAATATCAGCATGGATAACGTTGAGCGTATTGAGGTGATTCGAGGCCCCATGAGTGTGTTGTATGGTAGCAACGCCACCGCTGGGGTAATCAATGTCATAACCCGCTCTGGAACAGGGAAAATCGGTGGCTATGCTGGTGGAGAGGCTGGCACCTACAGTACCACTAAGGGATATGCAGGGCTCAATGGCGCTGTCGGCCCGATGGGTTTTTCGCTCGCCGCTTCCCATTTGGAAACAGATGGTTACTCCCTCGCCAATGCGGACAATAGAAAAATTCCCCACGCGGGCAATACTGCGGAGCGCGATGGATGGCGCAACACCAGCGCAAGCGGCAAGATTGATATCGATATCAGTGATACTACCAGATTGAGCGGTGTATTACGTTATACCGAAGCGAGCATGGACAACGATGACTGGAGCATGGCTGGCTACACAGGGGATCGCTTTGACACTGATCCTGCTACTTGGGCGGAGGTCCCGGCACCGAATGGGCTGAAGAAGCAGCGCGTAGAGAGCGAACGTCTGTTCAGCAAAGTTGGGCTGCGCAACCAACTGTTTGACGGGCGCTTCGAGTCACTGTTGGATTACCGCCATGCGCGCCAGAGGCGGGATGCATACGGGGCAGATGGAAAGCGCGCATACGACTATGTCGGTACTACCAATGCGGTCAACTGGCATGGGAAGCTTGAAGTTGCACCATACAATTATCTCAGCGTCGGGGCTGGTTATCTTACGGAAAAGTCCGATCCTTCATCTGCCCGCAGTGAGGACGCTTACACCCTGAGCTATTGGGCGCAGCATCAGGTTATCTATAACGGCTTCGATGTGGTTTCGGGGGTGCGCTACGATAACCATGAGGAGTTTGGCGGTAAAGCCACCTGGCGCATAGCCCCGGCCTATACCTTCGCTGCCACAGAGACCAC
The DNA here is from genome assembly GCA_964411865.1 of uncultured Desulfuromonas sp. Taxonomy (GTDB): domain Bacteria; phylum Desulfobacterota; class Desulfuromonadia; order Desulfuromonadales; family Desulfuromonadaceae; genus JAIVHC01. The sequence goes on along the minus strand of CAYPNO010000044.1, from coordinate 7,591 downwards.
CGTGCGCGCTGCTTACGCCACAGGTTTTCGCGCACCATCGCTGTATGAACTTTATTCAGAATATGGTGATGCGAAACTCGATCCGGAAAAAAGCAGTTCCTATGAAGTTGGTATCGATCAGCCTTTGTTGGACGGACAGCTTGATTTTGGGGTGACATACTTCAAGTTGAAATTCAAAGATAGAATCGACTGGGATGGTTCCCGTGTGGTGCCGGGCCAAGCTTGGCCCGGTGGTTATGCACAGATGGATGGGACGAGCTATACCAGTGGATTGGAGGTCGCCCTTGCATGGCATCCTTTCCAAACTCTGGATATTCTGCTGGATTACACCTACACCGATACCGAGGATGTAGATGGTTCACGCATGGTGCGTCGTCCTCTGAACCGCGTGCACACCTCTTTACGTTATACTCCCTGGGCAGTTTGTGGGATAAACCTGGATCTGCATTGGGTCGATAAACGCGAAGCTGTTGCCAGTGCTAAAGAGATGGATGGAACTGCAGTCGAAGTACTTGATGATTATTTCCTTGTCAATGTAGCAGCACATTATGACATTACCGATATGTTGCGTATCTATGCGCGGGTGGATAACCTCCTCGACGAGCATTACGAAGAAGCCTGGAGTTATGCAACTGCGGGGCAGTCGTTTTATGCCGGCGCTAAACTAACATTTTAATAAAATGTTTTAAAACAGATATTTACACCACGTTAGGTAAGGAATTACTTTATGTATATAACCCGACACCTGAGCTTGATACTGATTCTGGCCTGTGGCTTGTTAGCTCTGGTGCCGGGAAGGTGGAGCAGCGCTGAAACTTCCAGCGCTGCAAGGGTCTCTGCACAACCTGTGCAACGCACCCATACCGATGCCCTCGAGCGCCAAGTTCAGCTGAATCGAGCGCCGCAACGGGTAATATCATTAGTGCCAAGTGTAACTGAAACTATCTACGCCCTTGGAGCACAACAATTATTGGTAGGTGTGACGGACTTCTGTAATTATCCGCCTCAAGCGCAGGATAAACAGAGTGTCGGGGCGTACAGCAACCCGAGCATCGAGGCGATAGCCCTGCTGCAGCCCGATCTGGTTATTATGGCAGCTGATATGGCTACTCCAGCGCTGCTGCAAACCCTGCTTGAACTGAATATCAAGGTCTACACTGTATACCCTCGTTCCCTCAACGCCACCATCGAAATGCAGCGTAATCTTGGCGCTTTGCTTGGACATCCAGAGGCAGGCGCAGCCCTAGCGTCCGAACTAGAACAGGCGGTAACCAGGATACAGCAGGAGATGGCCCTGGGTGGAGCGGATGACGCGCCACGCGTACTGTTAACCATCATGCTCGAACCACTGTTGATTGCCGGAACCGACACCTTACCTGGAGAGATGCTCGCCTGCGCCGGGGGGATAAACGTGGCGGCTCCCGGCAGTCGTTATCCTATGTGGAATATGGAAAGTGTGCTGGCGCTTAATCCCGATATTATCATTGTTTCTCCCCACCCGGGTACCCCGGCACCGCGTGATTTTTTCCTGCGCTTTGGGCAGTTGGGCGCGGTGCAGCAGGGCAAGGTGATAGAAATTCCTGCAGATTGGCTTCAGCGCCCCGGTCCAAGAATCCTTCAAGGGCTTGAAGCGCTGCACCAAGTCATAATTACTTTTGCCCCTAGTTCTGAAACCTCTAAACCAGAGACTGAACATGCAATCCGGCGTTAGATTTGCACACCTGTGGCTCCCCTTGTGTCTGTTTTTTTTGGGTGGTGCGGTGGTGGCGGGGTTGATGTATGGAACTGTTCCCCTGACTCCTGCTGAGCTGGCAAATATTTTGTTCCATCCCCAAAGTTCAGGCTTGAAGTCTACCGTTGTGTGGCAGCTGCGTCTGCCCCGTGTGGGGCTTGCAGCGCTGGTGGGGATGGCGCTGGCGGTGTCCGGCACGGTGTTTCAGGCGGTGCTGCGTAATCCTCTGGCCGATCCCTATGTGCTCGGGGTTTCCGGCGGGGCCGCCCTGGGTGCAGTGCTGGCGCTGACATTTTTTTCGGCGCAAAGCTATATCGTACCGCTGCTGGCTTTTAGCGGAGCGCTGTTGGCGCTGCTGTTAGTGTACTTAGTGGCGCGCGCGCATCAGGCCGCGACCCATACCTTGATTCTAGCTGGAGTTATGGTGGGGAGTCTATGTACCGCAATACTGATGTTTTTGCTCCTGTATTCGCCCGCAGATCCGATGCGCAACGCGTTGTTCTGGCTTGCGGGTAACTTGGCTCGTGGAGAGGAGCGCTGGCTGGCGTATGGCGCGGGTGTGTGTGTCCTTTTAGTGCTGCTTCTGTGGTCGCGTGCGAGCCTTCTCGATGTGTTTACCCAAGGGGAAGATATCGCTGCCGATCTAGGGGTGGATATCGGGCGCGAACGTTTGTTTCTGTTTTGCGCCGCTGGATTGCTGGTGGCCATAGCTGTTGCGCTGGCGGGACTGGTTGGCTTTGTGGGGCTGGTGGTGCCCCATGCAATACGGCTGTTGTGGGGGGCCGGACACACGCGCCTGATCCCTGCGGCGGCGATAGTCGGGGCCGGGTTTCTGGTTGGTGCCGATGCGTTAGCGCGCACGGTTCTCGCCCCTGCCGAGGTTCCCGTTGGGGTTGTGACTGCGCTGGTGGGGGCACCGTTCTTCCTCTATTTGCTGCGCCTGCGGGGGCGTTGATGGGAGCGCTGATGCTAGAGGTTCAGGAGCTGGATTTTTCCTATAGGGGTAAAAAAGTACTGCGGCAGATAAGCTTTGGGGTGGAGCAGGGGACGATCCTATCCATCATGGGGGCTAACGGTTCCGGTAAGTCAACCTTGTTGCGCCTGTTGCGTGGGCGGCTGCAGCCGGACAGTGGCTCGGTGCGGTGGGGCATGACTGCTGCGCATCAGCTGTCACGCCGCGAGATGGCGCTACAGGTGGCGGTTGTACCCCAGCAGCTGCAGCAGCCTTTCGGGTATCAGGTGCGAGAGGTGGTAGCCATGGGGCGCTATATCTATCAGCAGCCATTGGCGGGGCCGTCGCGGCAGGATTGGAAGATTATCGATGAGGCGCTGGCAAGCACTGACAGCACTCATTTGGCTCCGCGCTGCTCGGCAGAGCTCAGTGGCGGTGAGTTGCAGCGTGTCATGTTGGCTCGCGCCTTGGCTCAGCAAGCCCCTGTGCTGATGCTGGACGAGGCAACCAGTCAACTGGATATGGGGCATAAACGCAGCATCTGCCTTTTGCTTAGCCACCTGTGTCAAAATGGGAAGACCATAGTGCAGGTTTCGCACGATATGAACAGCGCCGCCGAACTTTCGCATAAAATTCTGCTACTTTCTCCGGCGGGGGAGCAGATCGCGTTTGGCTCACCGCATGAGGTATTGACCTCTGCACGCATAGAAGCAGCATACGGGGTGCAGGTAGATATACAACGCCAGTCAAATACTGGAGGCGACCGGGGAGGGGGGACGGGAGAGGGTACCGAAATATTGCGTTTTCTGCCGCAGCCGTTAACGTTTTGAAGCACACCCTGACATATCAAACAGACAGTTTACGAGTTGGCGCGCACGTTCCGAAACAACATGATAATGAACCTCTACTCCATCGCGTTTTCCTTCAATTATCCCCTTGTTTTTCAGGAGCGCCAAGTGCTGAGAAACCGTAGCCTGTGGTAATCCTAGACATTCCCATATTTTTTTTACATTACAGCTCTGCGAGGAGAGTCCGGCGATAATTTTCAGGCGGATGGGGTGTCCCAGGACCTTGAGAATTTCAGCTTCGCGCGTGTAATCTTGGTCTTTGTCAAAGAGAATAGGGTCCATTGATTGAAGTTCCTTTAAGTATTCAAGAATTGTGTTTGGCTATGCTCATATATGTAGCTGTGGGAACAGCAGGGAAGTGCAAACGACCGCGCGGTTACGCATAGACAGCAATGGTACACAAGGCGCAACTGCAAAATATTACTATATATGAATAGACATTCAAAGACTTTTTGACCCAACGCGGTTAAGTGTGTTTTAGTGTGTCGTTTTACGTTGGCCGTGCCTTTAGTAAGGGCACCCTATCCCTTTGTGTTTACAGTGGATACGGGTGTATGGTTCGCACGGGAGCATAGCGCTGAAAAGTTTGCGTAATTATTTAAGTGGTAGTTTTTGAGTCTTTTTTTAAAAATTCGGGGGATGTAGAGTTTATATGTTAGTCGCCATAATCATGTTTTGTGCTGGACTGTTGCTTCTTTATTTTGGAGCGGAATATTTGGTTAACGGGAGCTCCAGTCTAGCGCTCTCCTTTGGAATCCGCCCCCTTATTATCGGAATGACCGTAGTTGCATTTGCTACCAGCATGCCGGAGCTCTTGGTGTCTCTGCTAGCTTTAGGCAAAGATTCCTCTGATATTGCGGTTGGGAATATAATCGGCTCCAATGTCGCTAATATTGGCCTCATCCTTGGTGTTTCTGCGCTGCTCATTCCTTTGAGTGTCCAGCGCAGCCTCTTAAAGCGTGAACTTCCATTCATGCTGCTCGCGACCGCAGTGCTGTGGGCGCTGTGCCTCGATCAGGTTCTCTCTAGGATGGATGCGGCGGTGTTGCTTACTCTGCTGGTGTTTTTTATCTATTACTGCCTGAAAACCGCCCGTATTGGCGGCTCCAACCAACCGCTACCGCAAGAGGCGGTGGTGCGGCAAAAAAGCACGCGACAGCGTGATTGGCTTTACATTGTAATTGGAATCACGGGGCTCGGCTTTGGCGCTGATTGGCTTGTGGGATCCGCAGTTTTTATGGCGCGCAGTTTCGGCTTGTCTGAGCTTTTCATCGGTACAACCATCGTTGCCTTGGGCACCAGTTTGCCCGAGCTTGCTGCGTCCATCACGAGTGTAGCAAAGGGTGAAATGGATATCGGTATCGGCAATGTGGTGGGGAGTAACATCTTCAATATCTTGTTTGTATTAGGGGTGACACCTCTATTCAGTCCCATCGCAGTTGAACCATCACTGCTGCACTTTGAACTCCCCGTGTTGATGCTTATCAGTGTGTTTATGCTCCCCTTGTGTTGGCATGGGTATACCCTGGGGCGCGTAAAGGGGGGGCTGCTCCTTGGCGGATATGTTCTCTTTATTCTGGCCCTTATGTATTGGAAGTGACCCGTTAATTCTGCACAAGACCTCCTAGGCTAAAAAGGATCACATATGTTTCAGGGCGATCTGGGCCAACCCAAGATGTTGAAGTTTCTGTTGTTGTTAACCATCGCAGCTGCGGCAGGATTGCAGGGTTGGATGATATTGTTCAATAACTTTGCTGTCGATGTCGCTGGGCTTAACGGCCAGCAGATCGGGGTGATAGGCTCGGTGCGTGAAATTCCCGGCCTGTTGGCGTTGCTGGTGGTGTATGTGCTCCTGATTATGCGTGAGCATCGTCTGGCGGCTCTGTCAATTGTTATCACTGGTGTGGGCACTGTTCTTACGGGCTTTATGCCCAGCTACGCTGGGTTGGTGCTGTCCACCTTGGTAATAAGTTTTGGGTTCCACTATTTTGAGACCACCAATCAATCCTTAACGTTGCAGTATTTTGATAAACAACGCGCACCGTTGGTGTTTGGTAAGCTGCGCAGTTTTTCTGCGGCGGTGAACATTGTCGCAGGGTCAGTGGTGTTTTGTCTCGGGTTCTTCCTTGAATACCGAACTATATTTATCCTTCTCGGAATCTTTGTTCTCACCCTTGGCCTCTGGGGTTTTACCCAAAATCCGCTGGATAAACACCTGCCGCCGCAGCGCCAGAACATGGTACTACGGCGTAAGTATGGCCTGTTTTACTTTTTAACCTTCATGGCCGGCGCGCGGCGGCAGATATTTATCGCCTTTGCGGTATTTCTGATGGTTAAAGAGTTTGATTGCAGTGTGGTGCAGGTGGCCGCTCTGTTTGTGGCAAACAATTCGATTAATTACTTTCTCAGCCCTATGATTGGACGTGCCATCGTACGATATGGTGAACGTAAGGTGTTGTCTTTAGAGTATGTCAGCTTGGTGGTAGTGTTTGTGGGCTACGCTTGGGCTGATTCCCTTGCGGTAGTGATGTTTTTGTATATCGCTGACCATATTTTCTACAATTTTGCCATTGCGATCCGAACCTACTTTCAAAAGATTGCTGATCCAGAAGATATTGCCCCCAGCATGGCGGTATCGTTTACTATCAACCACTTAGCCGCAGTAGTGCTCCCGGTGATTGGCGGTGCGTTGTGGATGATTGACTACCGCATTCCTTTTTTGGCCGGCGCCGCCATGAGCGCAATCTCTTTAATCGCGGTGCAGTTCATCCGCACCCCTGCGGCACAAAACTAAGTTCCCACCGCTCTTTCTTAGGCAAATTAGCCCTCTTTCAATAACGTGTATAAACCCAGTCAGGTTATAATTTATTTAAATTTTATTGTAATGTCTCTCTTCTCATGGGAAAAGCAAAGCGCTCGATATGTCCGTTAATGTAGCCCTGCGTAAGCAAATGAGGAGGAGAAAAACTCTAGATGCGAATTGCTGTCCCACCCTTTAACGTCCTACGATCTGCCACTGTGTGGCTGCTCTTATTTTATTTTATCTATACCAATGTGGGGGGCGCGGACTGTTATGCTCAGGGCATAGTGTCTACGCCAGAACAGATATTTTCAGCTGCAGAGTTGCCAGATACGCTTGTAACGGACAGGCTTGACCGCGCAGGAATAAGAGCAGATAAGGCAGTACTCGATCGACACCAGATCGATATGCTTCCGCAGGGTGATGGTAACGTGACTGATCTGCTGCGGATTCTCCCTGGAATTCAGTTCAGCGAGGGGGATAATTTGTCATCGAGTGGCGGAGAGATTTTACCCGCGCAGATTTCTATTTCCGGCGGGCGGGCGTATGAGAATAGTTTTCTCCTCGACGGGTTGGGCAACAACAACATTCTTGATCCTCTTTTTAATAGACCTGAAAGTGTAACCGACGTTCCCGGGCATTCGCAGGAGTTGTTCCCCGACCTATCCATTGTCGAGGAAATTTCTGTGTATCGCAGCAACATCCCCGCACGCTACAGCGGTTTTACCGGCGGAGTGATAGAGGCACAGACGCGTGACCCCGCCGCCAAATTCGGGGTGAAGCTATCGGCACGTTCAACCCGCTCCGAGTGGACGAGTTTCAGGGTTGAACGTGCCGATCAAGAGGACTTTTATACCTCCCAAAATGCCAAGCAGCAGCCCAAGTTTCGTAAGTATAATCACGGTATCAGTCTCGACATCCCCCTAAGTGAGCGCTTTGGGGTGCTGCTCTCCTATACCCACCACTTTTCACGTATTCCACTGAATAACTTTGAGCAGACACAGCACCAGTACCGCAAACAAGAGAATGTTTTTGTCAAAGCGCTGTTTAAGCCAACCGATGATACCCGTCTAAGTCTGACTTTTTTATCTACCCCGTATACGGCAGAATATTTCCGCGCTGATGTCAAAGATAGTGCTTATACCCTGCGTGGCGGGGGTTGGAGTGTTGCGACAAAGCTAGAGCACACTTTTGCCCTCGCGGATACCGAATTGAGTCTGGGATACCGGGGCAGCAAGAATGAACGTTCTGCTTCAGAT
>CAYPNO010000043.1:0-13679 GCA_964411865.1 uncultured Desulfuromonas sp. | reverse complement strand
GATACTCATGCTGCCAGTGATATTAACCAGGGCAAGAGTAGCAATGGTATCTTCTTTTATCGGCACATCACGATCTACACGTATTTCAGCCCTTACTTTGCGCGGGTCTTGTGGATGGAGACCGAGTTTGATTACATCTCCAACCCTTATCCCATTAAACAGCACCGAATTACCTTCAGCCAGCCCGCTGACCGCCTGAGTGAAGCACACCGTATAATTGATGTATTCACGGTTTTTATCCGAATTACTTAGCCACAGACCAAACAGCAACGCCGCGCCGGCACTGGCCACTACAAACAAACCAATTAATACATGATGTGCTCTTGGTTCCATATCAGACATCCTTTGCTGCAGCGGCCGTTCGCGCCGCACGACCGCGCGGGCCGTGGAAGTATTCTTGTACCCAGGGGTCATCAGTAGCGGCAACCTCTTCTAGGCTGGCAGCTACGAGCACCCGGCGCTGCGCCAAAACCGCAACACGATCGCAGATACTGTACAGGGTGTCGAGATCGTGAGTCACGATAAATACGCTGACCCCCAAGGCACCTCGCAGGGTAAGAATCAACTGGTCAAAAGCCGCTGCCCCAATGGGGTCAAGTCCGGCGGTAGGCTCATCCAAAAATAGCACTTCGGGATCCAGGGCTAACGCACGCGCCAGAGCAGCACGCTTAATCATCCCCCCTGAGAGTTCTGCAGGGTATTTTAACGCAGCCTCGGGGGGCAATCCTGCCAAAGCCAGCTTCAGGCGCCCAAGGTGTTCAGCGTCTATACGCGGCAATCCGGCGTGCTCGATGAGAGGCAGAGCTACGTTCTCCTGCAAATTCAGCGAGCTGAACAACGCCCCCCGCTGAAACAACACCCCGAAACGCCGCTCCACACGGGCTCGTTCCTTGCTGGAAAGCTGCTGTAAATCCTCCCCAAAGACCAATACGGAACCTGCATTTGGGCGCCGCAAACCAACAATGCTGCGCAATAAAACGGACTTCCCCGTGCCTGAACCCCCAACTACAGCGAGAATCTCGCCGGGGTACATAGCCAAATCTAGATTTTCATGCACCAGGTGAGAGCCGAACTGATTCACGAGGTTGCGCACCTGAATGAGGGGTTCGGGAATAGAGGGTTCTGCTTTATGCGCAATAAAGGTGCCAGTTTTCATCATCACCACCCCATCTGCATGAAGAATAGTGCCGCAATGGCATCAAGTAAGATCACCATGAAAATCGACTGCACCACACTTGAGGTGGTGTGCTCCCCTACCGATTGAGCGCTACCACTCACCTTAAAACCTTCGAGACAGCCGATGACAGCAATGACAGCAGCAAATACCGGAGCTTTTACGATCCCCACCACAAAGTGAATAAGAGCTATATCGCGTTTGATAATACTGACAAACTGAAACAAAGAGATGTCCAGCGAGGCCACACACACCAGCGCCCCACCGGCAATGCCGCTAAGCATGCCGATAAAAGTCAGAGCCGGCAGGGTAACACACATCGCCATTACACGGGGAAGGACCAGCACCTCTATCGGATCTAGCCCTAGGGTGCGGATGGCGTCAATCTCCTCGTTGGCTTTCATGGAACCAATCTGGGCGGTAAAAGCGCTGGCAGTGCGCCCAGCGAGTAGAATGGCGGCGAGGAGCACCCCAAATTCGCGCAAAAACGCGTACGCCACCAGATTGACGGTATATATCGTCGCGCCAAAATCCTGTAGGACCGTCGCGCCCAAAAAAGCCACCACTGCACCGACCAGAAAGGTGAGCAATGCCACAATAGGAACAGCATTGGGCCCGGTCTGGTGGATATGCGCCACCATAGAAGTGATCCGCCAACTGCGTGGACGAAAAAGGGTCGCGCTTATGGTAGTTAGGGTTAGGCCAGCAAAGCCAAACAACTGCCATTGCTGACGCAGCACTGCCTGAGTCCGCTGCCCGACACCTGCCAGAAACATATGCAGCAAGGGGATTTGACGCTGGGGCGGGGTCAGAGAATCTGTCATCGTTGCCGCCACGGTCTGGAGCAAGCGCAGGCGCTCCGGGGTTAAATCCTGCGCAACCGCATCACTTTGTTCCAACCAACGCTGCCCAAGAAGATCAAGCAGCACCGTGGCCCCGGCAGTATCTAGCTCCGTTACCCCGCCAAAACTGATGGAACGCCCCGCCTCTGCTTGAGCTGCGAGACTCTGAACTATTACCACCTCTGCACGCAGATGCTGATAGTGCGTCAGAGTCCACGCACCGCTTATTATCAAGCGTTGCCCCTCTACCTCAACCCTGCCCGACCCTAGCACTTGTTGCGACTCTTCCAGCGACTTCAACCTCGCTTCACCCCCCATAATATAAAACCCAGACCAAACTCATTTGATACAGGGGCATTGGTACAGGTGTCAATATGTTTCCCCCATCTAGCCCGCGTGTACCTTGGTCTTCGTTCAATCCTAAGTATTTAACCATACTGCAACAACTACCTATTTACTCGCCCCCATTTTTGGATTTCCATATATACTTTGCTATTGTGCTTGGATAGGTTAAATTTCTTCGAGCCCTTTTTATGCCGCCGTGTCACTGCAAAAGAATACGCCAAAGGAAAAATTTTATGCCCATGCCTACGACACTCACTCCTCGCAGTCCGTGCTCTGGAACACCACCACATTGCCCGGGTAAAAAGAACACACATCAGACTGCTATCTACCTCTTTAGCGTGGTATTTGTTCTTCTGGCGTGGGTTGGAAGTGCGACCACGCCTAGTTTTGCGGCCCCCTTTCCAATGGAAAATCTTCCCCCGGCTTTGCAGCCTTGGTGTGCTTGGGTTCTGGCTCAGGACGAAGAGGCAAACTGCGCCCTGAGCTGGAATACGACGGATAAACACCTATGTTCGTGGCCAAGTCAGTTACAGCTTGATGCCGATTCCAACATGGCAGAGTTTACCTTGCAGGGACATCTAGGGAAAAAAGGATGGGTAATTCTACCCGGATCAGCGCGCTATTGGCCGCAGAATGTCACCAACAACAGCAAGAGCAGCACGGTATTGCGCCAACAGCAGCGTCCAGCGCTGCTGCTCGAAGCCGGATCTTTCAACATCCGTGGTCACCTCACATGGGATCAGCTCCCAGATTCAATCCCCCTCACCCCTGATGTCGCATTGCTTGATCTCAAGGTTGGAGGGGAAACCATAGCGCTGTCCGCATACAATAAAGGACAACTACAATTACGCCAGAATATTGTGTCAACTCAAAAGGTGGAGGATGAAGTCAAGTTCCAAGTTTTTCGTCATCTAGAAGACCGCCTTCCACAAATTCTAACCACAACAATAAAACTACAAGTCTCCGGTACTGAGCGAGAAATTCTTACCTCAACCGTACTCCCCGATGGGTTTGCGCCGCTGGATATTTCAAGCGTGATTCCGGCGCGCTTAGAAAGTGATGGCCGTCTGCGCTTACTCGCCGAGGCGGGGCCCCATACAGTGAACATCCGCGCCCGCGCTGTTGCCACGCCGGGGAAAGAAGAGTCTTTCCGCCGCCCCGCCCTCAACGGACTTTGGGCTGAAGATGAGCTGTGGAGCATCGAACACCACACCGAATTACGCTCCATCTCCATCAGCGGAGCATCTGCACTGGACCCAGCGCAGACCAATCTCCCCCCTCAGTGGCGCCACTTACCCACTTATCTGATGCACCAAGATAGCGTTATTGAGTTTACCCAACACCGGCGAGGCGCAGAACCTGCACCAACAGGTCAACTCAGGGTGCAACGGGAAGCTTGGCTCGACTTCTGCGGTAACTCTTACAGCGTCAAGGATAACATCAGCGGCAAAATGGGCGCAAACTCGCGTCTGGAAACTGGGACAGAACTTGATCTGGGACGGGTGCAGCTAAACGGTGAAGAGCAGTTTATTACGCGTCTGCACACCTCAGGTTCTACGGGAGTAGAAGTGCGACAGCAGCAGCTTGATCTGCAAGCAGATATTCGCGTTACTCCGACACATATCTCGACTATCCCCGCCTTTGGATGGAAATTCAGCCCGACAGAGTTACACACCAAGCTCCATATTTCGCCAGGCTGGCGCGTTCTTACCGCGTCTGGGGCTGACATTACCTCAGGCACATGGATTCAGCAATGGACGCTTCTTGATTTATTTATCGTCCTGCTGCTAAGTCTCGGATTCGGACGCATGTGGGGATGGAAGTTTGGGTTACTGGCGCTGGGAGGACTGATCCTGACCTATCAGGAGCCAAACGCACCGCAGTTTATCTGGCTACATTTGCTGGGTGGTGCGGCGCTGCTGCGTGTAGCCCCTGTAGGGCGCCTGCGCTACTTGGCTCGCATCTATCTTGGGAGCGCAGCGCTGGCTATGACGGTAGTGTTCCTCCTCTTTGCTACGCAGCAAATTCGCACCGCCATCTATCCACAGTTAGAGCCTTGGCTACCGGAGTACTCCGGCAAAAATCACCAAACAGCACCGAAAATAATGCACGACAGTGTGGCAAAAGAACGTGTGCACTCAGAGGTGAAGATACTAGGTGCTTCAGTCGCACTACGTTCAATACCCCAGGCCACCTCCTACCCTGAATATGCTGAGGGGCTAGAAACCCAAACGGGGCCCGGCATTCCAACGTGGAGATGGCGTAGCGTCAGCTTTGAATTCAACTCCGGAGTAGAACCAGATCAACGTCTGCGCTTAGTCTATCTCACACCACTGATGACCAGTGCCTGCTTATTCGGAGGGATACTGCTCCTGTTAGGTATGTTTGTTCGGCTGTGCTTGAGCTTACGCAACAGCAGAGAGAGTAGCAATAATCGCAGCACGGGCAGTGATGATTCAGGAGATAGCACACCGCAGAGTGCACGCCGCATCAACCTGATGCCGAATGTGCTGTTACCCACTCTGATCATACTCACAGCTATCTGCGCGCAACCGCCACAGGCAAAAGCGAGTACCAATGCGAATCTTGCGGTGGTCGGGACAGAGATCCGCACAGAATATGGTGACATCATTCCATCACCTGAATTGTTGGAGGAACTGCACCAACGCTTGACTCTGCCACCGGATTGCGCACCGCATTGTGTCGCACTACAGCAAATGAACGTCACAATCTCTGATGGTATTCTCAGTATTGAACAGCAACTACACGGTGCAACCCTAAGTGCTGTACCGCTGGCTTTTCCATTGCAGGAACTCCAACCACGCCTGGCTAATTCAACTAGCACTAAAGAGCTGTTTTTACTCCGCGGTGCAAACAACCAACTTTGGGCGCGAATTCCCGCTGGGATCACCCATATTACTCTACAGGCGACCATCCCCTCCGACCTGAACCAGGTAGAAATTCCACTGCCGGTTCCTCCAGGGAGCATCCACCTTGACACCGCCGGCTCTTGGGAGGCGGTGAATCAAACTACAGGTAACGTCAACAACATCAGCCTCAGGCGCCTCAACGCTAATATACAAAAGGAGAAAACTGCAGAGTTCACAACGGGTATCCCACTGTATGTAGAAGTGAAGCGGAGTCTGAAGCTGGGGGTTGAGTGGCAGGTTGAAACTACCCTCACCCGCTTGAGCAAGAAAGGAAACGCCGGCGTTGTTGAGGTGCCCTTGCTCGAACATGAACAGATCACCACTGCGGGAATAAAAACTCAAGAGCGGCAGGCCTTGGTAGAGTTCGGGCCAGAGACCGAAAGAGTACGCTGGAGTTCACACCTGAGCAATACCAGCCCAATCCGCCTTGAATCGACTGCGTCTAGCCAGTTTCATGAAGTTTGGCAACTCGAATTAAGCCCTCTGTGGCATGCACAATATGCAGGCACTCCGCTTATTCATACCTACCAAAACGGGCGCTGGTTGGCGCAGTGGCAACCGCGTGACTACGAACAGCTGCAGGTGGATATCCTGCGTCCGCAGGGAGCGCAGGGGCAGCACATGACAGTGGAAGAGTGTACCCTGAACCACAACCTTGGCCATGTTGGCAGCGCACAGCAGCGAAGTGAAACGGGCTTGAACCTGAAAATTCGCAGCAGTATGGCGACACGGCATACCATAACCCTGCCCGAATCCGGTGTCGAAGTGCGCCAGGTACGCATCGATGGTAGAGATGCGCGCATCGAGCAGAACGGCGTAGAACTTACCATCCCCTTGCAGGCCGGCATGCAACTGATTGAGATAAGCTGGAGCAGCCGACATGAACCTGGGCTTGTCCAAAAGACTCCGCAGATAGATCTTGGCGCACCAGCGGTAAATCTTGACCTGAACTTCGCCCTGCCCCATACGCGCTGGATTCTGTTTACCGGTGGTACAGGGATAGGGCCAGCGGTGTTATTCTGGGGGGTCATCTTGGTCTGCGCATTAGCTTCAATTGTGCTGGGGCGTTACGCCCCCACTCCGCTGCGCTGGTGGCACTGGTTTATTTTAAGCGCTGGCTTAAGTCAGGCGCCGCTGTCCGCTCTGCTTCTCGCAGGCTTGTGGCTTATTCTGCTTGGAATACGGAAAAATCATGCCAACCGCATTCACAACCCCGCAGCCTTCAATGCGCTCCAACTGGGTCTTGGCATTCTAAGTATCTGCGCCATGCTCGCCTTGGTTACTGCCGTGCAGCACGGACTCCTTGGTCTACCAGAGATGCAGATTGCAGGGAGTAATTCCAGCGCATGGAATCTACACTGGTATCAGGATCGTAGCGCTGCTGTAATCCCTTCAGTCTGGGTGTTTTCCGTCCCCATGCTGGTGTATCGCATCCTGATGCTTCTTTGGGCGCTGTGGTTGGCAATGGCGCTATTAAGATGGATGCGTTGGGGGTGGGACTGCCTTAGTGCGGGGCAGATCTGGCGCCCGCTGAAACCGCGTGCTGTGGCAAAGGAACCTGCCCGCGCTGTTGCCCCAGACATGCAACAACAGCATGACACCTCCAAAGACGACAGATAGAAACGTTCCTTTTGCGCATCGATGCTCACGGTGTTATGCCGTAATGTATATTGGAGGAATTGTACATGGAACAGCTCGAACAAATAACCCATACCATAGCGTTAAGCATGGGCGCAGCATGGGCCAGCGGTATTAATCTCTATGCTACCCTTCTGATGTTAGGGATGATGGGCAGCACCGGCACCATTGTTTTGCCCGAACCTTTGCAGATTCTCCAAGAACCCCTGGTAATATGGGCCAGTGGCTTCATGTTTGTGGTTGAATTTTTTGCTGACAAGATCCCGGGGGTTGATTCAGGCTGGGACAGCTTGCACACCTTTATCCGGATTCCGGCCGGGGCCGCGCTAGCGGCTGCTGCGGTTGGAGATGTAAATCCGGCGGTGGTTCTTGCTGCCGCGCTGGTTGGCGGCACCCTCACCACCGCAACCCATGCCGGGAAAAGTGGCTCGCGCCTGCTAATCAACACCTCGCCTGAGCCTGTGAGCAACTGGGGGGCTTCTCTGGGTGAAGACTTGGCCGTAATCGGAGGGTTGTGGGTAGCCCTTACCCATCCAGTAGTATTTTTACTCGGGCTGTGTGTATTTATACTGTTACTTATCTGGTTACTGCCGAAACTCTGGTATCTGCTTAAACGGATATTTTCTAAGCTGCGCAGATGGTTCATACGCCCAAAAAACGCACCCGTGGCAGAGCTCAAACCGGAACATCTAGCTTCGGCTCAGGTACAATCGATTCAGGTGGTGCAGATAGAAGAAGCCGAAATAATCAAGCAGGATAAGGATTGCCCCCATGGATAACTTTATGCGCCGTTTTATCACTACCGCCCTATGTATGGGCTTAATACTGTTTTTCGCCATCATCAGCAAAAATAGCTGGGAACGTGCCATCGGCATTTCTGTTATAGGTGGATTCTTATTTGGCGCGTTAGTGGCGCAGTTATGGGGGGCTCTTGAATATTTCAAGTCAAGGAATGGTAGCAACAAAAACGGATAAAGAGTAGCGCTGATGCTAGGTGCAAAAGGTGTGGACGGAGGGCAGCAGTAATTGCTGTTTATGCAAGACTGTCCCAAAGTTATGACGTTAGGTCTTTAGAGATTCAGAGAGCTGAACAGACTGCTTGCAAATAGCCTGTTCAGCTCTTTTCCCTCTACCTAAACCTCGCGCCCCGCACACTGAACTGAGGCTGGGTCATGGGCATGGCACGGAGTTACTCCGTACAATAGGCCACATTGTGGGCATAAGCTTGCGTAGGTTTCCATAGTAAAAGCGCTCCCACACCCTTCGCAGGTTATATTTAACTCGGTGGGCATATTCTGGCTGGCAAACCCCATCATGCGCAATTTACGGATTATATCGGCTCCTGAAGCAAAGCTCCCGCTGCATCCGGCGTGGCTATTTTGCATAGTTTTCTCCTGTAAAAAAAGTTTACGTTTCGTGTTTTAGAGCTGCTCTAACGTCTCACCATTGCGAATCCGCTGGCGCAACTCCATCATTACTCGGTCCATCTGCTCAAGCTGAACCAAGTTCTCCCGCTCCGCAGCACTGGTAGTAATCACTTTCTTTATCCCACCGTTGCTAATCACTAGACGTTTCTCTCCCAGCAAGGCCAGAATCGGATCATGGGTAGCAATAAGGACGATCTTTTCTTTCTGCACTAGCAATTCCAGCGCTTTTTTGCGCTCGATGCCAGCATTTTCAATCTCATCGATCAACACAACTGGCGACTGACTCAAAATTGCTATATCCGCAATCATTAGCGCGCGCGACTGCCCTCCGCTCAAAGCGGTGATGTGGGTTGTCGGCGTAAATGATTCTCCTGCCAGGGTATTAGCTAGGTGTAGCACCTGCCCTACTTTCTCATCTAAGTCAGTAACAAAGCGGCTTTCACCATGGACCCGAATAAATTCCGCCACCGTGAGATCCATAACAAAGTTCATGTTCTGTGACAGTTGCGCCACCAGCTTGTGACGGGTAGAAAAACGCCATTTTGGATCGGGTTGCGCGTTATTGAGGAGAATACGTCTACCGGTCGGGGTATCGCCCTGCGCCACCCATTCGATATCTCCCAGCAAGCGACTCTTTCCTGATCCTGTCGGCCCGACGATGGAGACAATTTGCCCTGGCACCAGTTCGAGATCGAACTCTTCAGCTTCGCCACTTTTATTTCGCCCCGGCAGAATCCTAATTGAGTGGACTCGGTCTCTATCCACAGCTAACGCCTCAACCCCGCTTACATAATCCTGCAGTGCAATTCGAAATTGTGCTGGTGTCATTCCCAGATGTTCAACTTGGGAGGCGCTCAACGCTGCTAACAGGGTACTTGCATCGGTCTCATACTGCGCTCTCTCAAACCCAAAGGAGGAAAAAAAATCGTTCAACTCCGGCATGCGGGCACACAACTGGTTTATCGGGGTAGTAAATAATTCGTCCTGTTTCATTTCTTTGGGCTCCCCTCTCCACCAAGTTGAATCTTGCGCACGTTGCCCATCTGATACTCCTTACCTATCCGCTTTTCGCCCAAGCAGTAAGAGCATAGCGCTGCCGGCATCGAATAGCGTAGCGCAACACCCTGCAGGTTGTCGGTTTCGGGCGCGGCGTAAAACACGGTGCTGAGTTCATAAGCACCTTGACCGGTTATCCCATTGATATGCATAACCAGCGCAGAGGGATTGACCTGCACCACCCTGGAGGCAAACACCTCACGCTCCGCCTGGGACACGATATCGCCTTTGGTTATAACCACCACATCTGCAGTTTTAAGCATGGGGCCAATCTTTTTAGGGGTTCCAATACCACTGAGATTATCGATGACACACACTGCGGTGATCTCATCAATGTGAGGGGAACAGCGGTTGCATAGACCGGCACTTTCGCTGATCAGCACGTCCAGATTCTGACTGTGCCCCCATTCCAGGCATTCTTCCACATTGCTGACAAAATAATGATCTGGGCATAGAGGGCCAGCGAGCCCCTTGCGTACCGGAATATCGTGACGCGCATACAGCTCATCATCATCGGTGGCTAGACAGTCAAACTTAACCACTCCAACTTTAATGCTGCGTTGCTGTAAAGCTTTGATAACCTGCAAAATAACAGCGGTCTTGCCTGAAGATGGTGGCCCAGATACGGTTATAAATTTCATCGCGCTACTCCATTATTTTTTCTTATGCGGATGCTCTTCAAGACTGCTTAAGTAACTAAGGTTACGCAACTGCACCAAAAGAGGCATGAAAAATTCCTTCCAAATATTTGATCCGCTCTGCTATGTCGCAGCTGTAGATATAGTCCCATCCGAGCCATTTCCAACTGGCGTTAGCGGGAAGGATATTTTCAACTTGCGGATTCAGGGAGGGGAATAATCCCTGCTGCGCCATGATGGTTCCCACTTCGGCTCCGGCTAAAAAGTCAGCCAGCGGCGCACTCTTGCTGTACTGGGCGGAGCGCGTAAGCATAAAAATCGGGCTTATAATCGCACCATCCTCCGGCCAGACAATTTCAATACCAGGGATATTTTGCGCCATGCGGGTGAAAAAATACGGCATGATAGTAACAGTCGCTTGTTGCGCTGCAGCAGTCTGTCCCTTTCCCATCTGCGCCGGATGCATTGACTCCAACATTGAGCGTCCCAAACGCTCGATCCCTGCGATGCCTAACTCCTTGTGCAGGGTAAGGAGCATCGCATTAAAAAGATCAAAATCCCCCACAGGTAAAGCCACTTTACGTTCAAACTCTGGTTGGAGCAAAGCTTCCCAGGTGCGGGGGAGCTCTGTTGTTCCAAGCTGTCTCAGATCCACCATAAACACCGCTGGAACCACAGCAACTATAGAATAATGCCCCCTCTGATCCACCATGTCCAGCCCACTGAAGTCCGTATTGGTGATGGGGTAATCGACGGAATGAAATGCCCCCTGTGCGCTGTAACGCCCAATCCCTTCAGGATCAAAGAAGGTATCAAAACCGGCGGAGATAAAGATATCCGGCAAATCAGACTCTGTTTTGGCGGCATGAATTTCCTCTTCAATCCACTCTGCCCCCCCAGATGCTGCCCTGAACCTAGTGGATACGTTCAAGCCGCTGTTAGCCTTGTAGTCAGAGACAAAACTATCTATCGCTTCAAGCAGCGGAACCCGCACCGGACACGGGAGCAATCCAGCGATATCAATATCAGCGTCCCCTACAGAACCGACCTCTGGCTCTGTGACATCGATGCGTTGGGTTGCTGCTATGATTTTTTCATGCAAGAGTTTCTCAAACGTCTCCACCGCAAAACCTTTACGCTTCAGGGCGGTCTCCAACTTCATGAAGCGCCCCACCTGTTGCAGATAAGTGGGCTCAGTCAACTCTTGGAGATCATTGGCAGCAAAGACTCCTTTGGTTTCAGGCCACTCATGGATGATTTGCTGCAACGTCATGTTTGAATTTGGTAATTTCAAAGTCATTCTCCCTATGTAGTCACCCTGCAAGGTCATTCTATATAAATAATTGACACTTCAACCGATACGTAACAACCCGGATGCACAAAATATATTTAATGGAAAAGCATAAGTACCACAACCCAAGCTCATGACAAATTGACGCAACTCAAATTTTAATATGATTTACTCACAGGGAGAATATGGAAACTTTTTTAGGATAGAATCGTGCTGAAGGACAGAACTAAGGAGCAGAAGCGCACTATTCATTGTAAAGATCTATCTTTGTTTTCATCCACAACATCACCTTGTTGGGTGAAGGTAGCGGTGTCACCAGGTGTTTTCTTGCAAAAAATCCGCGCCACCCATATCCCCACTTCGTACAGGAGAATGAAAGGAAGAGCGATGGAAATCTGAGAAAAAACATCCGGTGGAGTGAGGGTTGCACCAATCACAAAGGCGAAGACAAAAGCATAGCGCCGATTTTTGCCCAGCCAAATATGATCCACCACCCCAAGGCGGGCGAGAAAAAAGATTACTATAGGAAGTTCGAACACCAGACCGAAGGCAAAGAGTAACCGGGTGGACATCGCCAGATACCCCCCCATGGAGAGCATCGCTTCAGTGCCACCGGCGCCAAGACCGAGGTTGATTAGAAAGGTAAATATTACGGGGAACACAAAGGTAAAGCCGAAGTAGGCCCCAAGGCCGAAGCAGGCACAGCCAGAGAGCACAAAGGGGATAGCCAGATGCTTTTCTCCCGGGTACAGTGCGGGCGCGACAAAGGCCCATATCTGCCACAGAACAATCGGCAGGGCGAGCAAGAATCCAGCCACCGCGCTAATTTTAAGAAAGGTGAAAAAAGGCTCGGTGGCGTGAATAAACACCAGCGAACTCCCCTGCGGCAAGGAAGCACGTACCGGAAGGGAGATAAACTCAAATAGCTCCTGTGCAAAACCGTAGCAGAGGCCAAACCCTCCCACCCACGCGAGCATGCAGATTATCAGGCGACGACGCAACTCCTCCAGATGGGAGGAAAACCCCTGTTCATTCACCGCCATTTTCAGTATTCACCTCGGATCCTGCCCTTTGTTTCTGGTGTTCCGTTCTGGCGGCACTATCATGCTGTACATCGATATCAATTGTACGCTTCAGGTCTTCCGCCGCGTTGCGAAACTCCCGCATACCGCGTCCGAGGGCACGGGCGATAACGGGCAACCTTTGGGGGCCGATAAATATGAGCGCTAACGCCATAATCAACAACAGTTCCGGCATTCCGATTCCGAACATCGATCATCTCCTGCATACAAAGGCTAATTCAGGCCCCGTAATACATGACATCCACAGCAAAGTTGGGAGAATAAGACTTGGGAGTGTCTCCATTTATTCTGCTTTATCTTTAAAGTCCGGTTTCTCCGAAGGGCTGATCTCGTCTTCGTCATTGTTGAGACCTTTTTTAAAATTTCTTATCCCTTTTCCCACCCCTGAGCCCAACTGTGGCAAACGTTTAGCCCCGAATAAAACAATGATAATCACAAAAACAATGAATAGTTCCGATGTTCCCAGTCCAAACATGACCACCTCTTTTCATTGTAACTATCTTACGCTCTAACATTTCTGCTCCAATTTGCAGCAGAACTAACTCACCAGAATTCTATTCAACCCACTGTGACATAGGTTCAAGGCAGTTTTCACTATAAAACTAATTCTCCCAACCTTTGCTGCACCACAGTGGTAGATATTCATTTAAGGTCGTAGCCTAAAGACTACCTTTGGATTAGCGCAGCCCCTCCGCCACGTAGCCTGTACAAATTATTAAAATGCATGCTTACACTCAATTTGGGTAAAAAACCAATCAGCCTCGCTGCCATCTGCAACATTTTTAACAAATTCTCCAGGCCAAAAATGACTGTACCCTGCCATTAAAACGATCTGTGCTTTAGAGTTAAGCGCTGTAGCATCCAAGTTCCACTGCAACACCAGGTCAACTTCATCGCCAAGATGATGACCACTTTTACCCGACAAATCGCGGTAGATGCTGCGATTCATCGACCATCCATCTTTTTTTTCATCAAGCCAGAACCTGTGTGCTCCGATATAAACCTGAACTTTTTTCAACGGCTTAAACTCCAAGTTCAACTGCAGATCGTGCAAATTACTCAAAGCCATAAAATGCATACGCCGGTACATTTTATCTCTGGCACCAAACACACCCAGAAACGTCTCCACCTTACCATCATCTGGGTCAGAATCTCCCGATGCAAAACTATATTCAATACTAAGAATCGGATTCCACAGATAATGGTCAAATCTTCTCCCCAGCAGCAGATGTGCACCCCATGCATTTAGGCGATGT
>CAYPNO010000042.1:5145-13685 GCA_964411865.1 uncultured Desulfuromonas sp. | reverse complement strand
CTTGTCGGGCGCGACTAAAAAACTCTGGCATGACATAGCGGCAGAAGTTCGGCGTAAAAAAAGTAGATATTAGCCCTTTTAGCTGCAACTACTCCTTCTTGCTGTATCCCGATGTTCCCCAACGAGAAATTTAGCTACGATGAAACTAGCCTTTGCTCTGTTCAAGTATTTCCCCTATGGGGGGTTGCAGCGCGACTGTATCAAGATTGCGCAAGAATGTGTGGCGCGCGGTCATAGTGTAGATATCTTTACCCTTGAGGCTAATGGTGAGGTTCCCCCGCCCCTGACAATTACGTGTATAGATGTCCGAGCACACGTGAACTTCAGACGTTATGCGCAGTTTGCCCTTAAAGTGGGGGAACTGGTAGGCAGGGGTAACTATGCTGCGCTGGTGGGGTTTAACAAGATGCCAGGGCTGGATTTTTACTATGCAGCCGATCCATGTTTTGC
Source organism: uncultured Desulfuromonas sp. (assembly GCA_964411865.1). Lineage (GTDB taxonomy): Bacteria > Desulfobacterota > Desulfuromonadia > Desulfuromonadales > Desulfuromonadaceae > JAIVHC01. Next base: position 13,235 of record CAYPNO010000042.1, on the reverse strand, counting down.
AGCCAAAGTGGCGGAGCGTTCACCCTTGTATAGTATTCTGCCGCGCACGCGCAGCTTTCTTGCCGCCGAAACAAGTGTCTTCGCTCCGCAGGTAGATACGCAGATTCTCCTTATCTCCCCTACCGAGCAGAAAATCTTTACCCAAATTTATCACACCCAACCAGAGCGGATGCATTTGCTGCCCCCCGGAATCCAGCGCGACCGCACCGCGCCACCTGATTACATACACCGGCGTCAACATAAACGCGCTGAGCTGGGCTTGAGTGACACGCATAAAATGCTCCTGATGGTGGGCTCCGGCTTCAAAACCAAAGGAGTTGATCGCAGTCTGCGCGCCCTCGCCAGTTTGCCTGAAATGGTGCGGCACCAAACCCGTCTGTATATTGTGGGACAGGACAACCCGCGCCCTTTTATGCGGATGGCTAAGGAGTTGAAGGTTGCGGAGCAGGTAATTTTTCTCGGTGGACGGGATGATATCCCCGAGTTGCTGTTTGCGGCGGATGTACTGCTGCATCCGGCATATCGAGAAAATACCGGCACCGTGTTACTCGAGAGTATTGCGGCGCAGCTGCCCATCCTCTGCACAGAAATATGCGGGTATGCGTTTCATATAAGGAACGCTCAGAGCGGGATTGTCTTGAATTCTCCCTTTGGTCAGCAGGAAATGGACGCAGCACTCCTTACACTGATTACCACTGCTGATATTGCGGTATTGCAGAAAAATGCACGAGACTACCTTAACCGAAATGATTTGTTCAGTATGCCTGAGAAGGCTGTGGATATTATTGAACAAGTTTCTTTCCAAAAGGCATAAATTGACTGTCAAGAGATCACAGCACCAATGGATACCTTTAGCTTTAAACCTGAATCCACCCCAAGGATGTAAAAGTGGTATTAATTAGATGGGTAAACTGATTTACTGCTGGCGTATATCCTGGTTTTTCCCAGCGATTGCATTGTTATCCCTAGGCATAAAGCTGGCTTTGCTATCTGCTGCGTCAGTAGCTAACCGCGACGCCATGGTTTATATAGCTGCGGCGCAAAAATTTTCCTGCGGGATGTTTGCTGAAGGGATTCAACACTATCCCATGCCGTTCTACCCCCTTCTGCTCGCGACTCTGCACCTAATTGTCCCCGACTGGATTTTGGCGGGCAGGCTACTCAGTCTGATCCCTTTGGTACTGTGTCTGGTGCCGGTGTACTTTCTTACCTTGCGCGTGTTTGATCAAGGCAGTGCCAAGGTCGCTATCCTGCTATTTGCCGTCTTGCCCACCTTCAATACCCCGGCAACCGGAATAGTGCGGGACCCGCTCTTTTTGCTGTGTGCGCTTGGAACCTTGGCGTTTATTGCTCAACACAATTACCACCCCACGTACAAAGTGTTAGCAGGTGCTGTAGTTCTGGCGGTATTGGCAACATTGTTACGCATAGAAGGGGTGGTGTTATTAGCCTTGGTGCCGGCCTTATATTTGTGGAACAAACGTGAAGATTTCAGTGTGCGCCTCCTCATGCAGGCGCTGGGTGCATTCTTATTCGCACTCTTGCTGCTTGGTATTACAGTGTGGGGGTTTTCAGTTTTTGGTATTGCTGGCCATTCCCGCCTGCCAGAGGTGCTTAAGTGGTTTACAGGGCTGATAACCCTGGATATTTTATCAGGTTATCAGAGCCTGATGGCAGAATTGAAACAACTTCAGCAACAACTTCCCGCCGCTGGTCTGCGCAATAACATCCTGCAAACCGCCCGCCACTATGCTCCCATTGTCTACTTTTTAGGATTAGTAGAAATCTTTATAAAAGGGGTGTTCCCGACATCTCTGCTTGCTCTATGGGGCTTGAAATTTAACTCTAAAATAGAAGGAGTTTCCGATTCAAGAGTATCCAAGGCGGTTATTATCTGGCCTTGGTGTATCTTTATGGTGCTAAATCTTTTGTTCTGCATGGTGCATAATTTCACCACAACCCGCTACATGCGGGTGCCGATAGTGCTGGCTCTTCCGTTTATCGCCCACGGGATAATTTTATGGTGGCACAAATTAAAGTACCGAAGAGTACTGGCATGGCTACTTATGGGTATCTTTTTTATTACTCCAGCATATAAAACGCTGGGGTACGCGAGTAAAGATACACAGGATATCTGCATCCGCGCTGCTGGAGAATGGGTGCAGCAATATGATCCACATGGTCAATCCAGAATTGTGTTTAATGATTCTAGGCTGATGTTGTATGCGGACAGGATGGATGAATATTTTTGTCCTGATCCAGGTGTAAATCTTAAGGTAAAGGTTGATTGTGCAGAGAATGTAGATATGGCAGTAATGCTTGTAGATGAGGTAAAGGAGTATGAATATCCAGAAGGTTTTGCCGAATTGGCCCGTTTTGAGAGTGGAGATAAAATAGTGGTTGCATGGGGAAGGGGGAAATAAGGGGGAGATGTTACGCAGATAGATTACCTGAAAGGGAAGCTCGCATATAAATCTTTCTTTATCGTGTCCAGCCCAGGGCGCGAGTATGTAGCGCACCAGCATTCAACCTCTTTAGCGGTTGTTTTTTCAGTAAACGGAAGGGGAATGGTTTCCTCCAGTCCGAACACAGAATAGTAGTCAGCGAACTTGAAATCATCTCCGCGCACATGCTCTGAGAGCTTGATCCATCCATTCGGAATCCCCAGCGCATCGGCAATAATCAAGCCATGCAGACTTGAGGACAGAATAAACTCGCACCCGTCCACTTGCTCGATAAAATCCAAGGTCTCCGCAAATATATCTATAAATGTAACTCCAGCCTGTTTGGCAAATTCCACTACGGCTGGATTCTGTTGATCGACATAGTGCGGTACGATGCCTACACGAAAACGTTTTTCGCGGTGCCGTTCTGGCAAGAGGATGTCACTGAGCAGCCCAGGATCACCCAGGGTTTTTATCGCCTGATTTTTAATTGCGGCTGCAGTCGCCTTGCCGCGCACCGCATGAAAAATATGCGGACTGCGAAAAGTGGGGCGTTGCTCGATCAGTCCGCTGCCCCATACATGTACGCGGTGGGTCCAGAAATGATTCTTCAGGCGGTGGAGGATACTGCCAATCCCGACAAGATCACACTTGTCAGGCGGGGAGTAGCTAACCGGTTTCCCCGCAATGGCTTCAACCAGAGCCGGTGACAGCCAGTCGCCAAAGTTTTTCTTTCCGTGCTCAAGCTTATTCCACCAATAGAGTTTTATGTGTTTATTCTTCACCGCTGCTCCTGTCGAGGTTTAAGTAGAGCCTCAGGGCTTTTTTTGTATAGCTCCAGCGTAGTAGAACCCTTGGGTTCTTTTTTAGGGCATTAGTGAAATACTTTTTAGCTGCAGTTTTCTCTCCAGCAATATAAGCGCTCCTGAAGAGCGAGAGATTCCTTTGGATGAAATACCTTTTTTTTAACCTCTGGAACTCCTCTCCAAGCCGCTCAGGTGCAAAAATTTCATCAACTAGAGCTAGTCCTTCAGGCAGTGAAGGGGTAAATCTGTGTCTTAAGCTATCATCGTGTTTGTGGATTAGGGCCAGGTTGGAAAAGAGCACGTTGCAGGAAAAGTTGGCCAGTGCTTGAGCGAATACGGGAATGTCTTCGGAACTCTTAAAGTTTTCCGGATAAAGTCCGCGTGTAAAAACCTTGCGATGAAAGAGCGTCGCACCATGGCAAATCGGAATTCTTTTTTTCAGCAGGTAGTCGTTTAATCTCTTTTCTCCAGTTGCTGCCAGCGGTTTTGCCAGGTGCTTGCGGCGTTTGCCGTTGGGATAGATGCTTTCGTGCCCCCCTATGAGAACCTCGGTTTCTGGATGGGTGTTCAGATGCTCGACTATGTTGCTTAGCGCTTGTGGCGCAAGTTCATCATCCGCATCGAGAAATAGCAGAAATTTGCCATTGCTATGTTGTATGCCGTAATTTCTGGCTGAGGCAGCGCCCCCATTTTTTTTGCTAATGTAGCGAAAACGCTCGGGGTATTGCTGTGCCAACGCCGCGACCACTGTAGGGGTGTGGTCGGTTGAACCGTCATCGACGATTATCAGTTCATGCCGCTCTGTGAGTTGCGGGATGACAGATTCCAGCGCGCGCGGTAGAAAATCAGCATAATTATAGGTTGGGATAATGACGCTGATCAAGATTTCTTGACTCTTTTCTGGAGCGGCGGTCATTTCTTCTGCACCAGCACATCTTCCAACACCAGATATTCCAGATCGCTGCCGTAGAACATGTTGAGGGCATCTTCGGGGGAGCACACCATGGGCTCACCACGGCGATTCAGTGAAGTGTTGAGAACCACGCCGTTGCCGGTAAGCTTCTCCAGCTCCTCGATCAGGGTGTAGTAGCGCGGATTGGTGTTCTTTTCCACCACCTGCGCGCGCGAAGTGCCATCTTCGTGCACCACTTCGGGGATTCTGTCTTTCCATGCCGGATTCACATCGAAGGTGAAGGTCATGTAAGGCGCGGGGTGGTCGGTCTGCAGAATCTCAGGCGCAATCCGATCCAGAATGCTGGGGCAGAACGGACGCCAGCGCTCCCGATATTTGATCTGCTCGTTGATACGGTCTGCGACTCCTTTGGCGCTTGGGCAGCCCAGGATGCTGCGACATCCCAGTGCGCGCGGGCCGAACTCCATGCGTCCCTGAAACCAGGCCACGGGGTTCCCCTCAGCGAGCAGTTTGGCTGTTACCTCAGGAATGTTGTTTATCTTTTCCCACACCGGTTTTTGCGGATGGATCTTGCACGCATTAATGCACTCATCATTGGTATACTTCGGCCCTAGATACACATGTTTGAGCGGTTCCACCTCGAATCCGGCCATATGTGCGGCATACGAAGCTGCACCCAGCGCAGTGCCCGCATCGGAGGCGGCAGGCTGCACGAACAGCTCCTTGACGTAGGGGAGGTCGATGATGCGCTGATTGAGCTTCACATTCAGGGCGCTCCCTCCGGCGAAACAGAGTTGTCCGGTTTCCTGTAGAATATCTTTAAGATAGTAATCGATCATCTTCAGAGACAGATCTTCAAACAGCTGCTGCACGCATGCCGCGTAATCGATATAGGGTTCATCGGCGGAGTCGCCCTGACGCTTCGGCCCGAGCCAGTCCACCAATTTGTTACTGAAGTAGTACCCTTTACCGTTCTCCTTGTAACGCCGCCACCCGATGGTGTTGACCAACTGGGTATTGACCTTGAGTTCGCCGTTTTCAAATTGGGCTAAGCGCGAGAAATCATACTTACGCGGATCGCCGTAGGGGGCCATCCCCATCACCTTGAATTCTCCATCGAGCATGTCAAAGCCCAGGTACTCGGTCATGGCACCGTATAGCCCACCCAGGGAATCGGGGTCGTAAAACTCCTTGATCTTATGAATTTTACCGTTTTCGCCATAGCCAAAGAAGGTGGTGGCATATTCACCTTTACCGTCAATACCGAGAATAGCGGTTTTACCCTTGAATCCACTCAAGTGGTATGCACTGCTGGCGTGAGCCAGGTGATGCTCCACCGGTACAAAGGCAATGGTATCCCAGTTTATCCCCAGCTTATCCGTCAGCTTGCGCACGTTGGCGACATTGCGCCGATAATGGCGGTTACCATTGAAAAGAGCGTTGAGAGCGCGATCGGGTGCATACCAGTAACGCTTGGCGAAATGCCAGCGATCGGGGCGGTTGAGCCCTATCGGCGCAAACGGGAACGCCACAATGTCGACATCGCGCGCTTCAATGCCCGCATAATCAAGGCAGAAGCGTGCGGATTCGAGGGGGATGCGGTTTTTGGCGTGTTTATCGCGGATAAAACGTTCTTCCTCCGCTGCAGCTATCAGTTCAGAGCCGATATACAGGGCGGCGGAAGGATCATGGGTCAGAGCGCCGGATAGGCCCAGAATCACTTTAGACATGGGTTGGTTCTCCGTTATTATAGCTTGTGGGCTAATTTAAGGCAGTTTGGTATCAAATTGGCGATATATGGTGCTGTCAGGCTCCCAGTTGCGCAAAAAACGGGCGCGGTCCGCCTGGTAATGGCGTAAAAAGTTGTGCCTGCAGCGAAACTCGCGCATGGCGTCCAAGTCGATCACCCACGGGACCCCATCCTTGAGCAAAAAGTTGTTTGCCTTGCAATCGCCGTGGCGGATACCGAGACGGTGCAGGAGGTGAAACATGTGCGTAAGGGTATCTATCGCCTGTTGTTTATCGACTTCGGCCAGTGAATTTGTATTGAAATATTTGCCTACGTCGGGGGCTGGAGCATGAGCGCACACATAGTAACCCGTAAGACGAAAAGGGCCAAAGCGTTTTTCCACCATGGCAAGCGCGTGGGGGGTGTTTATCTCGCTGATTTTGAGACGGTGGGCGTTACCCCACGAAACGGCTGCCCTCGTAGGGCGTAGGCAGCGCTTCAAGCCATGCCAGAATCCCCTTATGTTGTAGCGTTTGATAACCCAGTCGCCGTCACTGCTTTGAAGGCGTACCACGGTAGCACTGTTGCCATCCTTCAGCATTTTCCCTTGGGCAAGCAAAGCATCCGGGGCTTCCAGCAATTGTTGAATAAGGTGTGCAGGGGCGTCTGTGCGGTGAATGGTAAGTTGACCGCCGGTGCGGTGACGGGTAAATTCGCTACAGGTGCGAAACGCTTTAGCAACGTACACCAGACGCCTTTTTTTACGCCGAGCCGGCATCTTTTTAGACAAGATAGAGCCCCAATCTTTTAGGTTGTCTCCCGTTTTGGCGCAGTAGTGCTCCAGCAGGTTTTCAAATAGGTGCTCATACGGTGGGGGGATCTGGGCCAGGAACAACGTCAGGTTGGTCTGTCTGATACGGGAAGGGAGCAGTTTTGCGGTACTCCGTGCGCAGATAGCGTCCCCGTCGATGGTGTAGATTTCTCCCTTGCTGAGGAGGAAATTGCCCAGATGCAAGTCCTTTTGCCAGACACCTTGCTGGTGCATATGGGCGATGGTGCGGGTCAGATCGCGCAGAAGAACAAGGAGTTCCTGCTCTGTTTCACTCTGCTGCCATTGTTCTTGGGCGGTAATCGCATCGGGGATGAATGCGGTGATGAGGATTGGGGTGGTATCGGGTAGGGAGCCGGCAAACAACAGCTCCGGCGTGAGAATGTTGCGCTGCCGCAGAAGCTCTATCCCGTGTTTTTCCCTCTCCCAGTGGCGTTTTGCGCGGCGCCCTTCAAATATTTTTATCCCCACCGGGCGTTCGCCCCAGTGTCCTACATACATGCGGCGTTTAGCGGGGAGATGGCGCAAGAGCGCCTCGCAGCGGATCACGGGGGAATCTGCGGAATCAAGGGTAAGCGAAAATGGGCAGGGAGGGCAGCTCAAGACGTAGTTCTTCTACTTTGCTGGAGGTTGCAGTGCCACATAAATTAAAGGCGCCCAGCCTAGCACAAGCTGGGCGCGTAATCTAGTAATCTAGGGGGGGGAGGGGTTATTTGCCGAAGATCCCCTTGAGCGCATCGTCAATCAGCTTACGCGTTGCATCTTGCTGGGTTGGTTGAGGTTCTGCACCCGTTTCTGAAGTGCTGTTGGGGGTGCCACCCTGTGGTTTTTCTTGTTTGGGAGCCAGCTTATCCAGCAGGCGCTGCTGGAGGGTGTCTATTGCCTTTTGGCCTACCTGCTGTTGCAGCGCGACCTCGTCGATGCTGATGCGTGGGTCGGAAAAAGTGCCTTTGACCTTTAGGGGCAACAGAGCCCAGCCATCGGCATCGACCAGGAACCCAGCGATGTGCCCTTTATGGTCCAGCTCTTGCACTAATTTTGGAGCTAGACGCGCATTAAGAGCCAGATTCAGGCTCTCATCCGTGCCGATGGTTCCTTTAGGCAGCGCGCGCAAGTTGGTTCCAGAGAAGTTGCCATCCACCTGAGCTAGGCCGTTGCGCATATCCAAAGCTGCGACACAACTGTCGAAGCGAATATCCCGCAACTGCGCTAGACTCAAGAATTCCGCCAGCTTCTTCGTCAGCTCGATTCCACTGATGCGCGCCTTTTCTACCTTCAGCTTTCCTATGGCGTTGATGTTTTGCTTAAGGTTCTCCGGCAGGGTTCCGTGTCCATTAAAGTCGAGATCAAGAGTCAGAGCACCGAACAG
>CAYPNO010000042.1:2971-5045 GCA_964411865.1 uncultured Desulfuromonas sp. | reverse complement strand
CCGGCAGGGTTCCGTGTCCATTAAAGTCGAGATCAAGAGTCAGAGCACCGAACAGGGTGTTGGCCGAATCTGGAGCCAGCGCAGTTACCAGCGGATCGAGTTGTAAACCCTTTAGGCTGGTTTTACCGCTGTAGTCCAAGCCTTTCTTGCGCAGATCGACGCGCGCGCTTTGGGAGAAGGTTCCATCGCTGATGGCGCCGGTTAAAGAGGAGATATCGAGGACGTTATCCTGCAGACGGTACTTCATGTTGAAGTCTGCTATGGAAAGCCCCTGATACAGGGCTTGTCCGATGGTGATGTTGCCGTCCAGGGTAAGTGGGATAGCAAAGGGGCCGAGTTCTTCTGGGGCAGTGGCGCCAGGAGATTTCCCCTGTTGAGGCTTGGTCAGCTTTTCACTTGTTGCTGCGGGGGCCGCTGCGGAAGCGAGGATGGCATCGAGATCGAAGCGCTCTGCACGCATATTATGGGTCATTATAATCGGAGTGCCGAACAGATTGCGCGCCGTAATATCCATCTTGGCCACATTGCCACCGATTTTAAGGGTCAGATCCTGGCTGTGTAGGCGTTCTTTTTCGAGGATAAACTGGCCGTTCAGGAGAGGACGCAATCCTGCTGCATCGGCTTGTAGGTCGTGGAGTTTCAGCTCCGCGCTGCGCAAGATAGCTGCGCCTGCGCTGACGGGCCCCTTGAGAGATGCACGTAGACTCAAGGCACCACTGGGTTTGCTCTCTGCGGCGCTAGTCCTCAGTGCGGGTGGCAGTGCCGCAAGGGCAGTAGCCATAGAGAGGTTCTGGGTCACGAGTTCAAGATCCACGGTTGGGTCCTTATCCAGCGCCCGAATTGCCCCGTTGATTTGTACCTTGATGCCATTGTAATCCATGTCTGCTTTGCTTAAGTGCACCTGGGCAGCGTCGAGTTTGTATTCCGCTGCATAATCAAGCTTGAAGTTCGCGTCCGCAATAGGGGCATCAGGCAGCGCATCCAAAGCAATGGAGATATTCTCCAGATTAAGCTTGCCGCTAGAGATGATATTGGTCGGAGCAGCTTTTACCTGTAGTTTGGTGCTGAGGGCAAGGCTGCTAAGCTTACCGGGAATCACGCTCGCAAAATAGGGTGAAAAAGCTGCGATATCGAGTTTGTTCAGGGTTACTTCGGCATCCATGGAACTCTGCATGAGATCAAGATCACCGCTAAAAGCCAAGGGGGCACCGTTGATATTGCATGAAAGCTTAACGGGAAACGGTTTGCGTAATGAGAGGGCGCGCGCATTGATCTGAAGTTGGTTTATTTCGTACTTATGGGAGCGCGGGGCATCAACGGCATTATCGGTAAAATGGAGTTGCCCATCTTTAAGATTAAGGTTCGCAATGCTAAGATTGATGGCTGCTACCGCCGCACCTGCCTGCGCTGCAGTGGGTTCGGCTGTGGGCGTAGGGGTAGGAGTGGATGCGGGGGCTTGATCGACAACTGCAAGCAGGTCGGAAAAGTTAAAGGTGCCGTCGCGGTGACGCACAATGGTTATCTGCGGTTGCTGCAGGGTGATTTCATCCACCTCGATCTGCAGACGCAGCAAGGGCCAGAAACGATAACGCAGTAGCGCACACTCGGCGTGGATGAAATACTCCTGACTGTCCCGCTCTTTTATGCCAAACCCTTCCAGTACGATACCGGAAAATAGGCTGATTTCGATGGAGTCAAGGGTAACGCTACGCCCTAGTTGCTGTTCTGCCAGAGGGATCACCGTGGCCTTTACCCGTTCAGGGGTGATGAGCATTTTAACTAATACAGCCCCACCTATTACCCCAACGAGTAACATTATGCAGATAATGATACCTATTTTTTTTATTTTGCCCATGTTGTTTCCCTCCTGCTGGTTTCTTTCCCGCCGTTCTGTGCATACGCGCCTATTGAGGCCCAATTGCCGCAAATAACTAAGACCTCAACACCACAGCATACACCCGAAGAGACCGTTATAACAGGGGGGAGTTCTTCCGCTGGCATACGCGCTGGAAAGGGCCCGAAAAAGGGAATCAGATGGATTGAATGGTTTTGCGCATGTTAGGCTAAGAGTGTA
>CAYPNO010000042.1:0-2871 GCA_964411865.1 uncultured Desulfuromonas sp. | reverse complement strand
GAAAAAGGGAATCAGATGGATTGAATGGTTTTGCGCATGTTAGGCTAAGAGTGTAGTTTGGGAAAATATGTTGCAAGTTAATAGGTTGAATATCGCGTGAGTGATTAAACGCCATGCGATGGTTACCGTTATTAAAACAGGAGAGTCCGAGTGCGATTAGCTTTACTTGTATGTATATTTATACTCTTAAGTGGATGTAGTTCCACTTATCAGAAAACCTTCAAAACCACTGCATATTGTGGGTGCTCGTCATGCTGCTCTTGGGGGCGCGACTTTCCCGATTTCTGGAATCGCCACTTTGTCGCAGGACCGAATAAAGGGGATGTGTACACCGGTAAGACCGCGTTGGGCACTAAACCGCGCGAACCCTATGCGGGTTTGCTTTCGATCGACACCCTGGCCCATCCGTGGACGTTGCCCCATCGCTTGATTCTGCCGTGGATGTGGTTTAGCCACGATGGCACCATCGCGGCCGACTGGAGCCACATTCCGCCGCGTACCCGCATCTATATCCCCGATTATGGCTGGGGACGGGTGGAGGACAAGGGTTCCGCCATCAAAGGGCCCCAGCGCCTTGACCTATTCTTTAATTCCCACAAGGAGGCGCTACAGTGGGGGCGCAAGACGGTTCAGGGTAAGGTGCAGCGTTAGCAGGATTATGGTGCGTTTAAACGACCGAGATTCCTTAATATGGCGTTGATGTCCTTCAGCCAGGTTGAATCGGCTCTCGACCAAGGCATAGTGCTGGAGCAGCGGGTAAACCTTCATCAGGCCTTGGGGGGCAGTTTGGAAGGATAATTTGAAGTGATTGGCCAGATTCCGCCAGCAGCCCCACCGCATATGTGCAGCTAGGATTTTGCCACCGCTTGCTCACAATACTGCTGGATGGTTTGGATAAATTGAGTCCCATATTTAGCCATTTTGTGTTTGCCGACGCCATTGATAGTTAGCATTTCTGCTTCGTTTATCGGCAGATGAAAAGCCATCTCAGCCAAAGAGACATCGCTGAAGATCACAAAGGGGGGGACCTCACCCTCGGTGGCAAGCTCCTTGCGCAGCTCGCGTAGCACTTCAAACAAGTCCGTATCATAATCGAGATCAAGCGCGCGTTTTTTAGCGACTTTCTTTTGCGCTGCCTTGAGGCGGGGGCGGGCTAAATGGAGGGTCTCTTTAGCGGTCAGAACGCTGCGGGACTCTTCGGTCAGCTTCAGTACCGAGTAGTTGGCTACATCCTGGCGCAGATAGCCTAGATGAACCAACTGGCGGATCAAACCGCCCCAGAACTCCTGCCCCTTATCTTCACCGATGGCGAAGGTGCTCAGGCGATCATGTCCAAGCTCCAAGATACGCTGGTTATGTGAACCGCGCAGCACATCTATCACATGCCCGGCACCAAAACGTTGCCCGACGCGGTATACGCAGGACAGCACCTTCTGCGCGTCTTGGGTGGCATCGTAACGCCGGGGTGGATTGAGGCAGATATCACAATTGCCACAATCTTCTTTGAGTTGCTCGCCAAAATACCCAAGCAGCGCCCGCCGTCGACAGGTCAGGGGCTCGGCATAACTGATCATGGCATTGAGTTTATGCAGTTCGATGCGCTTATGCTCTGCGTTACTCCCTTTCTCAATCAGGCCGCGCGCGATGGCAATATCGCCGTAGCCAAATAGCAACAGCGCCTCAGCCGGCAGGCCGTCACGTCCTGCACGCCCAGTCTCCTGATAATAGCTTTCGATGGTCTTCGGCAGGTCGTAGTGGACAATAAAGCGCACATTGGGCTTGTCGATCCCCATCCCGAACGCCACGGTGGCCACCACAATCTGCACTTCATCACACAGAAACTGTTCCTGCACCTGCTGGCGCGTTTTATCCGGCAGCCCGGCGTGATATGGCGCTGCGGCGTAGCCCTGCTGTTGCAGGCGGGTGCTTATTTCCTCCACCCGTTTACGGCTCAGGGCGTAAATAATCCCCGCTTCATCAGGATGATCATTCAGAAACTGAAGTAGTTGCGCCGCAGGCTTTTGTTTGTCCACCACCGTATAGCGGATATTGGGACGATCAAAGCCACTGATAAAGAGATCGTCAGGCGACAACATTAGACGTTGCATAATATCCTGGCGCGTCTGCGGATCGGCGGTTGCGGTCAGAGCCACCAGCGGGGTGTCAGGGAAGATATGGCGTAAATTCCCCAGCTGAGCATATTCCGGGCGAAAGTCATGCCCCCACTGCGATACACAGTGGGCTTCATCAATTGCGATCAGGGCAAGAGGCAGTGTCTGCAGGCGTTCGATAAAGGCGGAAGACATCAAGCGTTCCGGCGCTACATACAGCAGATCCAGCTCCTGCTGATGGAGGCGTGCCAGCACCTGCCGACTTTGCTCCGCCGTCAGCGAGGAGTTGTAACAGGCCGCGCGCACCCCGTTGAGCACCAGAGCATCGACCTGATCCTTCATCAGCGATATCAGCGGGGATACGACTATGCCAACCCCGGCACGGCACAGCGCGGGAATCTGGTAGCACAGCGACTTCCCCCCACCTGTCTGCATCAGGACAAAGGCATTCTTCCCCTCCACCACCCGATCCACGATGGTTTGCTGCAACGGGCGAAACTCCCGAAAGCCAAAAATAGAATGGAGAATATCAAGGGGGGCAGGGGACACTACAACCTCGCATAAAACTAAAGGGATGAGATTCAGGGTTGCCAACACGTGTGGACACATTCGCCATGAATCATGGGGGCTAAGACCGCGCCAGTGTAACCCAATTCACCTAGAGTGTCGCCGAGATTTCATATAATGTTTTTAAGCAGGTTATGTCCGTATAGTGCTGTAAATTAATAAGGCCATCGTGGCCTCAATCCCGTAAGATTGG